>NZ_SNWA01000001.1:2183027-2494889 GCF_004361815.1 Paraburkholderia sp. BL10I2N1 | reverse complement strand
TCGACAGACTCAACCGGCGGCCGCACCACCGTCCAGCCCGCCGTATTGCGAATCCCGCTTACGATCGGCGCCTTGTCGACCGGCACGCCAATGCGGATCTGCGAGAACGAAAGCTGTTCGAGCACCTGCCCGTTCGGATCCAGTGTCTGCGCGCGCAACAGGAGGCCCGTTTTCGCGTCTGCCCACAGCTTATAGGCGAAGCGCCATCCGTCCTTGGGATCGAGCTCGACAACCTGGCTGTCGATGCCCGCAACGCGATCGGTTCCCAGCAGCTTCGGCTCATAGACCGACAACACCTGCTCACCCGTTCCTGCCAGCAACGCGGGGAACGAGTCCTTGTTCTGGCGCTTTTCTACGACGCACAGACGCCGTTCCGGTACGAAGGTATAGAGCTCGTCGTTGTGACGCAGCATCTTGCGCGGCTTGCCGTCGAGACTCTCGAGCTGCTCGAACTCGCCGTCATTGCGGGTGGCGTAATGGGCAATATGTGAAGTCTGGACGAACGCGCCACGCTGATAGACGAACGCGCCTTCGTAATTTAGCTGCTGGGCGGCCTCGTGGATCCGGTTGAGCCATTCGGCCGCCGTGCGGCGGGCGGCGACAGGATCCCCGGATTGCGCAAAAGCGCGCGGCGTGGCGGATAACAATATGGCTGCGCAGAACAGAAATGCCGGCAGCCGCCCCCAGTTAATCGTTTTATTCAACCGCAGGTTCTGCATCAGTCTATTGGCCTTGCGTGGTCACAGCAGCAGCGGCACGGATCAGCGGCATCGAGCCCGGCACGACTGGCTGTTGGGCAAATTGCTGATGGGCTTCCAGATACTGGTCGAGACTGGCGTCACGAATGATGTTGGCGTCCTGAATGGCAGGCTGCGCGGTTGCGACCGGCACCGAAGCCATTGCGATGCGCTGCACCGCATCCCCATGCGACGAAACCGACGCGACCGGCGCGCCACCCAGGCCCGTACCGCCGACGCCCTGCAATTGCGGCACGACGATCCATGTCAGTGTGGCCGCGGCAGCCGCGACGGCAAACGCCGGCAAAACACGGCGACGAAGCGACAGCAAACGTTGCGCGACCGGCATCGCAGCGGGCGCGAGCACGTGCGCTTCAGCCTCGAAACGGGCTGCGAAACCGGCGAGGAAGGCATTGCTGGCTGAGGGACTCACCGCCAGATCGTCGGAGCGCAACGTATCGCCGATCAGGTGATAGTGCGACCAGGTTGCGCGATCCTCGTGATCGAGATCCGCAATAAACTTGTTCAGATGCTCTTCGCCGGACAGCTCACCGTCGACAAAAGCGGACAGACGCTCGCCTCGCGAGCTTGCTTGCGATTGCATCGAGACCGACCCCATGATGCTCCCCATCTTACAAACATTCCGTAGTGACACCACCTAACCCAGATATTGCATCCATGCCCCGCCCGGCCGGCCGGAGACCTACCAGCGCTTGCCTTCGGGTGTGTCAAGCAACGGACGCAATTTTGCCGCAATGGCTTCGCGAGCACGAAAAATCCGTGATCTGACAGTGCCGATCGGGCATCCCATCATCTCAGCGATTTCCTCGTAACTCAAACCCTCAATTTCACGAAGAGTAATGGCGGTACGCAGCTCTTCCGGTAAAACCGCCATAGCAGCATTGACCGTCTCAGCGATCTGCTTGCTCATCAACATCGACTCAGGCGTGTTGATATCCCTTAGTTGGTCGGCATCCGAGAAAGTTTCAGCTTCTTCAGCATCCGCTTCGGTCGAAGTGGGTGCGCGACGGCCCTGGGTCGCAAGGTAGTTCTTTGCCGTGTTGACCGCAATCCGGTACAACCACGTATAAAACGCGGATTCACCGCGGAATTGGGGTAAAGCCCGATACGCCTTGATGAATGCATCCTGGGCCACGTCCTCGACCTCAGCTGGGTCCCTCACGAGGCGCGATATCAGCCGGAGGATCTTCCGGTGGTATTTGGCGACCAGAAGCTCGAACGCGGCCTTGTCACCCTTCTGCACGCGTTCGACCAGCACCTGATCAATTTCTTTTTCGCTCACCTGATAAATCCGTTAACTTGGGGTGAATGGCGGGGCACCATTGTAGCGTCCCCGTCATTGCGTCACGTTACTGCGATAGCAGTGGTTACAGTCTTTACAGGACGGACGAGCCGCGACGGCCAAGCACCGCCAGTTTGCGGAATGCGTCGTCAGGCAACGCGTCGGCCGAAATGATCAGCCGCCTGAGCCGCCCACTGTCGTTAGCGACAGCAAGAATGAGAAGCCAGCCGCCCCACTGGGAATAGCCCACGATCGGACCGTGAGCAAGCGCTTCGCCCCCGCGGCTCCAGACCGACAGGCCATCTGGCCCGATTCTCAGCGCTCGCGGCTGGGCAGAGGCGTGTGCGGTAGCGCCTGAGACGAGAAGTGCAAGAACGGCGAGTGCCAAAGGAAGTGCGTGCCAGCCGCCAAGTCGAGAAGCGAGACATGAATAGGCTGCCACCGTGGCAATCAGGATGAGAGCGGCCGTGAGAACACGAATGACCAGGGAACGCCGCAGCGCTATGCGCGGCGGCGTTCCATCTGGCGATGCCGCCCCATCCGGCCAGGACGGATCGGCGGTCCTGATTTGATGCGTCAACCGGTCAGGCGCGCTTGAAGACCAGCGTGCCGTTCGTGCCGCCGAACCCAAAAGAATTCTTCAGCGCGACGTCGATCTTCATCTCCCGCGCGGTGTTCGCGCAGTAGTCGAGATCGCATTCCGGATCCTGGTTGAAGATATTGATGGTGGGCGGCGAGATCTGGTGATGCACGGCCAGCACGGTGAACACCGATTCAAGCCCGCCCGCGCCACCCAGCAGGTGCCCGGTCATGGACTTGGTCGAATTCACAACGATGTTCTTCGCGTGGTCGCCGAACGCGCGCTTGATCCCGGTCGTCTCGGCCAGGTCGCCGAGCGGAGTCGAAGTGCCGTGCGCATTCAGGTAGTTCACCTGGTCTGAATTTACGCCCGCGTTCTTCATGGCGGCCAGCATGCAGCGTCGCGCGCCATCGCCGTCTTCGAGGGGCGCGGTCATGTGGTAGGCGTCCCCGCTCATCCCATAGCCGGACACTTCCGCATAGATCTTCGCTCCGCGCGCCTTCGCGTGCTCGTACTCTTCGAGCACCATGACGCCAGCACCCTCGCCCAGCACGAAACCGTCGCGATCCTTGTCCCACGGACGGCTTGCCGTCGCCGGATCGTCATTGCGTTGCGACAGCGCGCGCGCCGCCGCAAAGCCGCCGATACCGAGCGGAGACACAGTCGATTCCGCGCCGCCTGCAATCATCACATCGGCGTCGCCGTATTCGATCAGACGCGAAGCTTCGCCGATACAGTGCAGGCCAGTGGTACATGCGGTAACGATCGCGAGGTTCGGACCCTTGAAGCCGAACTTGATCGACAGATGGCCGGAAATCATATTGATGATCGACGCCGGCACGAAGAACGGCGAAATCCGGCGCGGGCCGCGATTCAGCAACTCGGTCTGGGTGACTTCGATCATCGGCAGACCGCCGATACCAGAACCCACCACGACACCGACGCGTTCGGCGTTTTCTTCAGTGATTTCCAGACCGCTGTCCTGCATCGCCTGGATGCCGGCAGCAACGCCGTAATGGATAAACGTATCCATATGGCGCGCTTCCTTGCCGGGGATGTAGTCCTCGATATTGAAGCCCTTCACCTCGCCAGCAAAGCGAGTCGAGAAGTTCGATGCGTCGAACTTCGTGATGTCGGCAATACCTGACTTGCCGGCGACCAGATTGGTCCAGCCGTCGGCAACATTATTGCCAACAGGCGAAATCAGCCCCAGGCCTGTAACAACAACACGACGGCGGCTCACGGTAACCCCTTTTTCATAGATGACAAAAGCAAAAGCCACAGCGACCACAGGAATCAGTCCTGTGAGCCCTGTGGCTGTTAGCCTGGCGAATGTGCTGAAAACGCTCGCACATGCGCTGACGATTGCGCCGGCACTGGCGCCCGCAATGACGGCAGCCCTGCTGCTTGCGTCGACTGACGGAACAGGGCGTCATACGCCGCCAACACCGAAATGCAGGCGCGAATGACCTTAGGCCTTGACGTTCGCGCGAGCGTAATCGATCGCTTGCTGGACGGTCGTGATCTTCTCAGCTTCTTCATCCGGAATTTCCATGCCGAATTCGTCTTCGAGGGCCATCACGAGTTCGACGGTGTCGAGCGAGTCAGCGCCGAGATCGTTCACGAACGATGCTTCGTTCTTGATCTCCGCTTCGGCAACACCCAGTTGTTCTGCGACGATCTTCTTGACGCGCTGTTCGATATTGTCCATTACCCCTCCAAGGGAAAAAAGTTCAAAAATACAGGTGCGCGCATTTTATCAGGTTTGACTCTGTAAAAAAGCGGCGCGCACGGTTGCCGATCGGCTATTCGCGAAGCGCTTTGGCAAACGCATCAAGGCGCGGATGGTAAAACGAAATTCTTTATGACATATACATGCCGCCGTTCACGTGCAGCGTCGTGCCGGTGATGTAACCGGCTTGCGGCGAAGCAAGGAATGCGACGGCGTGAGCGATGTCGTCGGGACTACCCAGACGTCCCAGCGGAATCTGCGACTTCAGCGCAGTCTGCTGCTCTTCCGGCAGGCCTTTCGTCATATCGGTATCGATGAACCCCGGCGCCACACAGTTCACTGTAATGCCACGGCTACCAATCTCGCGTGCCAGCGCGCGGGTCATGCCAGCCACGCCGGCCTTCGCCGCCGCGTAGTTCACCTGCCCCGGATTGCCTGCCGAACCGACCACCGAAGTGATGTTGATGATACGGCCACCACGCGCTTTCATCATCGGGCGCAGCACCGCACGCGACAGGCGGAACACTGATTTGAGATTGGTGTCGATCACCGCATCCCAGTCTTCGTCCTTCATGCGCATCGCGAGCTGATCCTGCGTGATGCCAGCGTTGTTCACGAGCACGTTTAGCGCGCCGAATTCCTTGACCACGCCGTCGATCAGCGCTTCCAGGGCGGCAGCATCGTTCACGTTCAGTACGGCGCCGCGGCCGTTCACGCCCGCCGTCCTGAACGCTTCGGTGATCGCGTCCGCGCCCGATTCGCTCGTCGCGGTGCCGATCACGATGGCGCCCTGACGCGCAAGTTCAAGCGCAATCGCGCGGCCAATTCCTCGGGAAGCGCCCGTCACGATCGCAATCTGTTTGTCGAGAGTCTTTTGCATCTTGTTTTCCGGATTGCCCGCGCACAACGGGCTGGATTCATTGAGCGCCTGCCGCGTGGATTACCCTGCTACAAGCTTGAGCGCTTCGTCAAGCGATGCCGGGTCGACGATCGATGCGCCGACGAGATTGCTGTCGATCCGCTTCGTCAAACCCGCCAGCACCTTACCCGGGCCGCATTCAACGACGTGTGTGACGCCCTGCCCTGCCATGGCCTGCACGCACTCGACCCAGCGCACGGCACCTGCCGCCTGACGCACAAGCGCATCCTTGATGGCAGCTGGATCAGCAACCATCGCCACATCAACATTGTTGATCACCGGAATCTTCGGCATCTGCACTTCGACACTGACAAGATATGCCCGCAACTGGTCCGAGGCGGGCTTCAGAAGCGACGAATGGAACGGCGCCGAGACCGGCAGCGGCAACGCGCGCTTTGCGCCCTTTGCCTTGGCCACTTCGCAGGCTTTTTCGACCGCAGCCTTGTGGCCGGCAATCACCACCTGCGCGGGCGCATTGAAATTGACCGCTTCCACGACACCCGCCGACGCCGCTTCCGCACACACGGCACGCACCGTATCATCGTCGAGACCGAGGATCGCGGCCATGCCACCCTCGCCCACAGGAACTGCCGTCTGCATGGCCTGCGCGCGGAAGCGCACGAGCGGCACGGCATCACGGAATGCCAGCGCGCCAGCTGCTACGAGCGCGGTATATTCGCCAAGGCTGTGGCCCGCCATGATCGCGGGCGCCGGGCCGCCCGCCGCCCGCCACGCACGAAAGATCGCGTAAGCTGCGGTCAACATGACTGGCTGGGTGTTCGTGGTGAGATTCAGGTCTTCAGCCGGGCCTTCGGCGATCAGCTTGCCGAGATCCTGACCGAGCGCGTCGGATGCTTCCTGAACCGTCTCGCGCACGATGGCGTGATCGGCGAATGCATTCAGCATACCGACCGACTGCGAGCCCTGACCAGGAAAAACGAACGCAAATTTCATATCGCCCTCAAGTTCGGTGAATTCAGATGTGGGTGGCGCGACCGCGCTACGAGGGGCTACTACCGGCGACTGTGCGTCGCCGGCCCGAGCCGCTTCGCTCAATAGCGGATAACCGACGCGCCCCACGTGAAGCCGCCGCCGACGCCTTCGATCAGTATGTTCTGGCCGCGTTTGATACGTCCATCCCGGACGGCGACGTCGAGCGCGAGCGGAATTGAGGCCGCCGACGTGTTGCCGTGCTCGCCAACCGTCACGACCATTCGCTCCTGCGGAAGACCCAGCTTGCGGCACGTGCTCTGCATGATGCGGATATTGGCCTGATGGGGAATCAGCCAGTCGATCTGTTCTGGCGCGAGATTCGCTTTGGCGAGCGCTTCGATGGCCACTTTCTCGAGCACATTGACGGCGAGCTTGAACACTGCCTGACCGTCCATGTGAAGAAAAGCGCTGCCATCGACCACACCGCCGCTCACGTTGCCCGGCGTGCACAGAATATTCGAATGACTGCCATCGGCATGCAACGCGCTTGCAAGCACGCCCGGTTGATCCGAGGCCGACAGAATCACCGCGCCCGCGCCGTCGCCAAACAGTACGCAGGTGGTGCGATCGTTGAAATCGAGAATGCGTGAGAACGTCTCTGCGCCGATCACAAGTGCCGTACGATGCTGGCCACTGCGAATAAAGCTGTCGGCAGTCGCGACCGCGTACGCGAAACCAGAACACACAGCCTGCACGTCGAACGCCGCGCCGTTGTTCTTGATGCCGAGCTTGTTCTGCAGCAGACACGCCGTGCTCGGAAACACGAAATCCGGCGTGGACGTGGCGACGATGATGAGGTCGATGGATTGCGGATCGATGTCAGCGGCTTCGATCGCACGTTGCGCAGCGACCAGCGCAAGATCGCTTGTCGTAACATCCGGTTCAGCGAAATGGCGCGCATGGATACCCGTGCGGGCAACGATCCATTCGTCGCTCGTCTCGACGCCCTGGCTGGCGAGGCGTTCAGCCAGTTCCTGATTGGTGACACGGCCGGGCGGCAGATAGCTGCCGGTGCCCAGCACACGGGAGTAAATAGTCGATTGAGCCATTATGCCTTCGAGGGTAACGCAGCGTAGGGCTCGGCTGGCTGACCAGCGACCGGGCTTGCGTGACCCGCGCCGCCTGTTTCAGGAGCCACCCCACGCACTGCCTGTTCGAGAGGACCCGCATTCTCTTCCATCGCGCGCGCAAGGCGTTCCAGCACGCCGTTTTTGACGGCATCATACCCGCGTTTGATCGCCCACTCAAACGCGTAGGCGTCCGCCGAACCGTGGCTCTTGATCACGAGGCCGCGCAACCCGAGGAGCGCGGCGCCATTGTATTGCCGATGGTCGACGCGTTTCTTGAAACGCATCAATACAGGCAGAGCCAGAAGGGCCATCAACTTCGTCAGCCACGAACGGCCGAACTCTTCCTTGATGATATCGGAAAGCATCTGGGCGAGTCCTTCCGACGTCTTCAGGGCGACGTTACCGACAAAGCCGTCGCAGACGATCACATCGACGGTACCTTTATAGATATCGTCGCCTTCGACGTTACCACGGAAGTTGAGCGTGCTCGCCCGCAACAGTTCGCCTGCGCGCTTGATCGTGTCGTTGCCCTTGATCACTTCCTCGCCGATATTCAGGAGGCCGATGGTCGGACGATCCTTGCCTTCGAGCGCGGACACCAGTGCATGCCCCATCTCCGCGAACTGCAATAGATGCTGCGGTTCGCAGTCGACGTTGGCGCCCAGATCGAGCATCATCGTGTAGCCAGCTGGATTCGGTAAAGCGAACGCAATCGCCGGACGTTCGATGCCTGTGAGCGTTTTCAGTACGTAACGTGAGACCGCCATCAGCGCGCCGGTGTTACCGGCGGAGATGCAGGCCTGCGCCTCGCCTTGCTTGACCCGGTTTAGCGCGACGCGCATCGACGAGTCTTTCTTCTTGCGTAAGGCGACTTCCACCGGATCGTCCATGGCGACGATCTCCGTTGCCGGCACGACCGTCAGCGCAACGCTGTCCTGCGCCTTCAACTTCTTCAACTGCGCACGAATCGCGGTTTCAATGCCAACGAGCATCAACTGCGCGTCGGGATGCGAACGGACGAAGTTGACAGCAGCGGGAACGGTCACGGACGGACCGTGGTCGCCTCCCATGCAATCTATCGTGAGCTTTACAGTCATGGAGTGCGACGAATTTCAGGCACAAAAAAGCGGCAGTTGAATGCCGCCTTTTTGTCGAGCCGGGAAAATGTCAAGCGAGCCGATCGTCACGCGACACGCCACAGGGCGCAACGCGATGGAACGATTAGTCGTTCTTCGTCTTGACGACTTTCTTGCCGCGATAGTAGCCGTTCGGGCTAATGTGGTGACGCAGATGCACTTCACCCGTGCTCGGCTCAACAGCCAGCGGTGCTGCACCGAGGAAATCGTGCGAACGGTGCATGCCGCGCTTCGACGGAGACTTCTTGTTTTGTTGGACTGCCATGATAACTCCTAAAAATTTTCCGAATTCTAACACAGCCCGACCCGGCAATCGCCATTGGCCAAATGGCCAGGACACCGTATCGCGCTCCCATGCAACTGTTTAGTGCTTGCCGCCGGGGCCACTCCGCTTGAGCGCCTCGAGCGCCGCAAACGGATTCGGCCGCGCGGATTCATCATCCGCTCCAGCTTCATCCTGAGCGGCTTGCTCGCCCGCACCTTCCGCACCGCTCACACCCGAGACGAGACTTTCGTGAACCTCGGGGCAAACATCGTGCTTCGGCACCAGCGGAAGCGAAAGCAGCAACTCCTCTTCGATCAAGTCGACGAGATCGAACTGGCGCGAGCCCACGATCACCTCGACTTCATCGTCGTCGAGCGGAAATTCTTCCGCTTCCGCCTCGGTATTGACGATCCGGTACGTGGCATCCACATTGAACGCCTGGTCGTACGGCGTCAGGCACCGCTGACAGACAAGCCATGCCGCACCGTGAATCGCGACCCGCAGATAAGGCTGCCGGCCCTCGGTGCCGTTGTACTGCAATTCCGGCTGCGTCGCCCCTTCGGCTTGCCACGTAAACGTGGTGTCGCGGTCTGGCGCGTCAATAGGGACTTCGTTTAACATGCGCGGCAGTTGCGAGACACGCATGACGCCTGCGGCCTGGCGCCCACTGCGCGCGAATTCGAAAAGATCGAGATCACGCGGGTCGACGGGGCCGGCGGCCGGTCCAGCAGGGTTGCCAGGATGTTCAGTCATGTGCGCTCCCGCGTCGTCGGCAAGGCTTTCAGCCGGAAAGAACCGGCATGCACCGCAGCGCACCCATTGCCCGTGCGCGAGTAGCATTCCGATGGAAAAGCCCAAGATGATATCCGTTTTGTCTTTTCAAGTCAAACACTTAAGCCCTGCGTGCGCCGACCTGTGCGCGGGCCACTTCTCCATCCGTTAGTTTAGCTAGTTGAATATGCCGGATTACTCCAATTGCCCGCCGCGCCTTATTCTGGCATCGAGTTCGCGGTATCGCCGAGAATTGCTCGAACGTCTGTGTATACCGTTCGACGTCGTCGTACCCGCCGTCGATGAAGCGCCGCTGGCCGGCGAAACGCCGGAAGCCACCGCGCTGCGCCTCGCCGAGGCAAAGGCGCGCGCGGTCGCGGCAAATCTCGCTGGCGACGCGCGCGTGCTAGTCATCGGATCGGACCAGGTCGCGACCTACGACGGCCTGCAGATAGGCAAGCCAGGCACCCACGAGAACGCGCTCGCCCAGCTACGGGCAATGCGCGGTCGCGAAGTCCGGTTTCATAGTGCCCTGTGCCTGTTCGACAGCGGCACGGCCGCTGCGCAGACGGAGGACGTCATCACCGGCGTGCGCTTCCGAGATCTGCCGGACGCCGACCTCGACGCCTATCTGCGCGCCGAAACACCCTACGACGTCGCAGGCAGCGCAAAATCCGAGGGACTCGGCATCGCGCTCCTTGAAGCCATCGAATCCGATGACCCGACGGCGCTCGTCGGGCTTCCACTGATTGCCCTGACCCGCATGCTGCTTGCGGCCGGTTACCCTCTTTTTGGTGCACGATGAGCGGCGTTCTTTACCTGATCCCCAATACGCTCGGCGAAGGCGACGAAAACGCACTCGCCTCCGTTCTGCCCGCCCCAGTACGCGTGAAGGCGGCCGAGCTTGACTATTACATCGGAGAAAACGCGAAGACGACGCGCGCGTTTCTCAAGAAAGTCGGCACCGAGCGACCGATTCAGGAAATTGAAATTCGCGAGTTGAACGTGAATACGCCCGCGAGCGAGATCGACACGCTTCTGGCACCGATCCTTACGGGCACCGACGCAGGACTTGTGTCCGAAGCCGGCTGCCCGGCAGTGGCCGATCCCGGCGCCCTGCTCGTGCGCCGTGCGCATGAGCGCGGCGTCAAGGTCGTGCCATTTGTCGGACCCAGTTCGATTCTGCTGGCGCTGATGGCATCCGGCCTGAACGGCCAGAGCTTCGCGTTCCACGGCTACCTGCCGGTGGACGCCACCGAGCGGGCGAAGCGTCTACGTGATCTTGAACAGCAATCGCGCAAAGCTAAACAAACGCAGATATTCATCGAAACGCCGTACCGGAACCGGGCCTTGCTGGACACACTCCTCACGACCTGCGCGCCATCGACGCTCGTCTGCGTTGCCGTCGACCTCACACTTGCTTCAGAGACGATCGCGAGCCGAACGGTTGCAGACTGGAAAAAAGCACCCGAGATCGATCTGCACAAGCGACCCGCGATTTTTCTGCTGCTCGCTGTTCGATAAGCGGTTACCGGCAGATCGGCCAAATGCGCGAGCACCCTGAGGCCCCGCCCCTCCCTCCCGCCAGATTTCCCCCTGCGTTTACACGGCACGGTAGCGGTGGACTGACTTCAGCGCAGACTCAGCTTCCCGCCCATCACAATCGCATGCACGCCCGCAGCGCCGACCGCTGTGCCGAACTTGCGCGCGACACGGTCGGTAATGCTCTCCTTCACCGTGTAGTCGACGATATCCGGCGCCTTGATCACCTCGCGCGCGACGTAATCGGTGTCGCCGAGGCCGTCCGCGAGCCCTAGCTCGACGCTCTGCTCGCCAGTCCAGAAGAGTCCAGAAAAGACATCCGGCGTCTCATGCAGCCGCTTGCCGCGACCCTGACGCACGGCGTCGATGAACTGCGAGTGGATCTGATCGAGCATCTGCTGCGCATGCTCGTCCATCTTCGGCGTCTCGGGCGAGAACGGATCGAAAAAACCCTTGTTCTCGCCCGAGGTGTGCAGCCGGCGCTGGATCCCCAGCTTGTCCATCAGGCCCGTGAAGCCAAAACCGTCCATCAGCACGCCAATCGAGCCGACAATGCTCGCCTTGTCGACGTAGATCTTGTCGGCCGCCGCAGCGACGTAATACCCGCCGGATGCACACATGTCGTCGACCACGACGTACAGGGGAATCGACGGATATTTGGCGCGCAAACGGCGAATCTCGCGATTGATGATGCCCGCTTGCACCGGGCTGCCCCCCGGGCTGTTGATGCGCAGGATCACGCCGGCTGTGCCGTCGTCGTCGAAGGCGTTGTCGAGCGCCGTGTTGATATCCTCGGCGTTCGCGTCGGTATCGGACGAAATCTCACCATTCAGCGTGATGAGCGCCGTATGACGGCCGGTCGTCGAGACCCGCTCGCCCGAGATGTCGAACACACCCCAGACGATCACCAACAGCACGGCAAGAAATACGAAACGGAAAAATATCTTCCAGCGGCGCGCGGCGCGCTGTTCGGTGATTGCGGCGAGCGCGATGCGCTCGAGCGCCGCGCGCTCCCAGCCCGGCTCGGGCTCGGACGCGCGACGGCGATCCGGGCCGGACGATTCGATAGGATCAGGAGTTTGATTGTCGGCCATGCGTCGCAGAGGGAAAGATCAAGAGGTGACCGGGCGCAGATCGTTGTCCGGCAGCCAGAACACCGCGCGGCCTTCGGCCGTGTCCCGCTCGTCAACTTCAACGGGACGCAGCCTGCCGCCACGGCATGGACCGCCGACACACTTGCCGGTATCCGGCGCATAAATCGCGCCGTGCGTAGCGCACATCAAGTATAAACCCGAGGATTCGAAGAACTGGCCTTCGGACCAGTCGAGTTCCATCGGCACGTGCGCGCAGCGGTTCAGATAGCCGTATGCCCGACCGTCGTAGCGCACGAAGAACACCACCGCTTCGCCGCCACCATAAGTCGCCGCGCACCGCACGCCCGCGCCGCCGTCGACCAGTTCATCCGACGCGCAAACACGGACCGGTTCCATCACGGCGGTGCTCATGGCCGTGCTCACCCGTGTTCGCGCAGCCACGCCGACAGCGAACCGATGCTGTCCGCGACGAACTTCGGCGTGAGCGCGGTCAGGGAAGCGACCGGATGTGCCCCATAACCCACACCGATGCCAGCTACGCCCGCGTTGATCGCCATTTGCAGATCGTGCGTCGTATCGCCGATCATCACGGTTCGCGCGGGATCCTGCCCCAGTTCGCGCGTCAGCTCGTGCAACATCGCCGGATGCGGCTTGGAGAAGGTTTCGTCAGCGCAGCGGGTACCGTCGAAAAGGCTGGTCAGCCTGCTCTGGTCAAGCGCCCGGTTCAGTCCGACGCGGCTCTTGCCGGTCGCCACGCCCAGCAGGTAACCGGTATCGCGCAGTTCCTGCAACATCTCGCGGGCGCCGTCGAACAGTTCCGTGTGTTGATCCTTGACCAGATAGTGGAACCGGTAACGCTCGGCAAGATGCGGATAATTGGCCGGATCGAGCGTCGGTGCGGCGATCTGCAGCGCGTCGCGCAGGCCGAGTCCGATAACGTAGCTGGCGGCCTCGTCGGCAGGCACCGGGAGACCGAGGTCGCGGCACGCTGCCTGGATGCTGCGCGTGATATGCGCAGTCGAATCCATCAGGGTACCGTCCCAGTCGAAGACGATCAGGTCAAACTGCTGTCGAGCCATGCGTGTCCGTCTCGCTTTGAGGTTGCTGGTTACGTTGTTCAGAGAGTTGATTGACGAAGCGCCGGCAGTCGGCCGGAAGGGGCGCCTCGAATTGCAGCGTCTCGCCTGTGGCGGGATGCGTGAGCCTGAGCCGGTAAGCATGCAGGAACATCCGCTTCAGGCCAGGGTGGGCATTCGAGCGCGCCAGCGCCTTGTTCAGGCCGAAATCGCCGTATTTGGCATCGCCGACGATCGGCAGACCCAGATGCGCCAGGTGAACCCGAATCTGATGTGTGCGCCCGGTCTTGAGTTCGGCCTCGAGGAGCGCATAGTCGGGCCAGCGGTCCACCAGATTGAACACCGTATGCGACGGCAGTCCGTCCGGTTGCACGCGCACGCGCCGCTCGCCATCCGGGGTCAGATACTTGTGAAGCGGCTCCTTCACCGCCCGGCGACGCCCCCAGTCGCTCGCCCATTCGCCATGGACGCACGCATAGTACCGCTTGTCCATGCGGTTCTCGCGAATCTGTTCGTGCAGGCCAACGAGCGCCGCCCTCTTTTTCGCGAGCATCAGCACGCCGGAAGTCTCCCGGTCGAGCCGGTGGACCAGTTCCAGAAACTTCGCCTGTGGACGCGCCTCACGCATCTGCTCGATCACGCCAAACGCGACGCCGCTGCCACCGTGCACCGCGACCCCAGCCGGCTTGTCGATCACCAGCAGGTGGTCGTCTTCGAACAGGATATTGAAGTGGGCCGCGGGGACCAGCGTATGGGCAGTGGCCTCAGGACCCTGTGCGATCCGGATGGGCGGTACGCGGACCAGATCCCCGAGTCCGAGCCGGTATTGCGCATCGACCCGGCCCTTATTTACGCGCACTTCGCCGCTACGCAGGATCCGGTAAATATGACTCTTCGGCACGCCTTTGCAGACGCGCAGCAGGAAGTTATCGATGCGCTGCCCGGCCGCGCCGTCGTCGATCTCGATCATCGAGACCTGGTCACTTGCGACCGATTTCTGGGATGTTTTGCCTAACTCTTTCATTATGAATATAATTTGCCCAGCAGTCTGCGGCGGCCGGCGCATACGACCGGCGCATTAAACCGAATTGCGGGCGGATTGCGCAGGTGCAAGCGATAAAGAGCTATTTTACTTGTGCCGGGGGCTGGTTGCTCGCCCTAAAAATCAGATGCAACGAGTTGCACGCACGGAACTCACACCCGGCAGGGACGGCGCCCACAGGCGCGTTCGGTCACGGTCGGCTCCGACGGTAACGGAACTTTGGTAAAAAAGAATTTATCCGGTGAGCGTTGTTAGCGGGCGGTCTGATGGCCCCGCACGGGGCTCCCGGTTGCGAAAATACGGCGTGCGCCCGAGTGCGCTTTGCAGAAAGTGCAAAGCATGGCGACGTCGAAATAAGGTGAGACACCCGAGTGGGAAGTCGAGCGTTCTGTGCAAGCTTCCCGCTGCGGCATCGCCGCAGCCTTCGCCCTGTCGCTTTTGCGCCCGGTTGGCGCAGTGGCAAGGAGCATATGAAGGCGATGCAGGTCGTGCTGCCAGGACCCGCGGCGTGTCGTGCCGTTATTTGAAGCCGTATTCGCATGTGCCCAGCGGTTCCGTGTCCGGTTACCGGACCGGGGTGCGCTTTCTGGCAATTCTCCGACCATCGTTCCCGCTCCAGCGTGCTTGTGAAAACACAATAAGGCGCGGCATGCCGCTACCCTCGCCGTCCGGGCTGACAACCAGGACGAGGGCAGGCAGAGCCGCTCTGGAGCCGTTCAATGAAACGCATGCTGTTCAATGCGACGCAGCAGGAAGAACTGCGCGTCGCCATCGTCGATGGGCAAAAACTCATCGATATCGACATCGAAACCGCCGGGCGCGAACAGCGCAAAGGCAATATCTACAAGGGCGTCATCACCCGCATCGAGCCCTCCCTCGAAGCCTGTTTCGTCAACTACGGCGAAGACCGCCACGGTTTTCTCCCGTTCAAGGAAGTCGCCCGCCAGTACTTCCGTGACGGCGTCGACATGCGCTCCGCGCGTATCCAGGACGCGCTGCGCGAAGGCCAGGAACTGATCGTTCAGGTCGAAAAGGAAGAGCGCGGCAACAAGGGCGCCGCCCTCACCACGTTTATCTCGCTCGCCGGCCGCTATCTGGTGCTGATGCCGAACAATCCGCGTGGCGGCGGTGTGTCACGCCGGATCGAAGGCGACGACCGCCAGGAACTACGCGAAACCATGGCGCAACTGCAACTGCCGGAAGGCATGAGCATCATCGCGCGCACGGCTGGCATCGGCCGCAGCGCCGAAGAACTGCAGTGGGACCTGAACTACCTGATGCAACTGTGGCGCGCGATCGAAGCCGCGTCGCAAAGCGGCTCGCCTGGCCAGCCGATGCTGATCTACCTCGAATCGAGCCTCGTCATCCGCGCGATTCGCGACTACTTCCAGCCGGATATCGGCGAAATCCTGATCGACACCACCGAAATCCATGACCAGGCACGCGCCTTCATGGATATCGTAATGCCGGACAATGTCAGCAAGGTGAAGCGGTATCACGACGATGTGCCGCTTTTCTCGCGCTTCCAGATCGAACACCAGATCGAAACGGCGTATTCGCGCACGGTGCCGCTGCCGTCGGGCGGCGCGATCGTGATCGACCACACCGAAGCACTCGTCGCGATCGACGTGAACTCGGCACGCGCCACCAAGGGCGCCGACATCGAGGAAACCGCCGCGCGCACGAACCTCGAAGCCGCTGACGAAGTTGCCCGCCAGTTGCGTCTGCGCGATCTGGGCGGCCTGATCGTGATCGACTTCATCGACATGGAATCGGCCAAGAGCCAGCGCGAAGTCGAGCAACGCCTGAAAGACGCACTGAAGCACGATCGTGCGCGCGTCCAGATGGGCAAGATCTCGCGCTTCGGCCTGATGGAACTGTCGCGCCAGCGTCTGCGTCCGGCCCTGTCGGAAGGCAGCCACGTGACGTGTCCGCGCTGCAACGGCACGGGCCACATCCGCGACACCGAATCGTCCGCGCTGCAGGTTCTGCGGATCATTCAGGAAGAAGCGATGAAGGAAAACACCGCGGCGATCCATTGCCAGGTGCCGGTCGAGGTAACCGCCTTCCTGCTGAACGAGAAGCGCGCGGAAATCAACAAGATCGAATCGCGGTTCAAGGTCAACGTCGTGTTGATCCCGAACAAGCACCTCGACACGCCGCATTACAAGCTCGAGCGCCTGCGTCACGACGATGCACGCCTCGACGATCCGCGCGCGTCGTGGAAGATGGCCGAGGAAGCAGCCCGCGAACTGGAGTCGGAAACCGGCTACAGCAAGCGCACCGAGGAAGTGAAGCCGAAGCAGGAAGCGGCAGTCAAGGGCATTACGCCTGAAAAGCCGGCGCCGAGCGCACCGGTTCGTCCGACCGCCCCCGCTACCCCAGCCCCTGTCGCGATAACGCCGGGCACCGGTGGTTTCATCGGCTGGCTGAAGAACCTCTTCGGCATGCAACCCGCAACGCCTGCTCCAGCACCGGCACCGGTCGAAAAGACCGCCCGTCCGGTACGTGGCGAGCGCACGGAGCGCGGCGAGCGTACCGGTGAACGCGGGGGCGATCGCAATCGCAACCGCCGCGGAGGTGCGGGCGGTCGCGATGCGGCCGGCCGTGACGAAGCCGCTGTCGGCGGCCGTCAGGGTCAGCCGTCGCAGCGTGAAGCGCGCGAAAGCCGCGAGGGTCGTGAGCCACGCGAGGCACGCGAACCGCGCAATGCCCGTGAAGGTCGCGAACCGCGTGAGGGTCGTGAGCCACGCGAGGCGCGCGAAGGTCGTGACGCTCGCGCCGAGCGCGGTCAGGATCGTGGCGAACGCGTCGAAGCCAGCGAAGGTTCGCCACGCGGCGAACGCCTGGAGCGTGGTGAGCGCCGCGAACGTGGCGAGCGTGGCGAACGCCGCAACAAGCCGCAGCCGGAAGCCGCGGAAGCGCTGAACCAGAACGAGGCGTTGGCAGAAGACGTCACGTTGCCGGTTCAGGCAGGTGGCGCCGAAGATGGCGCGCCGGTCGATCAGGAAGCGGTCGCACGTGAAGGTGAAGAGCGTCGTCGCCGTCGCCGTGGCCGTCGCGGTGGTCGTCGCGAGCGCGAGGAAGATGGCGCGAATGTGAGCCGGGCCGTCGATGGGACCGAAGCAGAAGGCCCTGCCGTCAGCGCAGTAGAAGATGCACTGGCTTATACGCCGCAACAGCGTGTGGAACAGGTCGCAGCGAAGGAAGCAGCGCCGGTGGAAACCGTCGTGGCCGCGGTCGCGACGCGAACGGTCGTCGAGACCGAATTGCATGCTGCTACCGAAACACCCGCCATTGCGGTCGAAAAGGCTGTGACGTCGGAACCGGTCGTACCGGTTGCTGAAGCTTCGGCAGCGCCGCTGGCTCCTGCAGTCGAGACACCGGTTGCATCTCCGGAAGCGCAGGGTCCGGTGGAAATTGCGTCGGTCGCCGAGGCAAGCGAGGTAAGGACCGTCATCAGCGAAACGGTGACGCCGGCTGAGCCGGTTGCTCAAGCTGAGTCGGCAGCTTACATCCAGCCCGAACCGGTTCCGACTCCGGCACCGGTCAGCGAAGCGGTGGCTCCGGCTCCGGCAACAGTCGTCGAAGCACCCGCAGCGGTGCCCGCACCGCAAGCCGAAGTCCACGCCGAACCGCAGCCGGTCGCCGCAGTCGAGGCACCTGCCGCCCCGGCGCCTGCCGCTGCGCCCCAGGCGCCGCGCGCGAACGGCCTGTCGGCTGAGTCGTTGCAACCGGTGCTGGAAAAGGCCGGCCTCGTCTGGGTCAATACCGACGCTGGCAAGCTTCGCGCTGCTCAGGAAGCCGCTGCGCAAACTGCGAAACCAGTCCGCGTGCCGCGTGAGCGCAAACCGCTGCCGCCGGCAGACGCCACGCCAATGCAACAGGTCGAAACGGCAAAGCACTCGGAGTAAGCTGAACCGTAGCAATGCAAAAAACCCGCCCTCACTGGCGGGTTTTTTGTTTGTCGGAAGCCTCGCGCGCTCGCGGTCGGCATCAGAACTTACAACATAGGCGAACCCCTGATCGACAGTCGCCGGGAAATAACGTGCTGACTGCCGGGACCGCGAATCGCCATACCCCCACGCTGTCCTGGCCTCAGCCGGAAAGAGCAGCCGTTTCCGCTAGAATGAAGGTCTAGACCATATAAAAGTGATCATGTCCCGACGCATCATCCCTGTCGCCGATGTCAGCGCGGTTCCGGATATTTCCGGACCCGCGCACGAGCCGCGCGGCCAGTTGACCGACACGCTCGCGCGGCCGCTACGCGACCTGCGCATTTCGGTGACCGATCGCTGCAATTTTCGCTGCGTCTATTGCATGCCGCGGGCCGTGTTCGACAAGGACTACCCGTTCCTGCCGCACAGCGCCTTGCTGACCTTCGAAGAAATCGAACGCCTCGCGCGCGTGTTCGTCGCGCATGGGGTCGAGAAAATCCGTCTGACGGGCGGCGAACCCCTGCTGCGCAAGAACCTCGAATTCCTGATTGAACAGCTTGCCGTGTTGAAGACGCCCGAAGGCCGACCACTCGACCTTACGCTCACCACCAATGGCTCGCTGCTCGCCCGGAAGGCGCGCAGCCTGAAGGACGCAGGTCTGACACGTGTGACGGTCAGTCTCGATGCGCTCGACGACACGCTATTTCGCCGCATGAACGATGCCGACTTCGCCGTCGACGACGTGCTGGAAGGCATCGCCGCAGCGCAAGCCGTCGGCCTCGCGCCGATCAAGGTCAACATGGTCGTGAAGCGCGGCACCAACGACGCCGAGATGGTGCCCATGGCGCGCCACTTCAAAGGCAGCGGGGCGGTGCTGCGGTTTATCGAATACATGGACGTCGGCACGTCGAACGGCTGGAACATGACCGAAGTGCTGCCCTCCGCGGACGTCGTCGCGCAAATCAATGCCCGCTTCCCGCTCGTGCCGCTCGAAGCGCACAGCGCAGCCGAAACCGCGCAGCGCTGGGGTTACACCGATGGCAGCGGCGAGATAGGCGTGATCTCCAGCGTCACCCGTGCCTTTTGCGGAAGTTGCACACGCGCGAGACTGTCGACCGAAGGCAAGTTGTATCTGTGCCTGTTTGCTTCGTCAGGACATGACCTGCGTGCACTCGTACGCAATGGCGCGAGCGACGCAGACATCGGAACCGCCGTTGCCCGTATCTGGCAGGCTCGGACCGACCGCTATTCGCAGTTGCGCGGCAGCGCAAGCGCGACGCCTGACTCGTCGGAAGGCCGACGCGTCGAAATGTCGTACATCGGCGGCTGAGGCCGCCGTCGCCATGCCCATTGAAACCGGCCACATTACCGGACTCGTTCTCGCAGGTGGGCGCGGCACGCGCATGGGCGGCCTCGACAAAGGCCTGCAAATGCTTCGCGGCGAGCCCCTCGCGCTGCACGTGTTGAAGCGCCTCGCACCGCAGACGGGTCCCCTTCTCATCAGCGCCAACCGCCACGCGGATCACTACGCCGAGCTTGGCGCGCCGTTTGGCGCAATAGTGATCGCCGACACGCTCCCTGACTTCCCCGGACCGCTGGCAGGCCTGCTTGCCGGACTGCGCGCCGCAAAGACCGGATTCGTACTAAGCGCGCCGTGCGATACACCGAATCTGCCGCCGGACCTCGCCATGCGCCTCGCTGAGGCGCTCCAAACAGATCACGCCGACATCGCCACCGTCACCACGCGCGATCCCCATGGCGAAATCTCGATGCATCCAGTATTCGCTCTTGTTCGCACGTCGCTGGCGGACGACCTGTCGGCCTTTATGGAAGCCGGCGAGCGCAAGGTTCGCGCGTGGTACGCGCGCCACACGACGGCCGAAGTCGCCTTCGTCGATGGGAGCGCGTTTTACAATGCGAACACTTTGCAAGAACTCGCCGACCTGGAACGTGCGTGAGGCAGTCTGAAACCTGCCTCCCGTCGCACGCATCACCGACGAAACGCCGGATTCAGATCCGGTCGCGACGCTGCCCCATTCATGACCACGCTTAAAGACTCTTCCAGTTGTGTCGTCCAGTACGACCCAGAGGCGCTGCCTGTATCCGCGGCCCAGGCGATCGTGCGCCAGTGGGCGAGCCCGGTTGCGGCGGTCGAACGCGTGCCGCTTCACGATGCGCTCGATCGCGTACTGGCGGACGACGTCGTGTCACCGACTAACGTTCCCGCCCACGACAACTCAGCGATGGACGGTTATGCGTTCGATGGCACATCGCTTGTCGCCCAGCAAAGGAGCGTCGAACTGTGCGTGGCGGGCAAGGCGCTGGCAGGGCATCCGTTCGGGCGCGCCGTCTCTGCCGGCGAATGCGTGCGGGTTATGACGGGCGCACTGATGCCCAATGGATGCGACACGGTCGTACCGCAGGAACTCGTGACGCGCGACGGCGACACGATCCGGTTCCCGGGGGACACATTGAAGCGCGGCGCGAACCGTCGCCGCGCCGGTGAAGACCTCACCCAGGGCCAGCCGGCACTGCTTGCGGGACGCATCCTGCGCCCATCGGATCTCGGCTTGCTGGCATCGCTTGGCATTGGCGAAGTCGCGGTACGACGCCGGTTGCGGGTCGCGTTCTTCTCGACCGGCGACGAACTACGATCGCTCGGCGAGCCGCTTGATCCAGGCTGCGTGTACGACAGCAATCGCCACACCCTTTTCGCGATGCTGCGCCGGATGAATCTCGACGCGCTCGATCTCGGTGTGGTTCGGGACGAACCTGCAGCGCTCGAAGCCGCGCTGCGCAGCGCAGCCGCCAGCGCCGACGTCATACTGACTTCCGGCGGGGTATCGGTCGGCGAGGCGGACTTCACGAAGCAGTTGCTCCGGACATTCGGCGACGTCGCGTTCTGGAGCCTGGCGATGCGCCCTGGACGCCCGCTTGCATTCGGCCGCGTGTGGTCTGGAGAGCGCCCCGGCGTCGGCCAGCCCGCGCTCTTTTTCGGCCTGCCGGGTAATCCGGTCGCGGTGATGGTCACGTTCTACCAGATCGTGCGCGCGGTGCTGCTCGTGATGTCGGGCGCGTCAGTGCAAGCTCCGCCCGTGATCACGGCGACCAGCGCGCAGGCCATCCGCAAACGTGCCGGACGCGCCGAATTTCAGCGCGGCACCGCCTCACGTAACGAGCGCGGCCAGTGGCAGGTCACGCCGACCGGCTCGCAGGGCTCGGGCGTACTCAGCTCGATGAGCGAGGCGAACTGTTTTATCGTGCTCGCGCACGAACAAGCCGACATCGATGCGGGCGACACCGTCGATATCATGTTGTTCGACGGCCTCATCTGACCGACTTTTTTCCACGAAACCATCACGTAGCGGGTTTGATTCAATGAAAAAACAGATCTCGTTCATTGCCCCGGGACAGACCGCCAAAGCGCTCATTCTGGTCTACCTGACCTTCAGCGTGCCGATCGTCCTGCTCGGCGTACTGGTCGCGTTCATCCGGTATCGCTCGGTCGAACTGAGCACCGTGTTCAGCGCGCTCCTGCTGAATGCGATTCTCGGCTTCATCCTGCTGTGGATCGCGTGTCACGCGTACAACTGGGTAGCGTCGCGCTTCGGCGGCATCGAGATCCATCTCACCGACGCCCCGGAAGAAGCGTAATGGCCGCCAATATTCGCTCTGCTACACCCGCCGATGTCGGCGCGATCTTCGCGCTGATGCACGAACTGGCCGAGTTCGAAAAACTCACGCACCTCTTTGTCGCGACCGAAGACGCCGTGCACGACGCGTTATTTGGCGCGCGGAGTTCATCGGAGGCGCTCGTAGCTGAAGCGGATGGACGCATTGTTGGGTACGCGCTCTTTTTCCACAATTATTCGACCTTCCTCGGCCGGCGTGGACTTTATCTCGAAGACCTGTACGTGCAGCCGACGCAGCGCGGCAGCGGCCTCGGCACGTGCATGCTGCGGCGCCTGGCGGCGCTGGCGGTCGAGCGCCAGTGCGGACGCTTCGAATGGTCCGTGCTCGACTGGAACCAGCCCGCCATCGATTTCTACGAGAAGTTGGGCGCGACCGTGCTGCCGGACTGGCGCATCGTTCGCGTGACGGATGAGGCGCTGGAACGACTGGCGGCGCCGGATAACGCCAGCTGAACGAAGGCCTCCGGTTTCGCGAAACCGCTCAATGAGGCGGTCGCGCGAAACCGCAATTACCGACCTGGCGCGAAAGTCCAGAACGTCGGGCACTGCCCACGTCAGACGGCGCGCGAGAAAACACGACTCAGGGTTCGTCTGCGTCCGCACCCGATAATGTGTCACCGAGCAAACCGATCGCCTGTTCACCGGGCAACGCTTCCACGTCGCGCAACTTGCGGTTCATCGCGCGCGTGCGCACCTCCGCCTGCTCGATCGACCGTGTGACGGTTTCGAGCTGCGACTTCGTCTTTGCGAGCACATCGCCGAACTTGCCGAACTCCGTCTTTACCGCACCGAGCACCTGCCACACCTCGCTAGAACGCTTTTCGATGGCCAGCGTCCGGAAGCCCATCTGCAGACTGTTCAGCAACGCAGTGAGCGTAGTCGGGCCGGCAATCGTCACCCGGTAATCGCGCTGCAGCAGATCCGTGAGTCCAGGCCGGCGCAGGATCTCGGCGTAGAGACCTTCGGTCGGCAGAAACAGCAGCGCGAAATCGGTCGTGTGCGGCGGCGATACGTATTTCTCGGCGATCGTGCGCGCTTCGGCTCGAATGCGAGCTTCCAGTGCGCGCGACGCTTCTTCTACCGCTACCGGATCGACCCGCTCCTGCGCCTCGATCAGACGCTCGTAGTCCTCGCGCGGAAATTTGGCATCGATCGGCAGCCACACCGGGACCGCCACGCCGTCACCGGAGTCCTGACGACCCGGCAGCTTGATCGCGAATTCGACGCGGTCGTTGCTCTTCGGGATCGTCGCGACGTTCTTCGCGTACTGGTCGGCTGTGAGCAACTGTTCGAGCAGCGCTTCGAGCTGCACTTCGCCCCATGTGCCGCGTGTCTTGACGTTGGTTAGCACCTTCTTCAGATCGCCGACGCCAGCCGCGAGCGTCTGCATTTCGCCAAGCCCGCGATGGACCTGCTCAAGCCGGTCCGACACCTGCTTGAACGATTCACCGAGCCGTTGTTCGAGCGTTGCGTGCAGCTTTTCGTCGACGGTGCGGCGCATCTCCTCGAGCTTCGTCGCGTTGTTCGCCTCGATGTCCTTGAGTCGTTGCTCGATTGTCGCGCGCACCTCGGCGAAACGGCGGTCGTTGGCTTCGGTCAGTTGCACGAGTTGAAGCGTCAACGTGTCGCCGAAACGCTTGAGCGTGGCGCCCTGCTCCTCGCGGGCCTGTTGCGACTGTTGCTGCAGACTCTGCCGCACTGCTTCGAGCTGCTGCGCGTTCGACTCCGTCAGCTTGACGAGCTGCTGCGCGAAGCCGTCTATCTGGCTGTTCTGCACAGTCGCGATGCTGGTGAGTTGCGCAGCGAGCGCCTGCTGGAACTGCGAAAAACCACCGCCCAGTTCCAGGCGCGATACGCGCGCCGTCTCAGTGATCTCGTTGCGCAACTCCCGTTCGAGTCTTTCATATGCACGAGCCTGGGCGTCCGACGCGTCAGTCACACGCTTACCAAGCTCGGCAAACCGCACTTCCTGATTCGCGTCGTTGCGGCCGCGCATGAGCACGAGCAACGCAACGACAAGCGCGATCGCCAGTATGAGAACGGCCGCCAGCAAAATTTCGGTCATGAACGCGCTTTCCCCAGCACCTCAGGATTGATCGGATTCGACGGCTGCCCGGCCTGCGGGCCTTCCCCAAGCCCGGCAATCAGATTGTCCGCCGCAAGGTCGGCCATCGCGCGACGCGTTGCTTCGGTCGCGCTCGCGATATGCGGCGTGAGGACGACGTTCGGCACCGTCAGCAGACCAGGATTCAGGTTCGGCTCGCCCTCGAAAACGTCAAGACCAGCAGCGGCAATGCGTCTCGCGCGTAACGCTTCCACCAGCGCCGCATCGTCGACGATGCCGCCGCGTGCGATGTTGGTCAGCGTGGCGGTCGGCTTCATCAACGCCAGATCGGCGGCGCCGATCGTGTGATGGCTTTCCTTCGTGTATGGCAGTACGAGCACGACATGATCCGCCCGGCGCAGCAGTTCTTCCTTCGACACGTACCGGGCCTTCAGCTCAGCTTCGATCTCCGGCGCAACGCGCGACCGGTTGTGATAGATCACCTGCATGTTGAAACCGCGCGCACGCCGCGCCAGCGCCTGGCCGATCCGTCCCATGCCGATCACGCCGAGCGTCGAACCATACACATCGCCGCCCAGAAAACCGTCGTAGCTCCACTTCTGCCAATGCCCGGCTCGCAACCAGTGTTCCGATTCGGCGATCCGGCGCGCCGTCGCCATCATCAGCGCCCAGCCGAAATCGGCCGTCGATTCGTTGAGGACATCCGGCGTATTCGTGCCGAGCACGTTGGCTGCGTTGAAAGCAGCCATGTCGAAATTGTTGTAGCCGACTGCCATATTGGCCACCACCCGCAGACGCGGCGCCGCCGCCAGCGCCGCCGCGCCGACCGGATCGCCGGCCGTGAGCGCGCCGTCCTTGTCCGCGAGACGGCGCGCAAGCTCGTCCGTGCCGAGAACGTCTCCATTGTTCCAGTCGACATCGAAATACTGCTTGAGCCGATCGATCACGTCCGGAAAGATCGGACGCGCCACGAGGATCTTCTGCATTGCGATTCTCCGAATTTCGGGCCGGGCTTGCGTTGCAGGCCGGCGTCATCACATCACTACAGCGTCAAAAGAACAGCCACGTGCTTACGAGAAACACGGGCATCAAAACTACCAGCGCCCAGCCGATGAAGCCGAAAAAGCTCGGCATGCGCACACCGCGAGATTCTGCGATCGACTTCACCATGAAATTCGGCGCGTTGCCGATGTAACTGTTCGCGCCCATGAACACCGCCCCTGCCGATACTGCCGCGAGCGTCGACGCGCCTTGCGTCATCAGCGTCTGTGCGTCGCCGCCGGCGAGATTGAAGAACACGAGGTAGGTCGGCGCGTTGTCGAGAAACGACGATAGCAGCCCGGTCGCCCAGAAGTACATCACGTCATCCGGCTTGCCAGTAGCGTCGGTGACCAGATGGACGATGCCAGCAAAGGCGCCCGCCTCGCCCGCGCGCAGGATGATGATGACGGGCGCAATCGTCACGAAGATACCGCCGAACAGTTTCGCGACTTCTTCCATGGGCGCCCAGTTAAACGCGTTGCCCTCGCGCGCGGAGCGTGGCGTCGCAGCCAGCGACACCAGCGTGATGACGACCAGCGCGGCATCACGCACCTCGTTCTGTAGCGCGACGTGGGTACCGAACACGTTGAATTCGATGCCCGGTTTCCAGATACCACTCATCAGCACGAGTGCAACCACGGCCGCGAGCAGCACGAGATTGATCTTCCCATCCAGCTCCAGCGCATGCGTGTCAGGCGTTGGATCGAGAAACGGCTGACGGACCTCCTCGCGACGATGAAAATAGTACGCATCGAGGGTGTAAAACAGTACAAGCAGCACAACGCAGACGAACAGCATTGGCAGAGCAAGGTGTGTCGTGGTCCAGAAAAAACTTACGCCATTCAGGAAGCCGAGAAACAACGGCGGATCCCCTAGCGGCGACAGCGACCCGCCCGCGTTCGCGACCAGAAAGATGAAGAAAACCACCACGTGCACGACGTGCTTGCGGTTATCGTTCGCGCGCAGCAGCGGCCGGATGAGTAGCATCGCGGCGCCCGTTGTGCCCATGACGCTGGCGAGCACCGTACCGAGCGCGAGAATGCCAGTGTTGAGACGCGGCGTGCCGTGCAGGTTGCCCCGCAGGCAGATGCCGCCCGCCACGGTATAGAGCGCGGTCAGCAGCACGATAAATGGTATGTACTCGTCGAGCAGCGCATGCACGAATGTGCCGAATGCGACATCGACGCCGAACGCGAAAGCGAAGGGCAACAGAAACGCAAGCCCCCACGCGCCGGCGATCTTGCCGAAGTGGTGATGCCAGAAGGTCGGCGCGACGAGCGGAAACACCGCGATCGACAGCAGGATACCGACGAACGGCACGCCCCAGAGCGCGGAGAGTGTCGCGCCGTCGGGCGTGGCGGCGGCAGCCAGTTGCGGGCAAGCCACCAGCATGGCAATGGCGGCCATGCCCGCGTACCACGCGGCGTGTCGTTTCATATTCAAGTCCTGTTATGGGAGGAACGGGCAGGTGCAAACAGCTTGGCAACGTACCGCGCGCGGCGCGCGCTCAGGCGCCACGCACGACGATAGCGTGAACCCGATAGGGCCCGTGTGCGCCCAGCACGATGGTCTGTTCTATATCGCCAGTGCGCGACGGCCCCGATACGAAATTGACGGCACGCGGCAGTTCGCCCCGCTCGGCGCGTATCAAACCGAACGCATCTTCGTGACCCGCGACGATGCGCGACGCCGGCACGATGGCCACATGCGTTTCCGGCAGCAAACCGGCCGATGCGTACGTTTCCGCCCCGGACAGCAGCACCAGCGTGCCAGTTTCCGCGGTCGCGCAGAAGCAGCCCGTGATGCCGACACGATCGAGATCTTCCGGCTTGCGGAATTCGACTGTCATCCCCGCTTCGGCCCACGCAAAATCTCGCAGTGTCTGCCACGCGATCGCGTGCACCGGCAGGCCGTGCGCCGTCAGATAGCGATACACGGCCCCTGGGACATCGACTGGCGCGTCCACTTCGTCGACAGTCGTCGACAACTTGCGGGCTTCTTCGATAAAGCGTGCGACGAGATCGTCCGGCATCGGCGGACGCGGCCCTTCGGGGTGACGCGCGAGGTAGTCGGCAGCGGCATCGCGCTCGGATACTGCTGGCTCAGCCGGGCGGCCCTGGGCTGCGCGTATGCGCGCCAGGATGTTGCGGCGGGCAACCGATGTGTCCATGTGCAATCCTCGTGTCGATGACCAAAAACCGTTACAGTATCGACAGGATTATACCGGCCGCATTACATGCGAACATCTGGCCAAACGGCCAGCAACAGTCGTCCGGCGCGCCCTACTTCGAAGCTTCCTCTTCTGGCGTCTCGATGCCGAACACCTGCCGCAGATAGGCCAGATAGGCCTTGTCGTCGCACATGTTCTTGCCCGGGGAGTCAGACAGTTTCGCGACCGGCTGACCATTGCAGCGAACCATCTTGATCACGATCTGCAGCGGGTTGTAGCCGAGATCGTTGGTCAGGTTCGTGCCGACGCCAAACGCCAGCTTGCAGCGGCCGCGGAAGCGTTCATACAGTTGCAGGACCTTCGGGATATCGAGCGCATCGGAGAATACGAGGATCTTCGTGCGCGGATCGCAGCGGTTCGCCTCGTAATGCCGCAGGAGCCGCTCGCCCCAGTCGAACGGGTCGCCGGAATCGTGACGCGCGCCGTCGAAGAGCTTGCAGAAATACATATCGAAGTCGCGCAGGAATGCCTGCATCCCATACACGTCCGACAACGCGATGCCGAGATCGCCGCGATATTCCTTCGCCCACATTTCGAAGCCGAAGGTCTGCGAGTCGCGAAGCCTCGGCCCGAGCGCCTGGCACGCCTGAAGGTACTCGTGCGCCATCGTGCCTAGCGGGGTCAGGCTGTGCTTCATTGCGTAGAAGACGTTGCTCGTGCCGGCAAACTGCTCACCGAGGCCATCTTTCAGCGTGAGGATCACCTCTTCGTGCCATTGCTTGGAGAAGCGGCGCCGGGTGCCGTAGTCGGCGATCTTGCAGTCGGAGAATTCCGGGCGCGCGCCAAGCAGCTTGATCTTGTCGCGCAGACGCTCGCGGCCTTCGCTGTAGTCCGGCGTTTGCTGAGTATTGCGGAAGTACACCTCGTTGACGATCGCGAGCATTGGGATCTCGAAGAGGATCGTGTGTAGCCACGGCCCCTTGATCTCGATGTCAATTTCGCCGTTGCTCTTTTCCGACGGCTTGATCGAAATGTACTTCTCGTTCAGATGGAAGAGTGCCAGAAACTCGATGAAATCGCCCTTGATGAAGCGCATGCGGCGCAGGTAATCGAGCTCATCTTCACTGAAGCGCAAATGGCAGAGTTGCCGCACTTCGTCACGGATTTCGTCGATATACGGGACGAGGTCCACGTTCGGCGTCCTGCAGCGGAAACGGTATTCCACATTCGCGGCGGGGAAATGATGCAGAACCACTTGCATCATCGTGAACTTGTACAGATCAGTATCGAGCAGCGAATTAATAATCATGTTGTGCAAGCCGAACCGCAAATAATCGGAGAAAGCCAGTCATGTGGCCCGTTCGCCTCTGGCACGCCCCCGGCATGCCCACCTTATGCATGTTACCCGAATGCGCGTTGCTGTACGGTACGGCACGGCATGGCCACACCGCTAACGATGGAATCCAGGGCACGGCGGCACCGCCGGCATCCGCCAGCCCCATAAACTAATCACGAAACGATATAAACTCGACGGTCCGCTGGCGCATGCGCTACTTGACGTTACGTTACAATATCCCTTTTGGCGTTTCGCCACCCCCAATACCGCATGCAGGAGCTGCCTGAATGACTCACGTTGTGACCGAAAGCTGCATCAAGTGCCGCTATACCGATTGCGTCGATGTGTGCCCGGTGGACTGCTTTCGCGAAGGTCCCAACTTCCTCGCGATCGACCCCGATGAATGCATCGACTGCGCAGTGTGCGTCGCCGAATGTCCGGTGAACGCCATTTACGCTGAAGAAGACGTGCCGGGCGACCAGCAGGACTTCATCGCGCTAAACGCCGATCTCGCCAAGGGCTGGCCGAGCATCACAAAGACGAAAGCGCCGCTCCCGGAAGCCGACGAATTCAAGGACGTGAAGGACAAGCTGGAATTGCTCGCGCGTTGAGCGGCGCGGGTCTGCCTCCCGGCCAGTGTGATATCGGCGCCGCCAGGATGGCCAAAGGGTATTGACAGACCCTAAAGCACCTCATACAATTTCGCTTCTCTGCTGTTGTTCCCCGATAGCTCAGTTGGTAGAGCGCCGGACTGTTAATCCGTAGGTCCCTGGTTCGAGCCCAGGTCGGGGAGCCAAAATTCGAAGGCCCGTTAGCCATAACGGGCTTTTTTATGTAAGAGACGCGCAATAATACTGTTGCACTGCTGTTCCCCGATAGCTCAGTCGGTAGAGCGCCGGACTGTTAATCCGTAGGTCCCTGGTTCGAGCCCAGGTCGGGGAGCCAAGATTTGAAGGCCCGCATTTTTGCGGGCCTTTTGTTTTTGCACCTCGTTTTTGTACCTGGTTTTTGCACCTCGCTTTTTTGCACCTCGCTTTTTTGCGCCTCGTTGTTGCGCCGCTCACCTGTTCCTGGCGACTAGCAGCCTTGCCAGCGATCCGGCCCACCGCCCGGTAGCCACACCACCGTCAGCGAGCGCACGCCCTGCGCGCCGCGAATCAGCACCCCTTCGATATCCGCCGTCGCCGACGGCCCGGTCACGAGCACCGCATAACGGGCTTCGCGAAAATCCGCCTGGCGATAGACGTCCTGCAAACCATCGACGATCCGCGCCGGATCGAGCAGCACGACAAGATGCCGCACGAGATAACCGAGCGCATTGACGACATACTCCTTCTCGCTGAACCATACCGAGCCGGTTTCGGCCACACCAAAGCGCCCACGCACGACACCCACATCGACATCCTGCAAAGACGCGGGCGGCGTCTCTGCCTGCAACGCACGCGTACCCTGCACTTCCGGCGTCGCGCTGCAAATAACCGCATCCGCGCCGAAACGTGCGTCGAGCAGTGCGCGCACGTCCGCGGCCGATGCCGCCTCGACACAGGTTCCACCCATCGCCTGGAGGGCTGCGGCAAAACGCGCGCGCGGCTCGCCCACGGGTGTGGCGAACAGCGGCACGTCGGGAAGCGTGCGCGCCGCGGGCTGCGCCGCTCGCACCTTCGCCAGAAAAGCATCACGCGTTGCCATGACGACCTCCGCGATTCTTCCTGTACCACTCGTGAAAAGTCATCTTCGGCGCATCCGGCAGTTCGCGCTGCCGCCCCCAGATATTAAGCGGGTTGTACAGCACGAAATTCGGCAGCCGGCGCAGCGCGCCGCCCAGCGACGCGACCGTCGCGCGATAAAGCGTCGGGCTCGCGAGCAGCCTCCCTGCCATTTTCAGCACCTCTTTCTTGATGAAGGGCACCTCGTGACGCACAGCGATCACTTCGCGCCACTTGTAGATCTGTTCGTGGATATTGATCTTCACCGGACACACGTTGGTGCAACTGCCATTGAGCGTCGACGCGAACGGCAACGCGCTGTAGCGCTTGAGATCGAAGGTCGGATTGATGATGGCGCCAATCGGCCCCGAATACGTTCCGCCGTACGACAACCCGCCGCTGCGGCGATACACCGGGCAGGTGTTCATGCACGCGCCGCAACGGATGCATTTGAGCGAATACCAGAAGTCTTCCATCGCGAGCCGCTCGCTACGGCCATGGTCGACGAGAATGAAGTGCATCGAGGTGCCCGGACGCGGCGCGCGAAAGTGCGAGGTGTACTGCGTGATGGGTGAGCCCAGCGCGCTGCGCGACAGCATCCGTATGAAGAGGCCAAGGTCGGAAATCCGCGGAATCAGCTTTTCGATCCCGATCGACGCAATGTGCAGCGGCGGCACATTCGCCGAAAGATCCGCGTTGCCCTCGTTTGTGCAGACGACCACCGTTCCGGTCTCCGCGACCGCGAAATTGCAGCCGGTCATCCCCGCCGTATGCTCGCGCACAAAGTACGGGCGCGTGTTCATCCGCTGGCTTTCGGCGAGATAGTGAATATCGCTGTTCTTCGGATCGGTGCCGATCGTGCGCCCGAACAGTTCAGCCACGTCGTCGCGCAGCTTGTGAACCGCCGGCACCACTATGTGGCTCGGATCCTGATGATCGAGCTGCTGGATGCGCTCGCCGAGATCCGTCTCCATCACCGTGATACCGCGCGGCTCGAGATAGTCGCGCATCGCGCATTCGTCGGTGAGCATCGATTTGCTTTTCACGAGCGTCGTCATGCCGCGTTCAGACATGATCCGGTAGACGATTTCGTTATGCTCTTGCGCCGACGCCGCCCAATGAACGACCACGCCGTTCGCTTCCGCCGCGCTCGCGAACTGTTCGAGATAGTCGGCGAGATGCGACAGCGTGTGCTCCTTGATGCCGGAAGCCAGCTCGCGCATCGTTTCCCACTCGGGAATGCCGTGCGCCTGCTGATCACGCTTCTGGCGAAGGTCCCACAAACGCCGGTCGTGAAACGCGACGTGCTCCGTTTTGGCGATGAAAGCGCCGGCTGCTTTCGCGTGATCGATCCGCTTCATTCGCGCGCTCCGTTCAGCACCTGGGCGATATGGATGAAGCGCGCATCGGCTTTCATCCGTTCGGCGCAGCCTTGCTGATGCATCAGACACGACATGTCGGCCGACACGATGTATTGCGCACCCGCGTTCAGATGATCGCGCACCTTGTCCTGCCCCATGCGCACCGAGACTGGCTCTTCAGTCACCGAAAACGTACCGCCGAAGCCGCAGCACTCATCCGGTCGCGTGGGACTGACCAATTCGATGCCCTTCACACCCTCCAGCAACGTGCGCGGCTTCGAGAACGGCGTCCCGGCAATCTCCGAGACCGAAGCTTCGCCAAGATGCCGCAAGGCGCTGCAACTGTTGTGCAAGCCGACCCGATGCGGAAACTCTGCCCACGGAAACTCGCGCGCGCCCACCACATCGTGAAGGAATTCGACCAGCTCGAAGGCGCTCGCGCGCACTTTGGTCACTGCGGCGGCCTGCTCGATCGCCGTCAGATGGTCGCGCACGTGATTGATGCAGCTCGCCGACGGTCCCACGATGTAGTCGTAGCCCGCGAAGTTTCGCGCGAACACGCCTTCCGCACCGGCGGCCTCGGCATGGGCACCGCTGTTGGCCATCGGCTGGCCGCAGCAGGTCTGCTCCTGTGGATAGTCGACGTCGATACTGAAATGTTCGAGCAGTTCGAGCGTCGCGATGCCGACTTCGGGATAGAAGGCATCGATAAAGCAGGGAATGAAAAGCGCAACCTTCATTGGAATGATGAATGAGCGGGTGAAGCGACATCGCGCTAACTGCTACGCGTGCATCCTTACACCTGGCTTCATTGGTAAAGTTGGTCAGACCATGAAATATAAAAGGGGCGGTTACGACTGTCAAACCGCGCTACGCGACTCGCCGACGGTATAGGATGACGCTTTTTTCTGTGGAACGACGATGAAACGCAATCCGTTCAGCGCGTCGCTGATGGCCGCTCTGGCCATTGTGACCGCTCCGATGTTGTTGCTCGCGCCGCTGGCACACAGCGAGGAGATCGGCAGCGTCAACACCAATTTCCATCTGACCGGCTCGGACCGCGTGGTTGTCGAGGCCTACGACGATCCGGACGTGGCCGGTATCACCTGCTATGTCTCGCGGGCGCGCACGGGCGGCATCAAGGGCACGCTCGGTATTGCAGAAGATCCGACGGAAGCGGCGATCGCCTGCCGGCAGGTCGGCGCAATCCACTTCAACAGACCGGTGAAACAACAGTCAGACGTGTTCTCAGAACGCATGTCGCTCATTTTCAAAACGCTGCACGTCGTGCGCGTTGCCGATTCGAAGCGCAATACGCTTGTGTATCTGACCTACAGCGACCGGGTCGCGACCGGCAGCCCGAAAAACAGCGTCAGCGCTGTGCCGGTGCCGGCCGGCACACCCATTCCGCTGAAATAACATGGACCGCTCATCCGTCCTCTGCCCGCGTTAGACTGCTGGATTCAGCCGGATTTTCATCATGACGTCCACCCGTTTCCGCGATTCCGCCCGCTACTGGCGCACGCCGCTTTTGCCCGGCGCGGACATGCTCACTGCCGAATACCACGATCACGAGTTCACGCCGCACTGGCACGACGCGTACGCGATTCCCGTCATCGAAGCGGGCGCGGAAACCTACCGGTATCGCGGCGCCAACTATGTTGCCGAGGCGGGCAGCGTGCCGATCATCAATCCGGGCGAGTTGCACACTGGCTCGCGTGCAGTCGATGCGGGCTGGCGGTATCGCGTGATGTATGCGCCGGTCGATTTCATTCACGAGCTGGCAAACGACCTTGCCGGCAGGCCACAACCGTTGCCCTGGTTCGATCCCGAGGTCATCCGCGACGCGGATCTCGCGCAACGGCTGCGGCAGGCGCACCGTCTGCTCGAAGCCGGCGACGACCCGCTTGCCGCCGAAACCGCCATGCTCGATGCGCTGTCGACGCTGCTCGTCCGCTACGGCCGCACGCGGCCCGAAACGCCGCGGGTTGCCGCGCACGATCCCCGCGTGGCGACGATGCAGGCGCAACTGACCAGCGACCTCGCGGCGCCCCTCCAGCTTGCCGATCTGGCCAGCACGGTCGGCTTGTCGCCGTTCCATGCGGCACGCCTTTTCACACAGGCGACCGGCCTGCCGCCACACGCATGGCGCAACCAGATCCGTTTGCAGCGCGCACTCGGGCCTTTGCGGGCCGGCGCATCGGTCACGGAGGTCGCAGCAGCTAGCGGCTTCACCGATCAGAGCCATTTCACGCGGCATTTCCGCCGTATGTTCGGCGTGCCGCCAGGGCGCTGGCAAGCGGCATCGGCCTAAGGCTGAGCCGGGGCTGGCCGGGGTTGACCAGCGCTGGATCGTGGGGCTGCGTCAAGGTTGATTCGGGCCGGGCCGGAGTCCCGCCCACACTGGACAAAAGGGAACCGCAAGAACGTACAAGCCCCGATGGCTGTAGATGGCTACGCTCCTTGTTCAAAGGAGAAGAGAGATTGACCCAGCCCAGCCATTTCCATGAATTCGTCGCTGGAGCCCGCGACACCATCCCGATGATGATCGGCGCCGCGCCCTTCGGCGTGATCTTCGGCACGCTCGTCACCTCCGGGCCGCTCCATCTCTGGCACGGCCAGTTGATGTCGCTTGCCGTGTTCGCCGGCTCGGCGCAATTCATCGCCGTCGGACTCCTCGCGGGGAACGCGAGCTTCATTGTGCTGTGGGCAACCACCTTCGTCGTCAACCTGCGTCACGTGCTCTATAGCGCGACGCTTGCACCCTATGTCGCGCATCTGCCGCTGCGCTGGCGTCTCGTGCTCGGCAGCATGCTGACGGATGAGGTATTCGCCGTCGCGTGGGCGCACTATCGCCGCAAACCTCCCGGCTCGATCGGGCCGTACCATTTCCTCGGCTCAGGTGTGTCGATGTACGTGAACTGGCAGATCTGGACGCTCGCCGGACTGCTGTTCGGCGCGGCCTTTCCCGGCTTGCAGTCGCTCGGCCTCGATTTCGCGATGGTCGCAACCTTCATCGCCATTGTCGTGCCCCAGCTCGTCGCGTTTCGCTATATCGCGGCGGCGGCAACGGCGGGCGCGCTCGCGTTCTTCTGGCAGGACTGGCCATACAAGCTCGGACTGCTCGGCGCGGTGCTCGTCGCTGTCGCGGTCGGCGTTGCGCTGTCGCGGCCGCGTGCGCCGCGCCAGCATGCCGTGGAGGCGACGCGATGAACTACGTCCTGATCATTCTCGGCATGGCCGTGATCACCTTGCTGATCCGCACGACTGTCTTCATCGTCGGCGAGCGGCTGGTATTTCCGCCCCTCGTGCGCACGGCGCTTGGGTTCGTCCCGGTTACGGTGCTGACCGCGATCATCGTGCCGATGGCCGTGTCGCCACATGGCAACGGCGCCGAACTGACCTGGCGCAACCCGCAACTGGTCGGCGCGCTGGCCGCCGTCGTCGTCAGTGCGTTGACGCGGCGGCCCCTGCTGACCATCGCGGTCGGCCTCGCCACGTTCTTCCTGTGGCAAGGCGTCGTGCTCAAGTAACGGGCACACGTCGGCGCATTCAGCCGCCTGCCGGAGACACGGCGGCGGCTGGCGCACTCGCCCTGCCCGTCTCGCCCGCTGCGCGCCTTTTTTGTCGACTGGCCCGTCTGAGCCCGCTGCACATTACATCCGCGCACAGAACCTTACACGCGGCTCAAGTTTCTCCCTCCCCCGCCGATAAACAGTCGAAGTCCGCTTGTCGGACCGGCATTTCCGCCGGTCGTGCCGGGAAGCAGGGACCAACGCGCGATGCGTCCGGCGTCGCCTCTCACGGGGCAGGTCGCAGCCGGCAACGCCTGGAGGACGCAGCGCGGTACGACCAATCGGGAAGAAGATATGGGCCAGATCACCCTTGCACTGAAGGACGAAACCGTCGCGTCGCTGCGTAAGGATTTCGATGCTTTCCTGCGCGTCTCGCTGAAGCTCGATCCGCAATTTGCGACGCCGTCGTTCGAGGATTTTCTGCGCGCCAAGCTGCTGGACAACATGGTCCCGCTAACGGAACACGCCGTGCAGCGTATGTTGCAGGGCGGCCAGTATGCATGGGCCAAGCGCACGCTCGACAAGGAATTCCCCGACGTCGTCGCGATCCTGATGCGGCAGGCCACCGAATTCGGCTTCGGTTTCGCGGCCCGCTCCGAATGGACGCCGGAAGAGCTTGCGAAGCAATGCCGCGACTGGGCAACGGCGATCGTCAACGAAGCGCAAGGTGAAGCGTCGCTGATCGACCCGCTTGCAGCGCAGATCAAGTCAGCGGCGCAGGACATCCAGGTGCTGGAGGAGCAGATGCAGACGCCGGCGTGGCGGCTCGCGGAATCACTCCGTCAGCGGGTGTACGAGGCGAAGGTCGGCTGCGAGACGAGCGTCGGCAGCACTGCACGTGAAAAGCTCGGCGAACTGCGCGGTCTGTTGCGGCTCGGCCTCTCGCACGGCTCGTTCCAGAAACAGGAAGCGCAGCAGGTCATGGAGTATCTGCGCCTTCTTAAGCCGGAGCTCTTCGTCGAAGAACCCTACGACGTGTTTACGCGGCTCGCCGCGTGGCTACGCAATTTCTTTACGCCGCTGCCGCGAACGCAGCAACGGCAATCGCGCTAACAGGCAAAAACGCGGTAAAGACGCGGTAAAAGCAAACATGAACGGGCGACCGCGACGGCGGCGCCCGTCCGGCAAGCGGTCAATCCCACATCTTCCTCAGCTTCGCCGCAATCTCGATTTTGGCCTGCGCGGCCGCGGCAAGACCTGCGGCTGTCGGCACGGCGGCCAACGGTACCGGCGGCCATGCGTGCGCGTCGAAAAGTGGCATCAGATGCGCCGGAATGAAGCGCGTACGCGACGCCCACACGTGACGGTCGCCCAGTTGCGTCTGGTTATGGACATAGAATCGCTGCGGCACGACGATATGCAGATCTTCCTTGGCCCGCGTCATCGCGACGTACAACAGGCGGCGCTCCTCATCCAGTTCTTCATCGCTACCGGTGCCGAGATCGGACGGAATGCAGCCGTCGACACCGTTCAACACAAACACATTGCGCCACTCCTGACCCTTCGCCGAATGGATGGTCGACAGGATCAGATAGTCTTCATCGATTAGCGGCACGCCGGATTCATCGCTGGTGGCGTCGGGAGGGTCGAGTGTCAGCTCGGTCAGAAACCGCTCGCGCGACGCATACGTGCCCGCAATGCTCTCCATCTGCAGCACATCGCCGTGGCGGATCGCGGCGTCCTCGTGATTGCGCTCCAGGTGCGGCTCATACCAGCGGCGGATCAGTTCGAATTCGGCTGGCCACGCCGACTGGCGGCCGCACAGGCGGGACATCAGCGCAACGAACGGTTGCCAGTGTTCAGCAGCACGCGTCGGCGGCGCGAACGACGCCAGCGCCGCGGGCGCGTGTTCCGCGCAGGTACTGGCGCCTGCGCTGACTTGCCCGGCAACCTGATCGAGCACGCGCGTCGCCGTTGCCGGGCCGATGCCGGGCAGAAGCTGTACGACGCGAAAACCCGCGACGCGGTCACGCGGATTCTCCGCCCAGCGCAACACGGCGAGCACGTCCTTCACATGGACTGAGTCGAGAAACTTGAGCCCGCCGAACTTGACGAACGGGATATTCCGGCGGGTCAGTTCGATCTCGAGCGCGGCACTGTGATGTGCTGCCCGGAACAGCACCGCCTGCGCTTTCAGCTTCATGCCTTCTTCACGCGCTTCAAGCACCTTTTCTACGACGTAGCGCGCCTGATCGGCCTCATCCGCGACCGTCACGAGGCGCGGGCGCTGCGCTGACGCGCGATCGGTCCACAGATTCTTGGTGAAGCGCTCGGCCGCAAGATCGATGACCGCGTTCGAAGCGGCGAGAATCGGCTGTGTCGAACGGTAATTGCGTTCGAGCGTGATCTGCTTCGCGGGCGGATCGAAATGCGCCGGGAAATCGAGGATGTTGCGCACCGTCGCGCCGCGAAACGAATAGATCGACTGGGCGTCGTCACCGACCACCGTCAGGCCGCGCCCATCGGGCTTCAGCGCGAGCAGGATCGACGCCTGCAGGCGGTTGGTGTCCTGATACTCGTCGACGAGCACGTGATCGAAGCGCCCCGACAGGTCCGCGGCAATCGACGGCTCCGCTGCCATGTGCGACCAGTAGAGCAGCAGATCGTCGTAGTCGAGCACGCTTTGCGTCTGCTTGGCCACGACGTACGCGGCGAACAGCGCGCGCAGGTCTGCTTCCCATTCGCGGCACCACGGAAACGCGCTCTCCAGCACATCCGTGAGCGACCGGCCGGTGTTGACGACGCGCGAATAGATCGAGAAGCAGGTGTTCTTCGCCGGAAACCGCCGCTCTTTCGCCGACAGCCCCAGTTCGTGGCGGACGAGGTTCATCAGGTCGGCGGAGTCTTCGCGGTCGTTGATCGTGAAGGCGGGCGACAGCCCGATCAGATCCGCGTATTCGCGCAACAGACGCGCACCGACACTGTGAAACGTGCCCGACCACGTCAGCCCCTGCGCGATCGCAGCGCGCGCGCCGAGCGCCGCACCCGCGATGCGCGTGACGCGCCGGGTCATTTCCTGCGCGGCGCGGCGAGAAAAAGTCAGAAGCAGGATGCGGCGCGGGTCGGCGCCTTTCACCACGAGATGCGCCACGCGATGTGCAAGCGTATTCGTCTTGCCCGAACCGGCTCCGGCGATGACGAGCAGCGCACCAGCGATACGTGCCGCATCGTCCGCGCCATATTCGACGGCCGCGCGCTGCGCGTCGTTGAGCTTTGCCAGGTAGGCGTGAACGTCGACGGCGGCATCGAAAGACGGGGAATCGGCGACAGGAGGCACGATGGTCGAAAAGGCAAAATGGGCGGCGAGGCATACTGTATATCCATACAACCCACCGCGACAAGCGCCCTTTTTGCGGCCGATGCGCAACGAAGCTGGCACGCGGGCTGCGCGTACGACTCTTCTGGCTTATGATGCGAACCCTTCCCACGATGCCTTTTGCCGGTGCGCACCATGCCTAACCTCGATTTCATGCTGACCGGCGACTACGTCGAACTGCACAATCTTCTGAAGATCACCGGACTCGCCGACAGCGGCGGCTCAGCGAAGCTGATCGTTGCCTCGGGCGCGGTGACGGTCGACGGCCAGGTCGAGCTACGCAAGACCTGCAAGATCCGCGCAGGTCAGGTCGTGCTGCTTGGCGACACGCGAATCGCGGTCCACGAAGCGTAGCGGCGCAGGGATTCCGAAAGAAATCGCACCAAAAATGTGCCTGATGATCGACACAGGCACGCGCAGGCAATAAGCTCTCTGTTTTGGCAGAAAGCGATGCGGACGACATTCCGCGCCCCTCGTTCATGACCCAGTCTGGTTTTTCCCGCGTCGCCGCCCGGCCTCCCACGCTCACCCGCCACGCAGCCGATACCGCCCGCCTCGCTGCACCGCTCGCCATCGCCCAGCTGTCGCAGATGGCAATGGGCGTCACCGACACCATCCTGCTCGGCTCACTCGGCCCGGACGCACTGGCCGCCGGCGGCCTAGGCGCGAATCTGTTTTTCGTCGTCGTGACGCTGCTGCAGGGCGTGCTGACATCCGTCAGCGTGAGCGTTGCGCACGCCCGCGGTGCACAGGCCGAAGACCGCGTGCCCCATATCTACTGGACCGGCCTCGTGCTTTCGATCCTGCTGTCGGTGCCGGGCTTCGCGTTACTGTCCTTCGCCACGCCGCTCCTGAATGCATTCGGCGAGCCGACCGTGCTCGCCCATAACGTCGGCGAGTACACCGCGGTGCTGCGCTGGGGTGCGCCGGGCAGCCTGATCGGCATCGGCCTGATGCGCTCGTTCCTGCCCGCCATCGGGGCCGCGAAGCGCTTGCTGTGGGTGTCGATTGGCGGCGTCGGCGTCAATGCGTTCCTGAACTACGGTCTGATCCACGGCGCTTACGGCCTGCCGCGGCTCGGCTTTCTCGGCTCGGCGGCGGCGACCACAATCACCGTCTGGATGACGGCGATCGTGCTGATGGCGCTGCTGCATCTGCGGCCGCGCTTCAGGCATTTCGTGACCGCCACACGGCCCAATGTGCCGCTGATGGGCGAACTGTTCGGTATCGGCTGGCCGGTGGCGATCACTTACGGCGTCGAGTCGACGCTCTTTCTCGCGACCGGCCTGATGGTCGGACTGCTTGGCGAAGCGCAACTCGCCGCGCATCAGATCGCGTTGAACGTGGCTTCGGTTGCGTTTATGGTGCCGCTCGCCATCGGCCAGGCGGCGAACGTGCGGGTCGGATTCTGGGTCGGGGCCGGGCAGCCCCTCGCCGCGCGCCACGCCGGTTTCGTGGCGCTCGCGCTGGGCGTCGGGTTCATGACGATGTCGGGGATGGTGCTGGTTCTGGCGCCGCATGCGATCGTGGGTCTCTACCTGCATCTGGATAACCCGGCGAACGCAGCGACCGTCAAGCTCGCGACCTCCCTGCTCGGTGTCGCGGCAATCTTCCAGATCGTCGACGGAATGCAGACAGTCGGGTCGGGCTGCCTGCGCGGCCTGAAGGACACGCGCGTACCGATGATGGTGGCCGCACTGGGCTACTGGGGCATCGGTTTTCCGACCGGCTATACGCTCGCGTTCCATTTCGGGCTGGGAGCCCGCGGCCTCTGGTGGGGACTTGCGGCAGGTCTCGCCAGCGTCGCGCTGCTCATGACGCTGCGCTTTCACCGCCTGAGCTTGCGGCAGGTGCCGGCGGCCGACCCGGGATTTACCCCGTAAACGCTGAAAAAACGACTGAACAGGCAGTTGAAAGCTGAGGTTTGCCGGAACCGCGCAGCCATCGCCCCGATGGCTGCGCGAATGCTCAGACCGGTAATCTTCCTGTCGCCGACCTTGCACCCTATGCCGCACTTCGGCGCGAGCGGTGCCAGGTCGCAACACACCGCCGTCGCTTTTCCACGCAGTCTGAAATGACGGCTGCGCCCGCACCGGACCTGGTAAAGAGCCAGGGCACGGACCGGCTCGCACGCCGGATTCCCCTTAGAATGTTTTCATGGACCGCGTAAGCAATATCCATGACGACCCCGGCGCTGCGGCACGCAGCCATCCGCGGTTGATTCAAAGGGAGAGAAAAAGGTGCCGGCCTACAACAACCGCAAGAACGGCATGGCCCTGGCGCTCCGTCTGCGCGCAGGACACACGACGTGGCGGGCAGGCATCGGGACTGTACTCGTGGGTGTCGTCGTCGCACTCGTCAGCGCCTGTGCGACTCGCCCCCCTGCGACGGACTACCATAGCGACATCACCCAGGCGCTGCCCGCTTCGGCGCCCACCGCGCTCGGCACGGCGCTCGCACCGCTCGAACGCTTGCATCCGGGCGAATCGGGTTTCCGGGTGCTGTCCAGCGGCACCGACGCGCTGCAGATGCGCGTCGCGCTCGCCCGCGCAGCGACGAAAACCCTCGACTTGCAGTACTACATCGCCAACGAGGACACGACCGGCAAGCTCCTTCTCGGCGCCGCGCTCTATGCGGCCGATCGCGGCGTGCGGGTACGCATGCTGGTCGACGACCTGAACTTCAAGGACATCGACGAGATCATGGCCGCACTGAACACGCACGACAACATCGAGATCCGTGTGTTCAACCCGTTTGGCTCGGCGCACGAAAGCATGTTCGAGCGGACGACGAACCTCTTTACGAAGATCGGCCAGTTTACGCGACGGATGCATAACAAGGCGATGATCGTGGACAACCAGTTGTCGATCGTCGGCGGCCGCAATCTGGGCGACGAATATTTCAGTGCGAGCGAGAGATTGCAGTTTCGCGACATCGATGTCCTCGCCGCGGGTCCGATAACCGCGGAGGTGTCGGCAAGCTTCGACGCGTACTGGAACAGCAGCGCGTCGTATCCGCTACGTGCGCTAAACAAGCAGACATTCGAACCGAAGGAACTGGACGAGACGCGTGAAGAACTGCGACAGCACTGGCACACGAACGCCGACCCATACAATGCGAAGCCGTTGAACGCAACGCCGCTTGCCACGCAGATCGCGAAGAACGAACTCGGCCTCACGTGGGCGCGCGCTGAATTCGAAGTCGACGCGCCGGAAAAGATCACGCAGCCGTCGCCCGACTACAGGAGCCCGCCGCTGCAGCGGCTGATCGAACTCGCTAACTCGGCGCAGAAGGAGATCCTGATCGTCTCGCCTTACTTCGTGCCACACGACGCCGGCGTAAAGGCAATCGCGCAGATCACGCACCGCGGTGTGCGGGTGGCGATCCTGACCAACTCGCTTGCCGCGACCGACGCCGTCGTGGTACAGGCAGGCTATAGCCCCTACCGCGTGCCGCTACTGCGCAACGGTGTCGATCTGTACGAATTCAGGCCGCAGCCGGAAGAAGGCCGTGCGCGGGTCAACTTCGTGGGTTCGAGCTCGCGTGCGAGCCTGCATGCGAAGGCCTATGTGATCGACCGCAGCACGCTCGTGATCGGCTCGATGAATCTCGACCCACGCTCGGCCAACCTGAACACCGAACAGACGCTCGTGATCCACAGCTCACCGCTCGCCGATGCGGTTGCCACCCTCTTCGATCGCGCGATGTTGCCGACGGTGAGCTATCACGTCACGCTCGCGACGCCGGAACAGCTGGCGGAGCTGCGAGCCACCGGTGCCCCGCCGTCGCAACTCGTGTGGACCGCCGATCAAAACGGCCAGTTGCGTACCTGGAACCTGGATCCGGAGGCGGGTTTCTACCGGAACGCGCTGACGGGTCTATTCTTGCTGTTGCCACTCGACAGCCAGCTTTGACATGCGCCGCGGCCCGACCCGGCACCCATCCGACACCAACCCGGCACGACGTGCGACAGAACCTTCCCAAGTGGAGTTTAGCCATGACCGAAGACGTACGAATGGAGCGTGACACGTTCGGCGAAATTGCCGTACCGAACGCCCATCTGTGGGGCGCGCAAACTCAGCGCTCGCTGCAGAACTTCAGGATCTCGACGGAAAAGCAGTCGCCGGAGCTGATCACCGCGCTTGCCACCATCAAGCGCGCGGCCGCCGAAGTGAACCTCGGCCTCGGCGTGCTCGACGAATCGAAGGCGCGCGCGATCATCGAAGCCGCCGACGAGATCATGAACGGCAAGCATCCCGATGAATTTCCGCTCGCGGTCTGGCAAACCGGTTCCGGCACGCAGACCAACATGAACCTCAACGAGGTGATCGCGAACCGCGCGAGCGAGCTGCTGGGCGGCGAGCGCGGCGAAGCGCGCAAGGTGCACCCGAATGACGACGTGAACCGCGGACAGTCGTCGAACGACGTATTCCCGACCGCAATGCATATCGCGGCCGCCTATGGCATCGTCAAACATCTGCTGCCTGCGTTGACAACCCTGCGCGATACGCTCGATACGAAAGCGAAAGCGTTTGCCGATATCGTGAAGATTGGCCGCACGCACCTGCAGGACGCCACGCCCCTCACGCTCGGCCAGGAGTTCTCCGGCTACGTGGCCCAACTCGACCAGGGCATCAAACACGTCGAATCGGCGTTGCCTCATCTGTATGAACTCGCTCAGGGCGGCACGGCGGTCGGCACGGGTCTCAACGCGCATCCGCAGTTCGCCGACCAGGTCGCGGCGGCGATCGGCAGGCTGACCGGCCTGCCGTTCGTATCCGCGCCAAACAAGTTCGAGGTGATGGCCGCCGCCGACGCGCTCGTGTTCGCGCACGGCGCGTTGAAGACCGTGGCGGCAAGCCTGATGAAGATCGCCAACGACATACGCTGGTTAGCCAGCGGCCCACGCTGCGGCCTTGGCGAACTGTCGATTCCGGAGAACGAACCCGGTAGCTCGATCATGCCGGGCAAGGTCAACCCGACGCAGTCCGAAGCGCTCACGATGCTGTGCTGCCAGGTGTTCGGCAACGACGCCGCCGTGAATTTCGGCGGCGCGAGCGGCAATTTCGAACTGAACGTATTCCGTCCGATGATTGCGCACAATGTGCTGCAATCGATCCGCCTGCTCGCCGACGGCGCACACAGCTTCAACGACAACTGCGCGGTCGGCATCGAGCCGAACCGCGAGCGCATCGAAACGTTGCTGAACGAATCGCTGATGCTGGTGACGGCGCTCAACCCGCACATCGGCTACGACAAGGCCGCAAAGATCGCGAAGAAAGCGCACAAGGAGGGTACAACGTTGAAGGCAGCGGCCCTTGCGCTCGGTTACGTCACGGAGCAGCAGTTCGACGAATGGGTCAAGCCCGGCGACATGGTCGGCACCGTGAAAGTGTGATGCAAGAGTGGCAATAAAAAACGCTGCGCCGGGAGTCTCCGGGGCAGCGTTTTTTCGTAGCGTCGGCTCCTCGCACATCAGGAGCCACGGGCAATCTCAGACCTCGCCTTTCACCACTTCTTCGGGCTTGAGTTCGACGATCGCGTCGAGCGCTTCCTTCACGTCCATCGCGTACCTGGCGAGACGCTTCTGCTCTTCGGTTTCCGGCACGAACGCCGGCACCGGCACTGGATGGCCGTTCTCGTTGACCGCAACCATCACGACGAGGCAGTCGGTTGTCTGCAGCAGTTCGCCGCCCTTCGGGTCGCCTGCCTGCACGGACACGTGGATATGCATGCTGGTGCGCCCCGTCGCGACGACGCGCGCGCGCAGTTCGACCAGATTGCCGACGAGGATCGGCCGCCGGAAGCGGATGTTGCCGACGCTGACGGTCACGCAGTACCGGCCCGACCAGACGGCTGCGCACGCGTACGCCGTTTCGTCGATCCACTTCATCAGCGCGCCGCCGTGCACCTTGCCGCCGAAGTTGACGGAGGTCGGCTCGGCGAGAAAACGGAACGTGGTTTCGGACCGGTCCAGCGGGGCCGAGGGGGGGCTTGTCTTGACTCTGCTCATCTTGACTCCGGTCGGACAGAGATATCGAAAGGAGCCGATTATACGAGCGCCAGAAACCGGTGTCCGTGAGCCTGACGCTGGCATGCTGGCCTTGCAGGCCCGCGTGCAGGCGCGCAAGCCGCGCCGGGAGGATGCAGAAACGCGCCGTTCGGAAGTGGAATGCCTTGGCCCGCACGGGCATAGTCACTTCCGCGGGCGCGACGGCAGCCCTCTTTCACACCGCTGAGGCAAACCGCTCACGATAGTCGAGCGGCAACACCCCGAAACGTCGAACGAATGCGCGTCGCAGATTCTGCTCGCTGCCAAAGCCGCAATCGAGCGCGATCCGCTTCAACGGGTTGCGCGATTCGGCGAGCGAACGCGCGGCCGCTTCGAGCCGCATCGCCGAGACGGTTTTCGCCGGCGTGCGGCCCACTTCGTCGACGTAGCGCCGGGCGAACGTGCGCGCACTCATCCGCGCGCGCTCGGCGAGCCGCTCCACCGACAGGTCGTCGCGCAGATTCATGGCCATCCAGCTATGCAACGCGTCGAACGGGCCGCCTGCCGACGCCTGCGCGGCCAGCGCTGCGCTGAACTGCGACTGCCCGCCAGGTCGCTTCATGAAGACCACGAGCCGCTGCGCCGCCTGCATGGCGACCGCGTGACCCAGGTCCTCTTCGATCAGTGCCAGCGCGAGATCGATGCCCGCCGTCACGCCCGCCGAGGTCCACACGGCGCGGCCATCCCTCGCATCGCGAATGAAGATCGGGTCGGCATCGACATGGATCGCCCGAAAGTGGCGCGCGAGCAGTTCGACATCGCGCCAATGCGTCGTCGCGCGGCGGCCGTCGAGCAGGCCCGCCGCCGCGAGATAGAAGGCACCCGTGCACACCGAGCAGACGCGGCGCACAGCGGGCGCGCGCCGCGCAATCCACGCGACCAGTTCAGGCTGCAACGCAAGCCGGTCGTCAATGGGCACGCCGGGCACGATCAGCGTGTCGACCGGTTCGTGGTCGAGTGTGTCGAGCCGTTGCGTGACGACCGGCAGGCCGGGAAATGTCTGCACAACGCCGCCGTCGATCGACGCCACCGTGACGCGATAGGCAACCGGTGCTTCGCACGGAGCGCGGGCAGCAACGCCTCTCTGGCCACTCGCTTCGGCCATCGTCAGTTCGGCACGCCAGAACGCCTCCAGTGGGCCGCAGGCGTCGAGCAGCACAAGATCGGGCGCCACAGCGATAACAATGTGGCGTACAGCGGAAACCGTGGGGCCGGAGGTCATGGATCTTTGATCGATGGAGAGCGGGTGATCAGGAAGAGGCCGCAGCTACGCGACCACGCGAGCGCGACCAGGCAAAAATCAGCGTAGCCATGGCAGCGACCGCGAGCGGCGCAAAGATCGCCGCGTTGATGGTCTGCCAGCCGAAGCGGACCAGCAGTTGTCCCGCGAAGAGCGAACCGAGTGCGGAAAACGCGAACGTGGTGAACTCGCTCGCGGCCTGTGTCTTTGCGCGCTCAGACGGCTGGTATGCCTGGGACAGCAACGTGGTGCCACCGACGAACATGAAATTCCAACCGACGCCGAGGCAGGCGAGCGCGACATAAAAGTGCGGCAGATCGGTCGAACGCAGCGCGAGCACGCCACACATGGCGGACAGCGCAATGCCGGCGCCGATCACGCGCAGCACCCCAAACCGGTGGATCAGACGCGCGGAAAAAAACGACGGCGCGAACATACCGACGAGGTGCCACTGGATGATCTGTGCACCGTCGCCGATGGTGTGTCCGCAGGCGAGCGCCGCGATTGGCGTCGCGGTCATGACGAACATCATCACGGCATAGCCGAGTGCATTGTTGGCGAGCGCGGCAATGAAGATCGGCTGCCGGACGATCCGGCCAAGCGGACGCGCCGGCTCCACCGCGGCGGCAACATTCGCTGGCAGCGCGACATCGCGATACAGCAGCGCGAGCAGAACGATCGACGCCAGCCCGAAGACCGTCACCAGCGCATATGAGCCCGCGAACGCAACCGGTGCGAGCCAGTCGCGGCTCCAGGCAGCGAGCGCCGGACCGAGCACTGCGGCGACCACGCCCCCGGCCAGCACAGTCGAGATCGCACGGCTTTTGGCGTGGACGCCGACGGCGTCTGCAGCGGCGAGCCGGTAGTACTGCGCGAACGCCTGGAATACGCCCACGGTCGCGGTGCCGGCACAGAATGCCCAGAAGCTGTGATGAATAATCGCGTACACCGAGATCGCGCCGCCCGCAGCGCCGACGGCCGCGCCCACGACAAATCCCGCGCGCCGTCCGATCCGCGCCATCAGGAACGACGCGAAGATCGTCGTCAGTGCAGCGGCGATGGTGATCAGCGAGAACGGGAGCGTTGCGAGCGCCTTGTCATCGGCGAGCGTGTAGCCGACAAGACCGGTCAAGGTCAGGTCGATCGAGACCGACGACGTGTAGAGCGCCTGACATACGGCCAGCACGCGCGCCGCACGGCGGCCCGACGGATCATCGGCGGAAATGGCGGTGGGAGGAACGGCGGTCGACGACATGAGGGGCCTCACGCGGCAAAAGTGGCGATGTCGACATCGTCACATGACCGCTTATGGCAGAAATGACAATCATGCATCAATTTCCGCCATTTTCCGGGCGTTCCCTCTCTACTTGTGGAAAGTGACGCCTTCGTCGATGGTGCCGTACATCGTGATGCCGTTCGATCCCGTCTCCGACGGGGCGCCGCCCTGCGCGCAAGCTGCACACAGCATGGCAAGGGCAAACGCGCTAACAGCGAGCAAAAATCTCATGACCACTCTTTGCGATGTAGCTAAAGGGGATTTCGATTCTAGCCTGGCGCCGGTTCTGGCCGCGAAACGACGGTCCCGCGGCGCTACACGCTGCACTCGATATTTCACGTCAGGATGAAACATGGAATGGTGAGTGCGGTCTACAGTGGCGTCATGGCGCGCCAACATAGCCGCCGTCGAGACCACCTTACACGGAGACGCCCATGCCCGCTTCGCTTCCCGACGATCTGGACCAAAGCCACTTTCCCGGCCTGAGCCGCATTGGCGCCCTGCTTGCCGACCCGGGCCGCGCCGCGATGCTGTGGGCACTGATGGACGGCAGCGCGCGGCCTGCGGGCGAATTGACGCTGATCGCGGGCCTGTCGCCGTCCGCCGCCAGCGCGCATCTCGCCCGTCTGACCGACGGCGGCCTGCTGGCGCTGGAAGTCCGCGGCCGACATCGCTATTTCCGCATCGCGTCGCCCGATATCGCCGCTTCCATCGAAGCGCTCGCCAATGTCGCGCAGGCCACCGCCCCGCAACGGCCGGTGCCGCGCCCCGCTCGCACGGTGCCGGTCGAGATGCGCTACGCGCGCACCTGCTACGACCATATGGCCGGCGAACTGGCCGTGCGCGTGTTCGAGCGAATGGTCGGCCATGGCATGCTGACGCTGCGCGGAGATACCCTCGATGCGACACCCGAAGGCGCCACCCGCTTTGCCGACTGGGGCATCGAGGTCGACGCCCTGCAAACGCGCCGGCGACGCTTCGCGTGTACCTGCCCGGACTGGAGCGAGCGACGGCCGCACCTTGGCGGTGCGCTCGGCGCGGCACTGCTCGACGCGTGGACGACGCAGGGCTGGGTCGAGCGGACCGAGCGGCCGCGCATCCTGAGGATTACGCCCACCGGGCATCGTCATTTCGACGGATTTCTTGCCGCCTGATCGCGGCAGACGTACGTCGACACTTCACATGCCCGACAATGGCTCACCGGCGACCCGCGGGATAACTTTTGTTACACCGCGGCCCGGTGGGCTTACAAATCAGCGAGCCTGGATACAGACCTGGCAGGTAGAGTGATCTCACAGGGACGCCGCCGGACGGCCGCGCCCGATGGAGAGAAAACATGAAAACACACACTACGTCTCTGCTGACATTCCGTCGTCTTACAGGCTACGCCCTCCTTGCAGTGGCCCCGTTCACGCTCGCCGCCCAGACTGCTTTCGCACAGGCCGCGCCGCCCGACATGGCACCTGACGCATCGGCGGCGGCCTCGCGGAACACGGATCCGCCGGGGCGCGTCGCGCGGCTGAACTACACGTCGGGCGCCGTGACGACCGAGCCGGCCGGCGCAAGCGACTGGTCCTACGCGCAGGTCAACCGTCCGCTCACGACCGGCGACCAGCTCTGGAACGACAAAGGCGCGCGCTCGGAAATGCACATCGGCTCGACAGCCGTGCGGCTTGGCCAGTCCACGAGCCTCGACGTTCTCAACCTCGACGACAGCAACACCCAGCTGAAAGTCGCTCAAGGCACCCTGTCGACGCGCGTGCGCTCGCTGCAGCCGGGCTCGTCATATGAACTCGACACCCCGAATCTCGCCCTCGGTATCACGGCGCCGGGCGATTACCGCGTCGATGTCGCCCCCGACGGCAGCAGCACCACAGTGACCGTGCGCAGCGGCAGTGCAACCGCCTATGGCGACAGCGGGCAGGTGCCGCTTCAGGCGGGTCAACAGATCACGTTCGCGGGCACCAGCCTGCAACAGGCCGCCGACAACGGCGCGCCGCGCGCCGACGCCTTCGACCAGTGGGCCGCCAACCGCGACGCCGCCGAAGACCGCTCGATCTCCGCGCGCTACGTGTCGCGCGACGTGCCAGGCTATCAGGATCTCGACGCGAACGGCACATGGCGCAGCAGCCCGCAATACGGCGAGGTGTGGGTGCCGAACGCGGTGCCGGAGGGCTGGGCGCCGTATCACGACGGCCACTGGGTATGGCAGGCGCCGTGGGGCTGGACGTGGGTCGACGACGCCCCGTGGGGCTTCGCGCCCTACCACTATGGCCGCTGGGCCTATGTAGACGACACATGGGCCTGGGCTCCCGGGCCGGTTGAAGTCAGCGAGCCGCCGGTGTATGCGCCCGCGCTCGTGGCGTTCGTCGGCGACGGCGACAACTGGGGCGTCAATCTGGCGATCGGCGGCGCGGTGGCCGCGGCAGGTGTCGCGTGGTTCCCGCTCGGCCCCGGCGAGCCGTGGCACCCGCGCGGCGGCGACTGGAGTCCGCACTATTACGAGCGCGTCAACCAGTCGATCGTGGCGAACAGCTATAACCGCCAGGTGAACATCACCAACATCAACGTCCACAACAACACGTACATCAACTACCGCGCGCCGGGCGCGGTGACGGCCGTCCCGGCGACCGCGTTCGTGCATGGCCAGCCAACCGGTCGCTATGCGCAAAAGGTCGACCCCCGCCAGTGGCGTAACCCGCAGATCAATCCGGGCGCCCCGGGCATTGCACCGGTGCGTGAAAGCTTCGGGCCGGGCATGCGCAACGCCAATTACCGGCCGCCGGCAAACGTAACGGCTCGCACGGTCGTCGCGACGCGTAATCCAGTTGTGCCTGCGGCGTATCGCGATAATCTCGCGCAGCATTTTGCGCAGAGCGGTGGCCGGGTGCCGGGCGCTGGCAATCCCGTTGTGCGGACTTCGATGCCAGCACACGTCGATTACGGTCAGCCGCATGGCGTGCCGGGCGTACCGGCGCAAAACGTGCGGGTAGTTCAGTCGCACGCGCCGGGCGCGATGCCGGGCCGCAACGACCAGGCTGCACAGCGGCCAGTCGAAGCTGGGCCGAACGGCGGGCATCTGCCGTTTGCCGGCGCACCCAACGGCGCGCCCCGCGAGCAAGGCGCTTCGGGACAGCCGCGTCCAGAGGCGCCGGCACAGATGGCCAATGCGCGGCCACAGCCGGGCAACGGTGTGCCGCGTCCGCCGCAGACCGGCGGCGGCATTCAGAACGGCGGACCAGAACACGCCGGACAGGCGGCCGTTGTAGGACAGCACCCGGATGGGCAGGGTCAGCCGCGTCGAGAGCCGGTCTGGACGCAGCAGCACACGCCCATGGCCCTCCAGGCGCAAGGGCAACCGCAGCAGCGTGGTGCGCCTCAGCAGCCGGGTAATCAGCCCTTTGCGCAACAACCGCGGCAGGAGTTGCATCCGCAGCCCCAGCAGGAGTTGCACCCGCAGCAGCCCCAACAGGTACGCGAGGTACCGCATCAACCACCCGTGCCCCAGTCAGCCCAGCAAGCGCCACGCGCGCCGGAAGTCCACGCGCAGCCGGAGCCGCGTGCGCAGGAATTCCGTCCGCAACCTCAGGCGCAAGCGCAACCACGGACGGAACCGCGCCCGCAACCTCAGGTGCAGGCGCAACCACGGCCGGAACCGCGCCCGCAGCCTCAGGTGCAGGCGCAACCACGGCCGGAACCGCGCCCGCAGCCTCAGGTGCAGGCGCAACCACGGCCGGAACCGCGCCCGCAGCCTCAACCGCGCCCCGAGTTCCATCCGCAACCGGTGCAACAGGCGCAACAGCCGAGACCCGAGCCGCGCCCGCAACCGGCGCCTCAGCCACAGCCGCATCCCCAGCCGCCGCAGGTACAGCAGCCGCATCCCCAGCCCCAGCCTCATCAGGATCAGCATGCGAACGGCGGTCACGAAGAGCACCGCAAGAGCTAACCGCGGGCCTTTAATGGCAGCAGGACGAAAAAAAGCCCGCAGTTCAACTGTGAACTGCGGGCTTTCTTATTTCGACACAACCGGCCTACACGGCCATTGGCGCGGTCAGCGGCTCGTGGTGCCGGTAGCCGACAAGCGAAAAGTCCGACGGCTCGATCTTCTCCAGCCACTCCGGCTCATAGACGCCGGTCTGCGCATAGGCAGGCACGCGGTCTGAAATCGCAAACGACGGGCTCTCGAACGGCTTCCGCGTGAGCTGCTGTTGCAGCATGTCGAGCTGGTTTTCGTAGATGTGCGCGTCACCGATGAAATACGTGAACCAGCGCGGCGTGTAACCCGTCAGACGGCCCACGAGGTGCAGCAGCGCCGCGCCTTCGGTCAGATTGAACGGCGTGCCGAGTCCCACATCGTTACTGCGTATATACAGGCATAGGGAAATCTCCCGCTTCGTCACATTCGGCAGGAACTGATACAGCAGATGGCACGCGGGCAGCGCAATCTGGTCGAGCACCGCCGGATTCCACGCATGAAACAGAATGCGGCGGTCCGACGGGTTCTGCATGATCGTATCGAGGCACTGCCGCAATTGGTCGATCGCCTTGTAGAGCAGCACCTTGCGGCCGCCCTCTTCCGCGAACTCCGTGATCACGTGAAAACCGCGCGCAGTCGCGTCGTCGATCTGCGCCGCCTTGCTCGCATCCAGCACCTTGTAGGCAGGCCACTTGCGCCATTGCACGCCATAAACGTCGCCGAGGTCGTCGGGACCCTCGCGATAGGGATTCGCAAGCCAGTGGGGATTGTCGTTTGCGTTCGCGTCCCAGACCTTGCAGCCGAGCGCCCGAAACTCCGCCGCGCTGCGCGATGCGCGCAGAAACCCGACCAGTTCGCCCACGGCCGATTTGAAAGCCAGCTTTTTGGTGGTGACGGCAGGGAAACCCTGCTGCAGATCGAAGCGCATCATCGCGCCGGGCATGCTGATCGTGCGGATGCCCGTGCGGTTTTCCTGCCACGTGCCGGTATCCAGGATCTGGCGGACGAGGTCGAGGTATTGTTTCATTCGGGTTCCCTTCAGCCGGGCGCGATGCGCACCGGATTTTCTGGCGACAATCCCCGATTCTAGCAAGCGCGGCGGGCTCTCGCCGCGCCGCGCGTTTTTATCATCGGAGATGAGCCAGCCGTCCGGAACCCGATGAAGGTACAGGCTGCGCCTGCAGAAGCTCAGAGATGCGGAATCGTAGCGGGCAGGTCGGGATGCCCCGTGAGCGGCTCGCCGTCCATGTGCCGCATGCCGTGCGAACACAACAACCGGTACAGCGTCACGCGCGAAATGCCGAGCTCCTGGGCTGCATCGCCAAGACGACCTCGATGCCGCAACAGCGCCAGTTCGATCGCCTGCCGTTCAGCCGCTTCACGGGCCTGCGCGAGCGATACCGGCACGATCTCGACATAGTCGGCGAGTTCGAGATCGCGGGCCGTGATCGCGCGTCCTTCAGACATCACGATCGCGCGCCTCACCCGGTTGATCAGCTCGCGCACATTGCCGGGCCAGCTGTAGTTATGCAGCGCGGCAATCGCGTCCGGTGAGAAACCGCGCAGACGCCGGCTCGCGTCCTTGCGGAAGCGTTCGAGCATGTGGCGCGCCAGCAGCTCGATATCCTTGCCCCGCGCGCGCAGCGGCGGCTCGTCGATCTGCAGGACGCACAGACGGTGATAAAGGTCCGCGCGGAAGCGCCCTTCGATCATCGCTGTATGCATATCGACGTGGGTCGCGGAAATGATCCGTACATCGACGGCAGTCGACCCGTGGCCACCAAGCCGTTCGACCTTGCCCTCCTGCAGAAAGCGCAACAGGCTCGCCTGGCTTTCCATCGGCAGGTCACCAATTTCGTCGAGAAAGAGCGTTCCGCCGTTGGCTGCTTCGACGCGTCCGATCTTGCGCTGGTTGGCGCCCGTGAACGCGCCGCGCTCGTAACCGAACAGTTCCGATTGCAGCAAATGAGGCGGAATCGCACCGCAGTTGATCGGCACAAAGGGCGCGCTGCGGCGGGCCGAGCGCTCGTGAATGGCGACCGCCGTCAACTCCTTGCCCGTGCCCGACTCGCCCGAGATGAAAACCGGCGCGTCGGTCATGGCAACCTTGCGGATCGAGCGGAACAGCGCCAGCATCGCGTCGCACGAACCGACCATCTCGCCTTCGTTGCCGGTCGTGCCCGAATCATTCGAGGCAGGCTCGCCGAGCGAGATCATGCCGTAGGCGTGGCCCACCGAATCGACGATCCTGTCGCCGGAGTAAGGGACCGTTACGTAATCGAAACAGTAGTCGCGCACAAGGCGGCGGAGCGCCGCATCCTGCAGTTGCCCGGGCGTGGTCGCGGCGACCCAGCCGACGTTGGGCATCGTGAGACAGGCTTCGAAACCGACAATCTCATGTGGCTGGAAACGGCTCGACAGATCCAGCAAGCCACCCGCCGCCGACCCGGCACGCACGGCACGACGGACATCACGAGCCGAAGTGACGACTTCGACATGCCAGCCACGCTGGTGAAAGCGCGTGTTCAGATCCGCGCTGGGATCGCGAGTAACGTAAATCAATTGCCGCGTTGCGGGTTCCATTATTCAGATCCTCTCGTCAACGTACACGTTAAGGATGACGGCACGCACCTGAACAGTTTCCAGACACGCTGACTTATGTTGGGATTTCGCCGTGTGGCAAAAACCGAACGGCCATTCCATTCCGTGCGGACAGCGGATCCCCGAAAAGCGGCGTGTGTGTATTGAGACGGCCCTCGATGGGGCTTTTTTAAAGTGATGCTGTTTTTCGAGAGCTTACTATACGCGCGCTCGCCGGAAAACATTTATGCAAATTAAATCTGCAAATCCGCCACAGATAAGGCTCCTCGGGCGGTTGCCGTTGTCTGCAAACTGTTAATAAATCGTTTTCACAGACCACTCACTCCTTTGGTCCGACTTTTCCCCGATACCGCTTTTTTCAGAAATACAGGTATTTTCTTCCGTTCGTTTCAGGCCTGAAACATTTTTAGGCGTTTTGCCTTTTCTGACCTGAGTCCGACACAGAGCAGTCCAGATGTACCAATGGATTGCGGCTGATGGCACACGTTTCGCTAAATGTCCTCCACCAAGGAGACACATCATGCGACTCCCTTTCCGCATCGACCCTAACTTTACTGCGCTTGGTGCCGCCCTTTGCGTTGCGGTGGCGTCGATGGCATTGCCGATCGACGTGTTCGCCGCCGACGCGGCTTCCGTGCCCGCCACGAGTGTCCCATCGGCCAGTCTTGCAGACCCAGCGCTCGCAGCCGCACCTGCTCTCAAAGCCTCGGCAGATAGCACTGCGGCAGTGGATACGTCTGCGCAAAGCGGTGACTCGACCGAAGAGGCGCAAAGCGTCCCCGCCGATGCTGCATCCGTGAACGATGTTGTGCTCGACGACCAGATGCTGTCCCGGCAGCGCGGCGGTGCCGCCGGCATGGTGATGGTCGCAGCGGCCCCGCAGTTGCGCGGCGGCTCCGTCACGTTGTGGGACGAGATCGCTCCGCCGACGCCATTGCCGATTCCGGTGGATGCGGCGCGCGCCCAGCAGAGCAACGTCGCAAGTTATGTCAGGAAGTGATTTGAGCGGCAAGTAAATGAATGATGGTCCGGATCGCCACAGCACCTGACTTGGCACTTCGGTTCACTAACGGGGGCACTGTCATGACCGCTTCAATCCGGACGATGCGTGCGCGCAGTCTGTACGCGCCATTCGTCGCCGCGCTCGTCGGCATGCTGGCGGCCAGCGCCGCGACGCTGGCAAACGCCCAGCAAAGCGTCAATCCCGGCGACATCATCGTCGAGCGTCAGGTCACCCCGCGCATCGCCTACGACAGCGTCCCGAAGAGCGACGACCCGGTGATGGTGCGGGCGACCACCTTCCCGGCCAACAGCTTCAATCCGGCGATCGCGATGCTGGTGTCCGACGCGGAGCTGACAGGCGCGCACGGCTCGACCGGCCTTGCTGACGGCAGCGTCGGGTCAGCCGGACTGCAGGCGGTCACGCGCATCCTGAGCGGCAATACCACGGGCAACAACGTCGCGCTCGGCAACGGCGGCATCGGGCAAGCGGCACCAGGAATTGGCGGCACGATTTCCTCGTCGGTATCGGGGGCGCTCGCACCGCTGTCAACCGCTCTCGGTGGCGCGCTGGGAGGCCTGAAATGAGCCCGCGCCACACTCCCAGCCTGCGGCGTGCGGTGCTCGCGTGCGCCTGCGTGGCGGGGACCGCAGCCGCCGCCTTCTTGCCGCAGGCCGCGCACGCGCAGGCCGTTCCACGCGTTCCACAAGTCAGCGCCGACGCGACGATCGCCAACGGCGCCGCGGCAAACGTGCACGGCGCGATCGCGGTCAACGAAGCCGCCGGCCTCGATAACGTTCAGGCGAACCAGATGACGATCACCACAGGCGGCGCAACAGCGAATGACAACGCGAGCGCGCAGGGTGCGACAGGCGCGGCGAAGGTGAAGGCCGCGCGCGCCACGATCGAAGGCAATGCGTTTTCCAGCACGTCCGGAGCGGTGATGCTGAACCAGTCTGCGGGCGCAGGGAATCTCCAGCAAAACAGTGTGCAGCTCGGCACCGCGGCGCTCGGAGTCGAGACCGTCTCGGATGGGGTGTTATCCGCAGCGGCCCCGAAAAACGGTGGTCGGGGTCAATCCATCGGGGTTGAGAGGGTTCGCGAGGCAAACATTTCCAGTGACGCCTTCAAGAACGCCAGCGGGATCGTCCAGATCAACCAGACTGCCGGTGCCGGTAATGCAACGGCAAACAGTTTTGTGCTCCGTCCCCCGGCGGGCACTCTTTTCTAAATAGCCACACTCGTATCGGAGCGAAAAAATGAAACGCACTATTATTGCAGCGGCAGTCTTTGCGGCAGCTACGGGTTCCGCCTTTGCTTCGCCACACAATCCTTACATCTTCAATGCGACGATCGTGGGCGAGGAGGTCGGCATCGAAGGCTGGGTGACGCTGTTCGGTTGCGTGCGGGTGTCGAGCACGGCCGGCGCGGTAGTCAATAACAACCAGAGCATCCACACCTATGCTTCGCTCGATCCGCAGGCGCAGAGCTACGTAAAGGGCGCCGTCACGACGACCTATAACGACAGCAATAAGAGTGTAGTGGGCACCGGCACGAACAGTTCCTACAACAACAGCTCGTTCACGACGGCGCATCAGTCGGCCCACTCGCACATGTCGACATCGTCGGACATGTCCAACTCGACCACGACGAAGAGCTACTCCAGCAACTACGCGTACGGCAATACGGAGAGCGCGTCGGAATCGAGCCAGGCGCACATGACGAGCGACTCCGGCTGGGCCAGCAACAGCGCGTCGTCGAGCAACAAGTCGAAATCGCAAAACAGCAACTACGCGAGCACCGACGCCCATTCCAGCTATGCGAACGGCCACGACAATCAAAACGGATCGGGAACCGTGACTGTAGGCATCTCTACTTCGAGCAGCGGCGACTTCCAGAACGGCTCCGCCAGTGTGACGCTGAGCGGTTCAGAGCAGACTTCGAAGGGCTACGACAAGCAGCATAACAACGGCAGTTCGACCACTGCTTCCGAGGGCTACAACTCGAACAGCACATCGAACTCGACGAAGAGCGCCGATGCCAACCACGCGGCCTACGCGGATGCCACTCAAAGCTGGAGTGCAACCGCGTCTGATAGCGGCTCGGGCAACAAGTCGAAGAACTCCACCAGGACGTACGCGCATAACGACTCGTCAACGCGCAGTGAAGCAAGCACCAGTTCGTCTTCGTACGCAAGGCAGACGCAGTCCTCGCATGCCTGGGGCTATAGCGTCAACGACACGCTGACAACCACCGACGAGAAGACCACGGGTCATATCACGCAGGTCTATGACACGCGCGTCGCCGGCACGCTGAATGCCACGACGGGCGCCGGCGCGGCTTCAGGCGTATCGGGCAATCTCGGCATCAACATCGCCGAAGGCATCGACAACGCCCAAAGCAACGACACGTCGCTCGCTTCGGTGGACGTCGGCAACGTGTTCGGCAATGCGCAGATCTTCAACAAGCAGTCGACTTCGGGCAAGGCGAAGATCAACAACTTCAATCTGAACGCGTCGATCGGCGATAACTCGCTGCAAAACGTGTCGGGCAATGTCGGCGTGAACGTCGCGTCCGGTATTGGCAACGGCCAGAACAACAGCCTCGCGGGCGCGGTCACGACGACGAGCCCGGGCGCCGCGAAGACGACGGCCATGGTCGCCACGGACGAAGACTCGCAATCGGCAACGATGTCGGTAAAAGGTCAGTTCCAGGGCACCGCCATGCTGGGCGCCGGCGCACTGAACAATTCGACGGGGAACATCGGTGTGAACATCGCCGGTGGCGCTGGCAACCTGCAGCACAACGGCCTGGCGATCGCCGCGCTTAACAGCGGTCACTGATCGAATCACAGCGGGAAACGCGCCGGCCGCCACCGAAGCGGCCGGCGCGCATCAGCAGGAGACCAGCATGTCCGGGCTTGTCCCACCTCTCGCATCACGATTTGCCATTGCGCTGGGAACTTGCACCTTGTGTGCGGCAGCCCACGCACAGGCGGTCATCGATACGTCTACTCTGACCGGCGTTCCGCTCACCAAAACGGTTCGCTCGATGAAGGACATCCGCTACGGCCACATCGTCAGCCAGCAGTTCGACTACAGCTGCGGCGCAGCGGCGCTCGCCACCCTTCTCAAGTACGGCTACGGCATCGACATCCCCGAGACGGAACTGATCCGCCGGATGATGGTGTTTTCATCGCCAGACGTCGTTGTGAAGAACGGCTTCTCGATGCTCGACATGAAGAAGTTCGTCGAGACGATCGGTTTGCGGGGGAGAGGATATCGGGTCAATACGGAGGCGCTGTACCACTTGCAGATTCCCGTCATGGTTCTGATGAATATCGGAGGGTACGAGCATTTCGTGATCGTCAAGCACGCGCAGGACGGCCGCATTTTCATTGCGGACCCTGCCCTCGGCAATCGCATCGTGCTCGAAGAGGACTTCGCGCAGACCTGGAACGGTCTCGTGTTTGCGGTCCTCGGAAAACCGTTTCTGGAGGATTCACCGCTGTTGCAGAACAACGAGTCGCTGGCCTTGAAGCTGCGCGCGAACGCGCTGGCGAACGGGACGGCGGCGACTCCATTTGTGGAATACGGCTTGTCCAAGGCAGACCTGTTCTGACCCGACCATGAAGCATATCTTCACACAGTTCGGCTTTGCGTTTTGCGCCTCGACATGCGCATTCGCGAGCGGGGCTTTTGCCGCCGACGGCACCGGTGGACCGCCGGTGCCCGACTTTTTGTCCGCGCATGACGTAGCCCCACAACAACTCAGCTGGCAATCGGTGGACGACGACGTCCTCGCTCATCAGACCGGCAAATATGCCGGCGCAACGATGATCTCCGGGTTCGTGCTGAGCGTCCTTTCTCAATGGAAGATGCCCAACGGCGCGAGCGCAATCGCGCAAGGCGCCCTCACCGTCGCGCAGAACATGGAAAACGAGATCACCGCGAAGGTGAACACGATGGTGAAGGTCACAGAAGACAGGGTGGCCGCCGCCCGACACAACAACGGCGCCAGTCCGGCCGCCCACGCAACCGGCGGACAGGGCGTTTCGGTGAACGGGGTATCGCAGGTCACCCAGGTGGCAGGTGACGGCAACGTCGGCGTCAATGCTGCGCAGATCGATTTCAACAACAACGCGGCGCAGCTCGCCAACGTCGCAGGAGGCACGAATGCACCGGCTGCGAGCACCTCCAATTCGACCGGCACCATCAAAGCCGGCATTTCGTTCAGCAGCGGCGGCGTGACAGTCGCCTTGCAGACGCCCGCTGGTCTTGCCACGCAGACGATCGCGCCAAATAACGCACAACAGGTCGGCTCGATCGCGCAACTGCTGCAGATCGCAGGTAACAACCAGCAGGTCGCCAACCAGTTGCAGCTGCATCTGCAGACACGGCAGATGTCGCCACTCATGCAGCAGCAGCTTGGCGTTCTGCAAGCCCTGCAAAACTCAAGGAGATAAGGCGGGCAGCCACCCGCTACAGGAGACCGCCGAAAAGGCTTTGACTACCGCGCGATGCACAAGGAGACCGGCACCGCGCGGCTGTTTTACCGGGGGACACAAGAATGACGAACTATTCATGGACCAGAGGGCCGCGTAGTGCCCTCGCGGCCATTCCGACCGCCGTGATGCTATTCGCGCTTTCGCAGGGGGCCGGCGCGCAGGCGCTTGCAGGCCAGTCGGTCGAAGACCGGCTGAACACGCTGATGCGCGTCGTCGACGAGCAGCAGAAGCAGATCCGTTCACTAGAACGCCAGGTCACGAACCTGGAAATGGCCCAGCGCGGGCGCGGCGCACCTGGCAACGGCGCGCCCGCTGGCTCGGAGGCCGTCGCCGACCAGCCGGGCGAGGATGGCCTGCCAGTGCCGTTGCCGCCGCTCGCGCAGGTGACCCCGGGCGCACCCGCGCCGGGCGGCGCCACGGGCACGGCAACCGGCGTGCCGGTCAATCCCCCTTCACCGGAGGCCGGCAGTTCCGCCGCCACCGGCGCACCGGGCGCGCCTGGCGCGCCGGAAAATCCCGACGGCACGATCGGCCAGACGCAGCGGGCAGCCGAGCCTGTTCGTACGCAGGCAGAACAGGCCGTCGTGCAGCGCGAACATGCACCGCTCTTCGACCGCAAACTGACTCTCGACTGGGGCATCAGCGACACGTACTACGACCGCCGTCAGCTGCAGCTGTCCGGGTTCCTCGCGCTCGACGCGATCTTCCTCGGCAACATCAACCTGGGACAGACGAAGTCGCACCAGGTGATGGCCGACCTCGACACGCGCTACGGCCTGACCGACCGGATCAGCGTCGACGTCGACGTGCCGTATATCTATCGCTACAGCAACTTTATCGTCGGGGGTGCGGGCGGAGCGGCCAATACGCTGTCGGACGCATCGGTCAGTTCGCACGCGATTGGAGACGTAAACTTCGGGGTCTACTATCAGTTCGTAAAGGAAACCAACGATATTCCGGACATCGTCGGCAGCCTGCGCGTGAAGTCGCCGACCGGTACCTCGCCCTTTGGCATCAAGGTCATCCAGCTTGAACCGGACAACACGAATCTCGTCGCGCCGAGCAAGCTGCCCACGGGCACCGGCTTCTGGAACCTGACAGCCGGGATGTCGGTGCTGAAGACGTACGATCCGGTCGTGCTGTTCGGCAGTCTCTCTTACACGTACAACATCGCCCGTTCGTTTGCGGATATCTCGTCGGTGGTTGGCCAGACCGAACCGGCGACCGTCAAGCTCGGCGACATCTGGCAATTCGGCGGCGGCGTCGCGCTCGCGTTCTCGGACAAGGATTCAGCGAGCATTTCCTACACGATGGCGATTCAACCGGCTTCGAAAACGAGAGCGCCGGGCGGCGACTACGTGAAGGTGCCGGGCAGCGAAACCACCGCAGCGGTATTGAATTTTGGCTTGAACCACGTAGTGAACAAGCATCTGACGATCAACGGTGCGGTATCGGTGGGCATGACACCCGACGCGCCGAACTTTGTTGTCGGCGTGCGTTTTCCCTACACTTTCTGACGTGCCAACGATACGAGGCCGATCGTGCGCGAATCACCCCATCTGACTACCGTCACCCCGCTTTCAGGCGCCGGCACGCGCCTGTCGTTGGCCATCCCGAACGAGACGCCGCCGGGACGCCCAGAGGAAACGCCGGTCGGACGAGAGACGGAAGGCCGACAGGAATTCATGAACGGTACGGAACGCCTGGGCGCCCCGTTGGAACGCACGCTGGTGTATGTCGCGCGGGTGCCGGACGAAACGCTGAACGCCCATCTGAAAGGCCGCGGCTGGACGGTGGTGGTCGCGCGTTCCGCACACGAACTCGGCCGGCTGCTGAAGCCCGACGTGGCCTGCGCCGGCATCATCGATCTGACGAGCTTCGCCATACGCGACCTGCCGACGCTCGAAGGCAGTCTGCGGCAGCAGCAGGTGGGCTGGATCGCGCTCGCCACGGCGGACCGTCTCACCGATCCGGAAGCCCGGCGCCTCATCCGCCACTACTGCTTCGATTACGTGAAGACGCCGGTCGCGAACGCAACGATCGACTATCTGGTCGGTCATGCATTCGGCATGGTGTCGCTGTGCGATCCCGACATGGTTGCGAGCGTGCCGGTGTGCGGCGACGACGAAATGGTCGGCACCTGCGAAGCGATGCAACAGCTCTTCCGCACGATCCGCAAGGTCGCCAATACCGACGCGAGCGTGTTCATCTCCGGCGAGTCGGGCACCGGCAAGGAGCTGACAGCCCTTGCCATCCATGAACGCTCACCGCGTCGCAAGGCGCCGTTCGTGCCGATCAACTGCGGCTCGATTCCGCACCATCTGCTGCAATCCGAACTGTTCGGCTACGAGCGCGGCGCGTTCACGGGCGCCAACCAGCGCAAGATCGGGCGCGTCGAAGCGGCCAATGGCGGAACGCTCTTTCTCGACGAAATCGGCGACCTGCCGATGGAAAGCCAGGCAAGCCTGTTGCGCTTTCTGCAGGAAGGCAAGATCGAACGGCTTGGCGGCCGCGAGTCGATTGCAGTCGATGTGCGGATCATTTCCGCCACCCACATCGACCTCGAAAATGCGATGCGCGAAGGACGGTTCCGCGCGGACCTGTTTCACCGCCTGTGCGTGCTGCGCGTGGACGAGCCGCCGCTGCGCGCACGCGGCAAGGACATCGAGATTCTTGCGCATCACATCCTGCACAAGTTCAAGACCGACAGCGGGCGCAAGATTCGCGGCTTCACGCCGTCGGCCATCGAGGCGATGTACAACTACAACTGGCCGGGCAACGTGCGCGAGCTCATCAATCGCGTGCGGCGCGCAATCGTGATGGCCGAAAACAAGCTGATTTCAGCGGAGGATCTCGATCTCGCGCACTTCACCGAGCAGCAGACCATGAGCCTTTCGCAGGCGCGCGAAGCAGCCGAGAAGCGGGCGATCGAATCGGCGCTGCTGCGTCATCGCCACCGGCTGAACGAAGCGGCTGCCGACCTTGGCATTTCGCGCGTCACGCTATACCGGCTGATGGGCGCGCACGGTCTGCGCGAAGCAAACGGCCAGGACGACAAGGGGCTCACTGGCGACGGCGAGCATCACGAGTGACGCGTATCCACGACCGGGGTGCCAGGTGGCCGTGGGACGGGGTGCGCCCGTCAGGTAGAATCGGATCGACTACGTTTCCTTTTGACTCAATGACGACGCTCACCCTGATCGTCGCTCGCGCCCGCAACGGCGTGATCGGCCGCGACAACCAGCTGCCCTGGCGGCTGCCCGAAGATCTCGCCTTCTTCAAGCGCACGACAATGGGCGCGCCCATCATCATGGGCCGCAAGACCCATGAGTCGATCGGCCGCGCGCTGCCGGGACGCCGCAACATCGTCGTCACGCGCGACGCCACGCGGCGCTTCAACGGCTGCGACACCGTCACGAGCCTCGATGAGGCCCTTGCGCTCGCCGCGCAGGATCAGGCGCCCGAGGCGTTTCTGATCGGGGGCGCGCAACTCTATGACGAAGGACTCCAGCTCGCCGACGAGCTGGTGATGACCGAGATTTCCGCCGATTTCCACGGCGACGCGACGTTTCCCGCGCCCGATCCGGTTTTGTGGGAAGAAGTCGCACGCGAAACGCATCGCGCGCATGCGCCGAACGAATTCGATTACGCATTCGTCAGGTATCGGCGCAGGGGCGTTTGAGGTTTGACGTTTATCGTCGCATCCCACGTTACCTGTGCGGCGTGCGCCCAACCGCGCGGCGCCGCTCGAAGCATAAAAAACGCCACGGCTTTCCGTGGCGTTTTTTTGCCGTCTGCAGCTTCGACGGTAGCGCAATCGTTTATTGCCCCGCGATCGTCATCCGCTCGATCAGCACCGAACCGGTCTGCTTGGTGCCGCGCACAATCGTGTCCGAGCCGATGGCGACTATGTGATGGAACATCTCCTGCAAGGTGCCCGCCACGGTGATTTCCTCGACCGGATACTGGATCTTGCCGTTCTCGACCCAGAAACCCGATGCGCCGCGTGAATAGTCGCCCGTCACGTAGTTCACGCCCTGCCCCATCAGTTCGGTCAGCAGCAGGCCGGTACCGAGCTTCTTGAGCATCGCCTCGAAATCGTCTTCCGGGCGGGTCTGGGAGCTCCTGAGCGACAGGTTGTGAGAGCCGCCGGCATTGCCGGTAGTCTGCATGCCGAGCTTGCGCGCCGAATACGTCGACAGGAAATAGCCTTCGACCACACCGTCCTTCACCACCGAGCGCTGCCGCGTGCGCACGCCTTCCTCGTCGAATGGCGCGCTGCCCATTGCGCGCGGCGTATGCGGATCCTCGACGATCTGCACGTGCGGCGCGAAGACCGGCTTGCCGAGGCTGTCGACGAGGAACGACGTCTTGCGGTACAGCGCGCCGCCACTCGTCGCCTGGACAAATGCGCCAAGCAGGCCTGCGGCGAGCGGCGCTTCGAACAGCACCGGCACCTTGCGGGTATCCAGACCGCGCGCGCCCGTCCGCGCGAGCGCCCGTTCGGCGGCATAGCGGCCGACGGCTTCCGGATCCGCCAGTTCGTCGGCGCTGCGCTTCGAGGTGTACCAGTCGTCGCGCTGCATGTTGCGGCCGCTGCCCGCGATCGGCGCGCAGGCGATGTAGTGACGCGAATACGGATAGCCGGCGAGGAACCCGCGCGACGTCGCCAGCACGAACTGCGAATGCTGGGCGGACACGCTCGCACCTTCCGAATTGCGGATCTGCGGGCTGGTGGCGAATGCGGCGTCCTCGGCCCGGCGGGCGATCTCGACTGCTTCGTCGGCGGAGAGATTCCACGGGTGATACAGGTCGAGATCGCGCGGGTCGGTTTCGAGCAGTTCGCGTTCGGCGAGACCGGCGCAATCGTCCTCGGCGGTAAAGCGGGCGATGTTGTACGCGGCCGCCACCGTGTCCTTCAAGGCCTCTGACGAAAAGTCGGATGTGCTGGCATTGCCGCGCTTGTTGCCGATGAACACTGTCACGCCGACCATCTTGTCGCGGTTGTGCTCGATCGTTTCGACTTCGCCACGTCGCACGGAGACCGACAGACCGTCACCTTCAGAGATTTCGGTCGCCGCGTCGGTGCCGCCGATCGCCTTGGCGTGACGCAGAATGTCTTCCGCGATCTGCTTCAGTTCGTCCTGCGTGTGCGGGAAAAAGCGCTGTTTGACGTCCATGTCGGTGTCTGCTGCCATCGTCGTTGCCGTCCAGTTTAGGGCCGAAAAGCGGCCCGGCTTTGTTTTTGCATCGGTGAAGTTACGTATCCCGCGATCATAGCAAGGTCCGCGCCGCCGCACCTGGCCTTCCGCGGGTCTTCGGCTCACCTTCGCGCGGCGAGCCGTTCGTCAGGTTTAGCCTTCCCGCCCGCCGGTTCGGCAGGCACGGCACGCTACAATATCGCCATGACACGCAAAACCCGCACTCAACCCATCCATCCCGAACCCGTCGTCGACGAAAACGGGTACGACCGTCCCAGCAAATCCCAGCTCAAGCGTGAAATGCACGCGCTGCAGGAGCTGGGCGAGGCGCTGATCGCGCTGCCGAAAGACGCGCTCAAGCGCATGCCAATGCCCGAAGCGCTCGGCGACGCCGTCCGCGAAGCGCGCCGTATTACCGATCACGAGGGCAAACGGCGCCAGGTTCAGTATGTCGGGCGCGTGATGCGATCGCTGCTGGACGGGGAAACGGCCGCGCTGCGCACCGCGCTCGACAGCTACCATGGCATCAACAAGGCCGAAACGGCGCGTCTGCACTGGATCGAGCGCACCCGCGAAAAACTGCTGGCCGACGATGTAGCACTGACCGAATTTATCCGCCAGCACCCGGCCGTCGATCCGCAGGAAGGGCGCACGCTGATCCGCAACGCGCGCAAGGAGTCGGAGCAGGGCAAGCCGCCACGCTATTTCCGTGAGCTGTTCCAGTGGATCAAGGACGCCAGCAAGGCAGGCGCCGAAGACGACGACGAAGCCGATGCAGACGCCCTTGGTGACAATGATGACAATACCCACGCGTAACCATCCCGACGAAATCCTGATCGGCCTCGTGTCGATCAGCGACCGCGCCAGTCGCGGCGTCTATGAGGACAAGGGCATTCCGGCGCTTGAGGAGTGGCTGGGAAACGCCTTGATCTCGCCATGGCGCGCTGAAACCCGGCTGATCCAGGACGACGCCGCGACGATCTCGGCGACGCTGATCGAACTGGTCGACGAAGCCGGCTGCGACCTCGTACTGACGACCGGCGGCACCGGCCCCGCGCGGCGCGACGTCACGCCCGAGGCAACGCTGGCGGTGGGAACGAAGGAAATGCCGGGATTTGGCGAACAGATGCGGCAGATCAGCCTGAATTTCGTGCCGACCGCGATTCTGTCGCGGCAGGTCGCCGTGATCCGCGAGACTGCCAGCCGCGCGGCGCTGATCGTCAACCTGCCCGGTCAGCCGAAGTCGATTCGTGAAACGCTGGAAGGGTTGCGCGACGAAACGGGCAACGTGAAAGTGCCCGGTATCTTTGCTGCGGTGCCGTATTGCATCGACCTGATCGGCGGGCCGTACGTGGAAACGAACACCGCCGTCGTCACGGCATTCCGGCCGAAGAGCGCGCAGCGCGCTCCCCGGTAACGGCACCTTGCTTCAGATCGCCACCGCCGCTGCACCTGGGGCGCTGGCTTCGGGGATCAGGAAATGCTGGCGGTAGTATTTCAGTTCGTCGATCGATTCGTGAATGTCAGCGAGCGCGGTATGCATTGCGCGCTTCTGGAAGCCCTTGTAGATCGTCGGCTGCCAGCGGCGGCACAGTTCCTTCAGCGTGCTGACGTCGAGATTGCGGTAGTGGAAGAATTGCTCCAGTTCCGGCATCCAGCGCGCCATGAAGCGGCGGTCCTGACAGATCGAGTTGCCGCACATCGGCGACTTGCCCGGCGGCACGTATTCGCCGAGAAACGCCCGGATCTGCTCGGTGGCTTCGGCTTCGCTGACCGTCGACGCGCGCACCCGGTCGATGAGACCCGAGCGGCCATGCGTGTTTTTGTTCCATTGATCCATCCTGTCGAGCGTTTCATCGCTCTGATGGATCGCGATCACCGGCCCTTCGACCAGCCTGTCGAGCGTTGAATTGGTCACCACCACGGCGATCTCGATGATACGGTCGGTGTCGGGCTCGAGACCTGTCATTTCCATGTCGAGCCAGATGAGGTTCATGTCGCTGCGTACGAGCGTCGGCTGATCGATGGGGTCGAGGGTGTCAGTCATGAAAGGCAACCTTGCTTTGGTCGGGACGGGTTGTCGGATAAGGAGCGGCATAGGGCCAGGCCGTCGTGCCGTCGTTCGCGGTCCGCGGCACGCCCGAATGCCGTTGAAACAGTTCGAATGAGCGCATCCCGCCCACGCGTCGGAAGAAACATATAATTCTCGCATAGATACCACGGATTCCCCGGATGCCTACCCTGTACTTCACCGTTCTGTTCGTCATCGCCGTTGTCGCGATGGTCGCGACCAAACTCTGGCTCGCGTCGCGGCAGACCCGCTTCGTTGCAGCGCACCGCAATCAGGTGCCCTCGCAGTTTTCCGGGACGATCCCGCTCGCGGCGCATCAGCGGGCCGCCGATTACACCGTCGAACGCACCCGGCTCACGATGATGGAAATCGTCGTCAGCGCCGTGGTGCTGATCGGGCTGACGCTGCTCGGCGGCGTGCAGGCGCTCGATCTGGCCGTCTCCGACTGGCTCGGCCGCGGCTACGCCGGCCAGATCGCGCTGGTGGCAGCGGTGATCGCGATCACGAGCGTGCTCGACCTGCCGTTCGAGTACTACCGGCAGTTCGTCATCGAAGAGCGGTTTGGCTTCAACCGGATGAGCAAGCGCATCTTTTTCGTGGACCGCATCAAGGGCACGCTGCTCGGTGTGGCGTTCGGCCTGCCGCTGCTGTTCGTCGTGCTGTGGCTGATGAATCAGGCCGGCAGCCTGTGGTGGCTGTGGACGTGGGTCGTGTGGGTTGTGTTCCAGATGCTGGTGCTGGTGCTGTATCCGTCGTTCATCGCGCCGCTCTTCAACAAGTTCGAGCCGCTCAAGGACGAAGCTCTGAAAAACCGTATCGAGGCGCTGATGAAGCGTTGCGGGTTCGCCGCCAAAGGTCTCTTCGTGATGGACGGCAGCCGTCGCTCCGCGCACGGCAACGCCTATTTCACCGGATTTGGCGCAGCAAAGCGCATCGTGTTCTTCGACACGCTGCTCGCACGCCTGTCGGGCAATGAAATCGAGGCGGTGCTTGCCCACGAACTCGGTCACTTCAAGCGGCGTCACGTGATCAAGCGGATGATCGTCACGTTCGCGATCAGCCTCGCGATGCTGGCGCTGCTCGGCTGGCTGTCGCAGCGCGCGTGGTTCTATGAAGGCCTGGGGGTGCGGCCGTCGCTCATCGGCGGTAACAGCGGGCTCGCGCTCGTGCTGTTCTTTCTCGCCGTCCCCGTGTTTCTGTTCTTCGTGACGCCGCTCGGCAGCCTCAGCTCGCGCAAGCACGAATTTGAAGCCGACGCCTTCGCCGCCACCCAAACCGACGCCCAGGATCTCGTCAACGCGCTCGTCAAGCTGTATGAAGACAATGCGTCGACGCTCACGCCCGATCCACTCTACACTGCGTTCTACTACTCGCATCCGCCGGCGTCGCAGCGGATCGACCGCTTGCTGCGGCACGCATGAGCGGCCGCTCGCCGAAGGCAGCGCGCGCCGCGGCCAGCGCGCTCGCGCGGGTGCACGGACTCGTCGTCGCCGCGCATGGGCGCCACTACCTGGTCGTGCCAGACGATGGCGGCGCCCCATTGCAGTGCTTCCCGCGGGGCAAGCGCAGCGAGGTGGCGGTCGGCGATCGCGTGACCTATGAAGCGGCTTCCGCTGACCAGGGCGTGATCGTCGCAATCGACGAGCGGCGCAATCTGCTCTATCGATCGGATCAGTACAAGTCGAAGCTCTTTGCCGCGAATCTCGATCAGTTGCTGATCGTACTCGCCACCGTGCCGCACTTCAGCGAGGATCTGCTCGGTCGCGCGCTGGTCGCCGCCGAAGCGAACGAACTCAAACCGCTGATCGTGCTGAACAAGATCGACGTCGAAGCAGCGTTACCCGGCGCGCGGGCGCGGCTTGCGCAATATCGCGAGCTGGGGTATCCGGTGGTCGAAGTGTCGATCAAGATGCAGCCCGACGCCGCCCGCGCAGCACTCTCTGAACATCTGCATGGTCATTCGACGCTGTTGCTGGGCCAGTCAGGCATGGGCAAGTCGACGCTCGTGAATCTGCTCGTGCCGGATGCGGAAGTTGCGACACGCGAAATATCCACGGCGCTCAACAGTGGCCGTCACACGACCACCTATACCCGGCTCTATCCGCTGCCCGAGGGCGGCTCGCTGACCGATTCGCCGGGTTTTCAGGAATTCGGCCTGCATCACCTGACAGAAGGTCGTCTCGAACGGGCATTCCCGGAGTTTCGTCCGCTGCTGGCTGACTGCCGCTTCTACAACTGCCATCATCTTCAAGAACCGGGCTGCGCGATTCTCGCAGCCGTTGAAGACGGCCGCATCGCGCGCGAGCGGCAAGCGCTGTATGCGCAACTCGTTCACGAGGCGGGCCAGATTGTCCGCTGACAATCAACGCGCCCTTCCCCGACCATGATGAAACTGATGCGTGCGCCGAATGTGCTGATCGGACAGCATTGGATCAATGTGCTGTCGGCAGCGGGTATTTCATGCGAATTGCATAACCGATATCTGAACGGCGCGCTCGGCGAGATCCCGGCGGAGCAATGCGCGCCAGAGCTATGGCTCGTCGACGAGCGGGACGAGATGCTGGCGAGAAAGTTGATCGACGCGGCTTCCAACGGACCGGCCGCCGGCACGCCGCCGTGGCGGTGTCATCAATGCGGCGAGATCCTCGAGGCGCAGTTCACCGTGTGCTGGCAGTGCGGCACCGCTCGGGATCCGCTGGACGGCTGACGCTCCCTCACGGAGCGAGTCGCACAAAAGAGAAAGCCGGCATTGCCGGCTTTTCGCAGTACCACGGATCAACGCTCCGGCGAGTCAGTCACGCGAGCCAGACGGCAATCGTCAGCATCAACAGCAGAATCATCCACAGGATCACGGCACGCCACACGAGGCCAACGGCCGATTGCAGCGTGCGCGGCGTGCAGTCGTCACCCACAGACATTGGACCACCGTCGCCGGTGGACAATGCGTCGAGGCTCGATGGCTCGGCGAGCGGCCCGCTCAGACGCGCACCCAGGGCACCGCTGCCTGCGGCCAGCAAAACGCCGTCGTTTGCATCTGGCCACTGACGCGCGTGGTTACGCCACGCATAAATCGCATCTTCGAAGTTGCCGACAATCGCAAAGCCCAGCGACGTCAGCCTCGCCGGCACCCAGTCGATCACGAAGAAGGCACGCTGCGCGAACGTGGCAAACGCAGGCGTGCGATTGTCAGCGGGTTTGGACCACGTGCGGGCCAGATACTCGGCGATGCGATACAGCACTGCACCCGCCGGCCCCACCGGTATCAGGAACCAGAAGAACACCCCAAACACGTGACGATGCGAAGCCACGACAGCATGAATCAAGGTGTGGCGCACGATCTCGCTGACCGGCATGTCGACGGTATCGAGGCCTGTCCACTCATTGAGAATCTCACGTGCACGCGGCACGTCGTCGTTGTTGAGCGACAGGTGGATATCAGTGAAGTAGTGACTGAACTGCCGGAAACCGAGGGTGAAATACACCACTACCACGTTCCACAGGAACGCCAGCACGAAGTTGATCTCGTACAGCACGTAGTAGACGAGACCGACGAAAAGCGTCCAGGGCAACACGACGACCAGCCAGGCGAGAACGCCGTGCTTCTGCTTGCCCGCATCGAAGCCCTGCGCGGCCGATTCCGCATGGTATTGAAGCAACGCCGACACCGGGTTGTTCGGCGACAGCGCGCGCAGCTGTTCGATGATGAGAGCCAGCAATACAGAGAAAAAAGTCATGCGATGCGCCGTGCTTTTCGAGTTTATTTCGGTTTTGTTTTATAACGATAGCACAGGGTCGGATGAGCCTGAGCGTGCGGCGGCCGCAAACTGCCGGCGTGTTGGCCAGCCCCGGAACTCAGGCGACGAGAAAGCGATAGAAATTGCGCAACATGCCCGCCGTTGCCCCCCAGATGAAGTGATGACCCTGTGATTCAGCGCGCGGGTACGGCATCGCAAAAAAAACGACGCTCGCCGCCTTCCCAGCGAAACACACGCACCTCGTGACAGGCAGGATCCATCAGAAAGCTGAGCGGCACTTCGAAGATTTCCGCGACCTCGAGCGTGTCCGCTTCGACGGTAAATGGCGGGTGGACGAGACCGACCACGGGCGTGACCCGAAAACCCGTGCCAGTCAGATAGTCCGGTAAGGACCCGAGTATCTCGACGCGCGCCGGATCCAGTGCGACTTCCTCTTGCGCCTCGCGCAATGCGGTGGCGGTCGCATCGGCGTCGTACGGCTCCTGACGCCCCCCCGGGAAACTAACCTGGCCGGCGTGGTCGTTCAGGTGGTCGGCTCGCTGTGTAAGCAGCACCGTGAGACCCTCTTCGCGCACGACAAGCGGCATCAACACAGCCGCGAGCCGCGGATCCCCCTCTCGTAGACGGGATTCGACGATCGGCTCCGGCGCCCACTGCAAACGCTGCTCGAACCGCGCGCGCAACCCGTCTGGCGTCAGACGTTCGGGCGCAACTGGCGGCAGATCGGCGCCCGTCGATTCAACAGGCAGGGCCTCGGGTTCAAAAACAGGGCGGATCAACGGGATTCCCGGAACTGGCGAGTGGCATTAGACATACCGCTATTCTGACTGACCAAAGAAAAAAGCACCCGCGAGGGGTGCTTTTTCTTACAGCTTTTACGCCTGGGAAGCAGCGCGGTCTTTCGAGACCAGCTTTTCCTTGATCCGGGCCGACTTGCCCGAACGATCGCGCAGGTAGTACAGCTTCGCGCGACGCACATCGCCACGACGCTTCACGACGATGCTTGCCAAAAGCGGCGAGTACGTCTGGAACGTACGCTCAACGCCTTCGCCCGACGAAATCTTGCGGACGATGAACGACGAGTTGAGGCCGCGGTTGCGCTTGGCAATCACGACGCCTTCGTAGGCCTGAACACGCTTACGCGTACCTTCGACGACGTTCACGCTCACGATCACCGTGTCGCCAGGGGCGAATTCGGGGATGGTCTTGCCTGCGAGCGCGCGCTCGATTTCTTCCTGCTCGAGTTTTGCAATTAGATTCATCACTGACTCCTAAGTCCATCTTGTCGGCGTTCGTACCTGCCTTGCGTTTCACGCGCGGCGACGGCCCCGATAGAGGATGGGTTCACATCTGGCACCGCACACGCATGTACGACGCCGCCTGGTGCTCGCCCGGAATGACGTAGGCTTTACGCCTTCGACGCTTCCTTCGCGAGACTTGCAAGCCACGCCTCATCGGCGCGGCTCAACATCTTGTACTTTCTGGCGCGCTCGATCAGATCGGGGCGCTTCGCCAGTGTATTGCGCAATGCTTCACGACGACGCCACTGCTCGATCTCCGCATGGTGGCCGCCAAGCAGCACATCGGGGACGCGCACGCCGTCGTATTCTTCCGGCCGGGTGTAGTGCGGACAATCAAGCAACACGTCGACGAAACTGTCCTGCACGGCCGATTGCGAGTCGTTCAGCACACCCGGCAACTGGCGCACAACTGCATCCATTAGCGCCATCGCAGGCAATTCGCCGCCTGACAACACGAAATCGCCAAGACTGACCTCTTCATCGACGCAACGATCGATCAGACGCTGATCGATTGCTTCATACCGGCCGCACAACACAATGAGGCCAGGCTCCTGCGCAAATCGCATCACCCGGTCATGATTGAGCGTCGCACCTTGCGGAGACATCATCACAACACGCGAACCGGTCACGCCCTGCTCTGCCTGCGCCGCTTTCGCCGCGCCGATCGCATCTTCCAGCGGCTTCGCCAGCATCACCATGCCGGGGCCACCACCGTACGGGCGATCATCGATGGTACGGTAGCTGTCCGTTGTGAAATCGCGGGGATTCCACGTGCGTAGACCGTAGCGTTGCTGCTTCGCCGCTCGGCTTGTGATGCCCCAATCGGTCAGCGCACGAAACATCTCAGGAAAGAGCGTAACGACATCGAACTGCATCGCTCTCTCCGTTCAGCGAATTGTGTTTAATAATCGGCTTCCCAGTCGACGATGATCTGCTTCGCCGCCTGATCCACCGTTTTGACATAGACACCGACGAACGGGATCAAACGTTCACCGGTTACCGGCTTGCCATCCTTGCCTGTCGACGGATACTCGACGCGCAGCACTGAATGCGCACCGTTGTCGATCATGTCAGCAACCGTGCCGAGTGCGACGCCCGCTTCGTTGACGACACCCAGGCCGAGCAGGTCAACCCAGTAAAATTCATCGGCGTCGAGCGTCGGGAAATCGCTGCGGCGAATGTACACGGTGTAACCGCGTATCGATAGCGCCACATCACGATCGGCAACGCCACCCATGTGGGCAACGATGCTGTTACTGTGGACCTTGGAGTGCAGTACTGGAGCAGAACGCCTCTCGCGGCCCTTCATGAGCCACCAGCGCTTCGCGCTCAGCAGGGCGTCGCCTCCCCGCCCGGCGTCCGCATGTGCCGCCACCTTTACCCAGCCTTTGAGACCGTACGCATCGACAATCGCACCAACTTCGACGGCGTCGTCCGGCCAGCTTTCCGCCGACTCAGCACGCATTTCTGCAGCACTCGACTCGACTTCTTTGGCTGCGACCCGTTCGACCGGTTTACGGACGAACGCGCCAAACGACGCCTGACTGCGATTTGCAGTCTTGGCGCGGCCTGAGCCGCCGGAATCACTCGCGGACATCAGCAGACCTCGCAGCCAACTTCAGAAAAACCTGCGCACCCGGCACGCCGCAACATTCACGCGACCCGCCCGCAATGTGCACACAAGCTACCATCAGGCAGCCGGCTGCGCCTTTTGCGCTTCCTTCACGAGACGCTCGACAGTCGGCGACAGCTGCGCGCCAACGCCTTGCCAGTACGTCAGGCGGTCTTGAGCGATACGCAGCGACTCACCCTTCGTAGCGACCGGGTTGTAGAAGCCAACGCGTTCGATGAAGCGACCGTCACGACGGTTACGCGAATCGGTTGCGACGATGTTGTAGAACGGGCGCTTCTTGGAGCCGCCACGAGCCAAGCGGATGATGACCATACTAGAATCCTTGAAAACCGGGGTTCGGGACCACTGAAACAGGCAATTATAGCCCGAAAGCAACGCCATAACAAACACTTACCGGGATAATCTGGAAAGCGTAGTTGCGCAGGCCCATCATTTCTTCATCCACAGGGCTCCGCAACCGCCCACCCAGCCGTCGATCAATGTGCGTCAGGAATCTCGTGAAACCTGCTTTTGCAACCATTCCAGCCGCCCACAGGGTGCTTGGGATCCCACCCCGCTGGATCCGTCCGCTGTTCTCGTTTTTTCTGTTTGTTGCGACCGCGGCCCCCGCGCTGGCAGCACTTCCCATTGACCGCCTCAAATTGCCGCCGGGCTTCCGCATCGAAGTCGTGTCCGACGGCGTACCGGCTGCCCGAGAAATGGCGCTCTCGCCGAAAGGCATCCTGTATATCGGCAGCATGGGCGGCCATGTCTATGCGCTCGAACTGCGTGATGGGCAAGCCGTCGCCCATCATGTGATCGCGTCGGGGCTGGAAATGCCGGTTGGTGTGGCATGGCATGACGGCGCGCTGTACGTTTCGGCAGTCTCGAAGATCTTGCGCTTCGATGCCATCGATGACCATCTGGCCCAGCCTCCGACACCCACGGTCGTCACCGATGCCCTGCCTACCGACCGCCACCACGGCTGGAAATTCATTGCGTTCGGGCCCGATGGCAAGCTGTACGTACCACAAGGCGCACCCTGCAATATCTGCCTGCCCGATCGCGACCGCTACGCAATGATTGGGCGCATGGACGCCGACGGCAGCCACTACCAAACGATCGCCCGTGGCATCCGCAATACGGTTGGATTTGCGTGGCATCCGACGACCCACGAATTGTGGTTCACCGACAACGGCCGCGACTTGCTCGGCGACGACACTCCCGACGACAAGCTCAACCGCGCACCGAGCGCCGGCATGGACTTCGGCTACCCGTTCTGCCACGGCGGCGAAGTATCCGACCCCGAATACGGAAAAGATCACCCTTGCAGCACATTCACACCGCCGGTAGCCAGGCTCGGCGCGCACGTCGCGTCGCTGGGCATGCGTTTTTATACAGGCTCAATGTTCCCCGCCAGCTACCGCGACAATATTTTTATCGCCGAACACGGTTCGTGGAACCGGAGCAGGAAGGTGGGCTATCGGGTCGTCCGCGTCATGGTGAATGCTGACGGCAGCAATCCGCGACAAGAAGTTTTCGTCCAGGGCTGGCTGATGCCCGACGATAGCGTGTGGGGCCGGCCCGCTGATGTTCTGCCGATGCCCGACGGCTCGCTGCTGATCAGCGACGACTACGCCGGCGCGATCTACCGCGTGACATATGCCGCGCCCTAAGCACCCGCACGATCGGACCGAGTAGTCGAGAGACGCGCCAATGTGGCCCCGGGCCACGTGACCACCGCCGCGCGACCGGCGTAGAATGCGCGTCGGCCCGCGCGCGCTCACGTCGCGCCCTGTGTCCCACACGCCGCAAGCGTCAAACCGCTGCCTCTCACCTGCTTTCGCTCATGTCCACCGCTGCTTCGACTTCCCCGCGCTTCCGATCCAAGACCCTTGCCGGCGCACTCGCGTTCTTCTTCGGTAGCCTCGGCGCACATCGCTTCTATCTGTACGGTCTGCGCGACGTCTACGGTTGGGCGCATCTGCTCGGCACGATCGTCGGCATCCCTGGCTTCCTTCTGCTCGCTGCAACCGAACGCGCATCGGCGCTCGGATGGGTGCTCGTCATTCCGGGTGCGATATCGCTGCTGGCGGCCTTTCTTGCCGCGATCGTCTACGGACTGCGTCCCGATGAAAAGTGGGATGCACAGTTCAATGCCCAGACACAGGAGCACAGCCGTTCCGGCTGGACCGTCATCTTCGTTGTGATTTTCTCGCTGCTGATTGGCGCTTTCTTGCTGATGACCGGACTTGCGCTGTCGTTTCAAACCTACTTCGAATCTCAGGTTCAGGCGGCCAGGGAACTGTCGCAATAACGACCCTTCGACGCCCGGACGGCATTAGTCCTGGAACAGGTCCAGTTGCGGGTCGCCCGGCGCTGGCCGTGGCGCCAACTCCGGATGACGGAATTGCGACATATCCAGAATTCCGTGCCGGCGCTCGTTCAACCCGAGCCGCCGGACAGCCTTGTGAAAACGCTGCTTGAGCAGATCCGCCCACGGACCTTCGCCCTTCATGCGCGTCGCAAAAGAAGAGTCGTAGTCTTTGCCGCCCCGCATATCACGCACGCGGCTCATCACGCGATCGGCTCGATCCGGGAAATGAGCGGCAAGCCAGTCCTTGAATAGCGGCGCCACTTCCCATGGGAGGCGCAGGACGATATAGCTCGCGCTCGAAGCGCCCGCCTCGGCGCACGCTTCGAGCAAGCGCTCCATGTCGGGTTCGGTGACGAACGGAATCACCGGCGCGATGCTCACGCCGACCGGCACGCCAGCTTCACTCAATGTCCTGATGGTACGCAGCCGCCGCGCGGGCGTTGCCGCACGCGGTTCCAGCGTGCGGGCGATGTCGGCATCGAGCGTGGTAATCGTAATGGCTGCCATGACCTGACCGCGAGCGGCCATCGGCGCCAGAAGATCAAGATCGCGCTCGATCAACGACGACTTCGTGATGGCTGCAAACGGGTGCCCGCGCTCGTGCAATACCTCGATTACCCGCCGCGTGAGACGCAGATCGCGCTCGACGGGCTGCCACGCATCCGTATTGACGCCAAGCGCAATCGGCTCTGGCACGTAGGATTTCTTCGACAGTTCGCGCACGAGCAATTCCGGCGCGTTGACCTTCGCGTAGATCCGGCTCTCGAAATCGAGCCCGGGCGATAGACCGAGATAGCTGTGCGTTGGCCGCGCAAAGCAATAGATGCAACCGTGTTCGCAGCCCCGGTACGGATTCAACGACACGCCAAAAGGAATATCCGGCGACGCGTTATGGGTCAGGATGCTTTTCGCGCGCTCCTCGAAGACCTGCGTACGCAAAGCGGACACACCGCCATCGTCATCGGCGGGCGACAGGATCCAGCCATCGTCGAATGCTTCGCGCTGGTCGACTTCATAGCGGCCCTGAAGATTCGTGACGGCACCGCGCCCTTTGTGGGGCGCAGGCGGTGCGATGGGGAATTCGTCGGCGGAATCGGTCACTGAAAGATAAATCAAACGGCCCATATACTGTATAAATATACAGTATATGGGCCGTTTGTCGAGACTGTCCGAACAGCCTATTCATCGACCGCAATCGTCAACGTTTCCTTGATTTCTTCCATCACCACATAGCTTTTCGACTGCACCGCGCCCGGCAATTGCAGGAGGATGTCGCCGAGCAGCTTCCGGTAGTCGGCCATCTCGCCGATACGCGCCTTGATCAGATAGTCGAAGTCGCCGGACACCAGGTGGCACTCGAGCACTTCCGGGATCTTCTGAACCTCGCGGCGAAACTGGTCGAACATATTGCCGCTCTTGTGGTCGAGCGTGATCTCCACGAACACCAGCAACGCCGCGCCAAGCTCAGCAGGATTGACCCGCGCGTAATAGCCCATGATGACGCCGTCGCGCTCCATGCGCTTGACCCGCTCAATACACGGCGTAACCGACAATCCGACCTGCTCGGCCAGGTCCTTCATCGCCATCCTGCCGTCCTGCTGAAGCAGTTTCAGGATCTTGTGATCGAGCCTGTCGAGAGCACGGACCGGTTGACGTTGGGTTCGCATGGTTTTTACTGAAAATCGAAAAAATACAATAACAAAACCTACCTGAAGCTCAATAGTATAGCGGTTAACACTGGGTTGACCGCGTAATTCATCATTAATCGAACATTCCGACGCCGTCAGCCTTTCGACCTTTCTGGAGCAGCTATGCGAGTCGTCGTTTTGGGCAGTGGCGTCGTCGGGGTAACGAGCGCCTATTATCTTGCGCGCGCGGGTCACGAAGTGACCGTGATCGACCGTGAGGCCGGTCCGGCGCTCGAAACCAGCTTTGCCAACGCGGGGCAGATTTCGCCCGGCTATGCCGCACCGTGGGCGGCGCCTGGCGTTCCGCTGAAGGCCGTCAAATGGATGTTCCAGAAGCACGCGCCGCTCGCGATCCGTCTCGACGGCACGCAATTCCAGTTGAAGTGGATGTGGCAGATGCTGCAAAACTGCACTACCGAGCGCTATGCAGTGAACAAGGGCCGTATGGTCCGTCTCGCCGAATATAGCCGCGACTGCCTGCAGGCGCTGCGCGCCGATGCCGGTATCCAGTACGAAGGCCGTACGGGCGGCACGCTGCAATTGTTCCGCACGCAACAGCAACTCGACGGCGCCGCGAAAGATATCGCCGTGCTCAAAGATGCCAACGTGGCTTATGAACTGCTGACGCCCGCTGAACTCGCGCGCGTCGAACCGGCGCTCGCTGCGACGTCGCACAAGCTGACGGGTGGTCTGCGCCTGCCGGGCGACGAAACGGGCGACTGCCAGCTCTTCACGACTCGCCTCGCGGCGATGGCCGAAGCGCTTGGCGTGAAGTTCCGCTACAACACCCCGATCGACGCACTGGCCATGGCCCATGACCGCATCGTGGGCGTGCAGTGCGCCAGCGAAATGGTACGTGCCGATGCGTATGTCGTCGCGCTCGGTTCGTATTCCACGCGCTTCCTGTCCGGCATAGTGAAGATTCCGGTGTACCCGCTCAAGGGTTATTCGATCACCGCGCCGATCGTCGACGCAGCTTCGGCTCCTGTGTCGACGGTGCTCGACGAAACCTACAAGATCGCCATCACGCGCTTTGACGACCGGATTCGCGTCGGCGGCATGGCGGAGATTGTGGGCTTCGACCAGACGCTGCGCCAGGCGCGTCGCGAGACGCTCGAAATGTGCGTCAACGACCTGTTCCCTGGCGGTGGCGATACAGCGAAGGCGACTTTCTGGACGGGCCTGCGCCCGATGACGCCGGACGGCACGCCGATCGTCGGCCGCACGCCAGTCTCGAACCTGTTCCTGAATACGGGTCACGGCACGCTTGGCTGGACGATGTCATGCGGTTCGGGCCAACTGCTCGCCGATCTGATATCTGGCAAACAGCCCGCGATCCAGTCAGGCGATCTGTCGGTGCATCGCTATCTTGGCGAGACCGGAGAAACGCGTCGGCCGGCATACGCCTGACGGTCATCTCGTTGTCTGCGTCGGTCGGGGAGATTTCCCGGCCAGGTCGATCAATACAAACGGCGCCTTGTAAGGCGCCGTTTGTATTACCAGCCTTCTTCTGACGCGGATGCGTGGCCGACGCGAACCGACTTGCGCCATCAGAACTGATCTTCCGCCAGCGCCAGCACCCTCTCGCCGCCTTTCCCTGTCACGATCGACGCTTCGAGCGCCGTCGCCTGCGGCAACACGTGTTCGGCGAAGAACTGCGCGGTCGCGATCGACCGGCACGAGGAATTCATAGATGGCCTGATGTTCGGCGCGCTTCGCCCTATCCGCATGACGGTGTGCGATGTCGCAATGCGCGGCTGCCACGTAGGCCACCGCGCGAGCCTTCGGTGAGCGCGCGCATCGTCGCGAGCATCCGGCGCACGTCCGGATGATGGATGATCGACACCGGCTGCCTCCTGCCTGCAGTGTAAAAAAGGGGCGCTGCGCGCCCCTTTCGTTTGCTGCCTGACGCCTTATCTGCGGCGCTGATGCTGCATCATCCGAGCTCGCTCACGAGTTCGGGTACAACGGTAAACAGATCGCCCACCAGGCCGTAATCAGCCACGCTGAAGATCGGCGCTTCCGGGTCCTTGTTGATCGCTACGATCACCTTCGAGTCCTTCATCCCGGCCAGATGCTGGATCGCGCCCGAGATGCCCACCGCGAGGTACAGTTGGGGCGCCACGATCTTTCCCGTCTGGCCCACCTGGTAGTCGTTCGGCACGAAGCCCGCGTCCACTGCGGCGCGTGAGGCGCCCAGCGCTGCGTTCAGCTTGTCCGCCAGCGGCTCCAGCACTTTCGTATAGTTCTCGCCGCTGCCCAGGCCACGACCACCCGACACGATGATGTGCGCTGCAGTCAGCTCCGGACGGTCCAGCTTCGTCACTTCACGGCTCACGAACTGCGACAGGCCGCTGTCTGCCGCCGCGTCGATCTTCTCGACCGCTGCGCTGCCGCCTTCTGCCGCAACCGGGTCGAAACCGGTCGTGCGCACCGTGATGACCTTGATCGGGTCAGCGGATTGCACCGTGGCGATCGCGTTGCCCGCATAGATCGGGCGTTCAAACGTGTCAGCGGAATCCACGGCGGTGATGTCGCTGATCTGCGCGACATCCAGCTTCGCCGCAATTCGCGGCGCGATGTTCTTGCCCGAAGCCGTGGCCGGCGCGAGGATGTGCGTGTAACCCTTTGCGATGTTTAGCACCGTCGCTTCGACGTTCTCCGCCAGACCCGCTTCCAGTTGCGGCGCATCGGCCAGCAGCACTTTTGATACGCCCGCGATTCTCGCTGCCGCTTCAGCCGCGCCCTGCGCGTTGTGACCGGCGACCAGCACGTGGATATCACCGCCAATCTTCTGTGCCGCTGCGATCGTGTTCAGCGTCGCCGCCTTGATCGATGCACCGTCGTGTTCCGCTATTACCAGATTCGTCATTTCGTCCGTCTCCTCACAGCACCTTGGCTTCGGTCTTCAGCTTCTCGACCAGCGTCTTCACGTCGGCCACCTTCACGCCGGCACTGCGTTTCGGCGGCTCCACCACCTTCAGCGTCTTCAGGCGCGGCGTCACATCGACACCGAGGTCCTCAGGCTTGAGCGTCTCCAGCGGCTTCTTCTTCGCCTTCATGATGTTGGGCAGCGTCACGTAGCGCGGCTCATTGAGGCGCAGGTCGGTGGTGATCACCGCCGGCAGCGTCAGCGACAGCGTTTCCGCGCCGCCATCCACTTCGCGCGACACCGTCGCCTTGCCATCCGCCACCACCACCTTCGAGGCAAACGTCGCCTGCGGCAGGTTCGCCAGCGCGGCGAGCATCTGGCCGGTCTGGTTCGAGTCGTCGTCGATGGCCTGCTTGCCGAGAATCACGAGCGAAGGCTGTTCCTTGTCGACCAGCGCCTTCAGCAGTTTGGCCACCGCCAGCGGCTGCAGGTCTTCGTTCGACTCGATCAGGATCGCGCGGTCCGCGCCGATCGCCAGCGCCGTGCGCAGCGTTTCCTGCGACTGCGTGACACCGCAGGACACCGCGATCACTTCGGTCGCCACGCCCGCTTCCTTCAGGCGCACGGCTTCCTCAACCGCGATCTCGTCGAACGGGTTCATCGACATCTTCACATTGGCAATGTCGACGCCCGTGCCGTCCGACTTCACCCGGACTTTCACGTTGTAATCGACCACTCTCTTCACAGGCACCAGGATTTTCATGCACACGCTCCAAAGTTACGAATACGTCAACCCAACGGACATTATAACGACTGCCCTCGCGGCAACCGCGCCCGCCGGCTGTTTGCATCGAAGATAGCGCGCTTTTGCAGCGGCTCGGAAATATCGAACGATCGTACTATTTTAACGGCGAAAAAACCCGGACGACAAGCCCGGGTTCCTACTGACGCCCTAATTTCAAGATTGCGCTTGCTCAGCATACGAATTCGGGCGTCACGGCTTACCACGCCGTGATCACCGCGCCGCCGAACTTACCTTCAATAAACTGCTTCACTTGCGCGGAGCGATACGCCGCGACGAGCTTCGCGACCCACGGTTTGTTGCGATCGGCTTCACGGATCGCAATGATGTTTACATACGGACCGTTCGCGTCCTCGATGGCGATCGCGTCCTGCTTCGGCTTCAGGCCCGCTTCCATCGCGAAGTTCGTGTTGATCGCGGCCGCGTCCACGTCGCCGAGCGAACGCGGAATCTGCGCGGCGTCGAGCTCGACGATCTTCAGCTTCTTCGGGTTGTCGACGATGTCGAGCGGCGTAGCCTTCAGGCCGGCATCGGCACGCAGCTTCAGCAGACCCTGCTTCTGCAGCAGCAACAATGCACGGCCGCCGTTGGTCGGATCGTTCGGCACCGCGATCTTCGCGCCCGGTTGCAGTTCGGCAAGCGACTTCACCTTCTTCGAATAGATGCCCATCGGGTAAGTCACGGTGTCGGCAACCTTGATGAGCTTATAGCCTCGGTCCTTCACCTGCGCCTGCAGATACGGGTCGTGCTGGTAGCTGTTCGCATCGAGATCGCCGCCAGCAAGTGCCGCGTTGGGCTGCACATAATCCGAGAATTCGACGATCTTGATGTTCAGGCCATTCTTTGCCGCTACCGATTTCACGACTTCCATGATCTGCGCATGCGGACCGCCGGTAACACCGACCTTGATCGTTTCATCGGCTTGCGCCACGGAAGCGAAGAGCGACGCGGCGCCAAGCAGGGCCGCAAACCTGAGAATAGAACGACGTTGCATGAGTAACCTTTCTCCAACCTGTTCAAGCGGGGTCCGTTGACGGAACCCTTGTTATTTATGGCTCAGACGACGCACGAGCCAATCCCCAAACGACTGCACCAGTTGCACGAAAACGATCAGGATCACGACGACCGTCAGCATCACTTCCGGCAAAAAACGTTGATAGCCGTAGCGGATGCCCAGATCGCCGAGCCCGCCACCGCCGATCGCTCCGGCCATCGCCGAATAACCGACCAGCGAAACAAAGGTGATCGTCAGCCCGGCCACCACGCCCGGCAGCGATTCCGGCAGCAACACCTTGAAGACGATCTGGCTGGTTGTCGCACCCATCGCCTGCGCGGCTTCGATCAGGCCGCGGTCCACTTCGCGCAGCGCCGTCTCGACAAGACGCGCGATGAACGGCGCGGCGGCGATCGTCAGCGGCACCACTGCGGCGGCCGTACCGATCGAAGAGCCCACGACCAGCCGCGTGAACGGAATTACCGCGACCAGCAGGATGATGAACGGTGTCGAGCGCACCGCGTTCACGATCACGCCCATCACGCGATTCACGGCGATGTTCTGCAGGACGCCGTTGCGGTCCGTCAGATAGAGCAGGACGCCTAGCGGCAAACCCACCGCCGCGCCGACCAGTCCGGAAATGCCCACCATCACGAGCGTTTCCCAGAACGACTGGACGAACATATCGAACATTTCACTCAACATACGACATCTCCTCGACCACCACACCTTGTTCGCGCAGATACGTGAGCGCCTGCGCGACCTTCAGCGGTTCGCCGCCCGCCAGCACCGCAAGCGAGCCAAACGCCTGCCCCTGGATCTCGTCGATCTGGCCGTGCAGGATGTTGAAGTCCAGTTCGTAGCGGCGAATCGTCTCCGACAGGATCGGCTGGTCGACACCTGAGCCCGTGAACGCGAGACGCAGCAGATGACTGCGGCCCGTCTTCAAACGCTCGGCGACGCGCGCCTTCATCGCGGGAGGCAGTTCCTGCGCGATCACGTCACCGATCAGCGCGCGCGTGACTTCATGGTGTGGTTGGAGGAACACATCGATGAGCCTCCCCTCCTCGACGACGCGCCCGGCATCGAGTACCGCAACGCGGTCGCAGATCTGCTTGATCACGTCCATCTGGTGCGTGATGAGCACGACGGTCAAGCCGAGTTCACGGTTGATGCGCCTGAGCAGGTCGAGAATTGCGCGGGTGGTTTCAGGGTCGAGCGCGGACGTCGCTTCATCCGACAGCAACACCTTTGGCTTGCTCGCCAGCGCCCGCGCAATGCCGACGCGCTGCTTTTGTCCGCCGCTGATCTGCGCCGGATAGCGGTCCTTCTGCGCCGACAGGCCGACGAGATCGAGCAACGGCAACACGGCCGCCTCGATGTCGGCGCGCTTCATGCCGGCGAGTTCGAGCGGCAGCGCGACGTTCTCGTAGACGGTGCGCGACGAGAGCAGATTGAAATGCTGGAAGATCATGCCGATCTCGCGCCGCGCTTCGCGCAACTGCGCCGCGGACAGCGTTGTGAGATCGCGGCCGTTGACGACGATGTTGCCTTCGGAAGGACGGGTCAGCAGGTTGATGGTGCGCACGAGCGTACTCTTGCCCGCGCCACTGCGCCCGATAATGCCGAACACCTCGCCCGCCGGAATCGACAGATTAATGTTATGCAGCGCTTCGACCCAGCCCCGGGGACCTTCGAAACGCTGGGAAATATTGCGTAGTTCGATCATGAAAAAACGAAACGGCGGGCTTGTCCGACGAGCGTTTTGCGCTCCGACACTCGGCCGCCGTTGCTTTTATTGGGATTTGGAGCGCGATTCTACCGCATCGTCGACATTCTCTTTAATAATCAATTTTGACTTTTTTATAACCTGAGAGAATTAGAGGCATGCTCTCGACCGCCTGGATTCTGGCTCGCACCGGCTAGAAGCAGCGCAAGATCAGCGACGCCATTTCGGCGCGCGTTTCTCGATGAACGCCTCGACGCCTTCGAGCGCGGAATTGTCCATCATGTTGCAGGCCATCGTCTGGCCTGCCAGCTGGTAGGCCGCTTCCACGCCCATTTCGAGCTGGCGATAGAAGAGCCCCTTGCCCGCGAACACGGCTTGCGCCGATTTCGCGCAGATGCTGGCCGCGAGCGCTGCGACTTCGGCGTCGAGATCGTCGGCGGCCACGACACGATTCACCAGACCCAGCGACTGCGCCTTGTGCGCATCGACAAATTCACCGGTGACGAGCATCTCGAACGCGGCCTTACGCGACAGATTGCGCGACAACGGCACCGACGGCGTCGCACAAAAGAGCCCGAGATTGACGCCCGATACCGCGAAGCGCGCGGTATCGGCGGCCACGGCCAGATCGCACATCGCGACGAGCTGACAACCGGCAGCCGTCGCAATGCCCTGCACCCGCGCGATCACCGGCTGCGGTAGCCGATGGATCGTCAGCATCATCTTCGTGCAGCGTGCGAAGAGTTCCTGGTAATACGCAAGCGACGGCGCCGCACGCATCTCCTTGAGATCGTGCCCGGCGCAGAACGCACGGCCGGCACCGGCAATGACGATCACGCGCACCTCCGTTTGCGCGAGCGACGCCAATGCAGACTGCAACGCGTCGAGCAACGCCTCCGACAGTGCGTTGAACGCGTCAGGACGGTTGAGCGTCAAGCACGTGGTGCCCGGAACACCAAAGGCATCGTGCGTGATTTCAACAAGCTCCACACTCTCATTCGCTGTCTGCGAAGCCTGTGGGTTCCCATTGCTCATGACGTGCCCCTTCTCTCACCGCCCTGTATCAGATACCGGCGAGCGCGCGTACGTGCGCGACCACGCTGCGCCCCAGCGCCGACAGGTTGTACCCGCCTTCCAGCGTGCTCACAATCCGCCCTTTGGCATAGCGTTCGGCGATGTCGCGTATCTGCCCCGTCAGCCACGCGTAGTCGTCCTCGACGAGTCCCATGTTGCCGAGATCGTCCTCGCGATGCGCATCGAAGCCCGCCGACACGAACAGCATCTCCGGTTTGAATGCGAGCAGACGCGGCAGCCACATGAGGTCGACGGCTTCGCGCATGACCATGCCCGTCGTGCGCGCGGCGAGCGGCACGTTGACCATGTTGGTCCCCTGATTGTCCGCGCCCGTGAACGGATAGAACGGATGCTGGAAAAAGCTGCACATCAGTACGCGCGGATCGCCCGCGAAGGCGGCCTCGGTGCCATTGCCGTGATGCACGTCGAAGTCGATGATCGCGACGCGCTGCAGGCCGTGAACTTCCAGCGCATGTCGCGCGGCGATCGCCACGTTGTTGAAAAAGCAGAAGCCCATTGCGCGGGCCGGTTCCGCGTGGTGCCCGGGCGGCCGCACGCTGCAGAACGCGTTGTCGTAGCGACCTTCGATCACGGCATCGGTGGCCGCGACCACCGCGCCTGCCGCGCGCAATGCCGCCTGCAAGGTATGCGGATTCATCGACGTGTCCGGATCGATCTCCGCATACCCCTTGACTGGAGACCGGCTGCGGATGTAATCGACGTGCGCCTGGGTATGCACGCGCAGCAGCGCGGCCTCATTGGCGAGCGGCGGCGACTCGCGTTCGATCAGCGAGTCGATACGGCTTGCGATCAGTTGATCCTCGATTGCCTGCAGGCGCGCTGGACATTCGGGATGCCATTGCCCCATCTCGTGCAGCAGACAGTCAGCGTGGGAATAGAAGCCAGTTGCCATAAGCGTGTTCTTTTGCCACACGACGCGTCGAGCGTGCGCAGCATGTCTCCTTCCATATGAGCGCACCCTGGATAGTGCGCCAGCCAGCCATCAAGTTACCACATCAGGACGCCGAAACGCGCTCTGGTCATGGTTCCGCCTATGGCCTCGGGTATACTGCGCCGAATCCCTTCGCACCGTACCCGCTCCTCTCCCTTATGACCGTCAAGCTTGCTCTGTCTGCACGAAACCGGCTGCGCGTAACGTCCTTTGCCGCCGCACTGTCCGTAGCGGTCTGCGCCTTCGCTGCGGCCAATGCCGCCGTGGCCCAGACCGCGCCCGCAAGACCGCCGCTCATCGTCGCGCAAGACCAGCCGCAGCAGGCCGTGCCACAGGGACAGACGTTCGAAGAGGAAATCATCCCGCAGCGCTACGCGAACAACCCAAACGTCAATGCCTTCATCGATGACATGGTCGCGCGCTACGATTTCGATCCAGCCGCACTGCACGCGCTGTTCGCGCGCGCGAGCTATTCGGCGACGGCGGTGAAGCTCGTCACGCCATCGCCGTCGCCCTCGATCAAGAACTGGCGGGCCTATCAGGCGCGCTTCCTCGATCCGGTGCGCGTCGCTGCGGGCGTGAAGTTCTGGCGCGCCAACCAGGCCACGCTGCAGCGCGCCTATGAGCAGTTCGGTGTACCGCCCGAGATGATCGTCGGCATCATCGGCGTCGAGACGATTTATGGACGCTACATGGGCAATTTCCGTGTGCTCGATGCGCTCACGACGCTGACCTTCGATTACCCGAACACGCCCAATCGCGCCGACCGCCAGGCGACGTTCCGCAAGAACCTCGAAGACTTCCTCGTCTGGACTCGCGACGCGCAGCTCGATCCGAACTCGGTGCTCGGTTCTTACACGGGCGCAATCGGCATTCCACAGTTCCTGCCGAGCAGCATCGTCCGGTATGCAGTTGATTTCGAGGGCAACAAGCAGATCGATTTGCGCACGAGCCAGGCCGACGCGATCGGCAGTGTGGCGAACTATCTGAAACAGAACGGCTGGGAGAACGGCAGGCCCGTCGTGTGGAGGATTGCGCCGGACACCGGCAGCCAGGGCGTCGCCCAGGCTGCCGCGGACGGCCAGCCAGAACCGCACTGGCCGCTCGCGCAGCTACTGCGCGCCGGGATGCTGATGAACGAGCCGGAGCTGAACGTCGCGTCCGAAGCCGGCACACCTGTCACGGTAGTCGATCTGCCGACGCCGGGCCGCGCTACCGAATACATGCTGGGGCTGAAGAACTTCTACGTGTTGACGCGTTATAACCGCAGCTTCTTCTACGCGCTCGCGGTGTATCAACTGGGCCAGAAAATCAAGGCGCAAGTGGCTGCCGATGCCGCCGCGGGCAGCGCACCGCCTGCAGCGCCGGATAACAACGCGGAGTAAGCATGAGGACGTAATCTGCAATGCAGATCACGCAGTGAGATAAAAAAAGCGCCGGCAATACCCGGCGCTTTTTCGTTTCAGTGAGCGCTCCTGCCCCTTAGGCGGGGAACACGCCCGTCGACAGGTAACGGTCGCCGCGATCGCACACGACGAACACGATCGTCGCGTTCTCAACCTGACGCGCGATACGCAATGCCACTTCGCAGGCGCCGGCGGATGAGATCCCGCAGAAGATGCCCTCGACGGCGGCCATCCGCCGCGCCATCGCTTCCGATGCTGCCTGGCTGACGTTCTCGACGCGGTCCACACGACTGCGATCGAAAATTTTCGGTAGATACGCTTCAGGCCATTTACGGATGCCGGGAATGCGCGAACCTTCCTCCGGCTGCGCGCCGATGATCTCGATCGCCTGGTTCTTTTCCTTCAGGTACTGCGACACGCCCATGATCGTGCCGGTCGTGCCCATCGCGGAGACGAAGTGGGTGATGCGGCCTTCGGTGTCGTTCCAGATTTCCGGGCCCGTCGTCTCGTAGTGTGCGAGCGGATTGTCGGGATTGCCGAACTGGTCGAGGATGGTGCCCTTGCCTTCACGCTGCATCTGTTCGGCGAGGTCGCGCGCGTATTCCATGCCGCCCGTAACTGGCGTGAGCATGATCTGCGCACCGTACGCCGCCATGCTCTGACGACGTTCGACCGACAGGTCTTCCGGCATGATCAACACCATCTTGTAGCCGCGGATCGCCGCCGCCATGGCCAGCGCGATACCCGTGTTGCCGCTCGTCGCTTCGATCAGCGTATCGCCAGGCCTGATACGCCCACGCTCTTCGGCCTTCTTGATCATCGATAGTGCCGGACGGTCCTTCACCGAGCCGGCTGGGTTGTTCCCTTCGAGCTTGCCGAGAATCACATTGTTGCGACTGCGTATTTCGTCGTCGGGAAGGCGAACGAGTTGCACGAGCGGCGTGTTACCGATCGTGTCTTCAATAGTTTTGTAAGCCATATCGAATGCGTGTAAACGGTGCGCGGAATCCATTGATTCTAAACTACGACGCTCGGCCCTGCCGCGCACCCCTCTTTACGGTGTGGACGCACGCAGTTCCGGCTTTGCCGGTACTTCGCTCCGCTCAGGCAAAAAGCCCGCGGCACAAACCGCGGGAGCCAGTCATCCGAATGACGGCTGAAGGGGTGTCGCTTGACGCCTCAACCAGAACGGGAACCTTGCGCTGAACTCTCGGGCGGCCGCTTACGCACGCGACCACCCACGTCACGCTATTTCTTCACCACTACGGTTGAATTGTCTTTCTTTGCGCCCGTTGCTCCAGCAGGGGTCGATTTACCCTGCGCGGAAGCCGTGGTCTGCGCGCCGGCCGGTCCAATCGCGAGGCCTTCACCCTGCAGCCGCTCGAGGGTGTGCCCGCCGAGGCCTTTCACGCGCTTGCTGAGATCGGCCGCGTCCTTGAATGGACCGTGCGCGTTGCGCTCGTCGAGGATCGCCTTTGCGCGCGCCGGACCGACGCCCTTGACGCCGCGAAGGGCGTCTTCGTTAGCCGTGTTGACGTCAACCGCTGCGAAGACCTGACCGAAGGCGGCGAGCATCGCCGCCGCGACAAGCAATTTTTTGAACATATGGAATCTCCCTTGAACAACCGGCCAGCGACGACCGCCAACCAGGAGACTCCAGTGTATTGACGCGCGCGAATGCTTTATAGCTGGCCAGATAGCCAACGCACGTAGCGATCGACACCTTCTTGCACGCTCAGGAACGGCGCGTCGTAGCCGGCCGCACGCAGTCTGGTGAGATCAGCTTGCGTGAAGCACTGATACTTGCCGCGCAGCGCGTCAGGGAACGGAATGTATTCGATCAAGCCGCGCTGAACCTGCTCCGCGAGCGACAATGCCGGCTCGTTCTTCAGTGCGCGCAGCGTGTTGACGACGGTCGATGCGATGTCGTTGAAAGGTTGCGCCCGGCCGCTGCCGAGATTGAAGATGCCCGACTTCTCCGGATGATCGAAGAAGAACAGGTTGACCTTCACCACATCTTCGACGGAGACGAAATCGCGCGTCTGCTCGCCGGCGGCGTAGCCGTTGTATTCGCCGAACAGCTTGACCTTGCCCTCGGCGCGGAACTGGTTGAAGTTGTGAAATGCGACCGATGCCATGCGCGCCTTGTGCGTCTCGCGCTGGCCGTACACATTGAAGTAGCGGAACCCGGCGATCTGCGTTTTGGCGGTGGGCAGCACGCGGCGAATCACCTGGTCGAACAGGAACTTCGAATAGCCATAGACGTTGAGCGGCTTTTCCACTTCGCGCTCTTCGACGAAGCGGCTCGAGCCGCCGTAAGTAGCCGCCGACGATGCATACAGAAACTGCCCCCCCCGAGCGAGGCACGCGTCGAGCACTGCACGGCTGTAGCGGAAATTGTTGTCCATCATGTAGCGGCCGTCGGTCTCCATCGTGTCCGAACACGCGCCTTCATGAAAGATCGCTCGCACCTTGCCGAAGTCGCCACGCGCAAAGCGCTCGACGAATTCGGTCTTGTCGACGTAGTCGTCGATTTCACAGTCGACGAGATTCCTGAACTTGTCCGCGCGGGTCAGGTTGTCGACGGCGATGATGCGCTGTTCGCCGCGATCGTTGAGCGCCTTGACGAGGTTGCTGCCGATAAAGCCGGCTGCGCCGGTGACGATGATGGTCATGGTCGTCCTGCGGTAATGGGGTTCAACGGGTGCACACCGCTCGCGTCGCGAAGGAACGCGAAGCGGCGCGCGATATCACTGGAAAAGTTCGTCGTAGTCGACGGTGGCGGTACCGAGCTTGCCGACCACGATGCCGGCCGCGCGATTCGCCAGCGCGACCGCCTCGACGAGCGACAGTCCGGCGCCGAGCATCACGGCGAGCGTGGCGATCACGGTGTCACCCGCGCCCGACACATCGTACACTTCGCGCGCAACGGCCGAGGCGTGTAGAACGCCCTCGTCGGAGAAGAGCGTCATGCCCTCTTCCGAGCGCGTCAGGAGAAGCGCCTTGAACGCAAGCGACTCACGCAGCTTCGCCACACGGGCGTGCAGGTCTTCTTCCGATTTCCACTGGCCGACCACTTCGCGCAACTCGGCGCGGTTGGGTGTGATAAGCGTTGCGCCACGGTAGCGCTCCCAGTCGTCACCCTTCGGATCGACCAGCACCGGCTTGCCGGCCTCATGCGCTTTCGCGATCATCCGCGTGACGTGTGTGAGACCGCCCTTCGCATAATCCGACATCAGGATCACGTCGTGCGACGGAAGCAGCTGATCGAAACGGGCAAGGCCCGCCAGCAGGATCTCGTGTGCCGGGGTGTTTTCAAAATCCACGCGCAGCAGCTGCTGCTGGCGCGACAGCACGCGCAGCTTGATCGTGGTGAGCAATGCGGGATCGCGTTCGAGGTGCGCGTGCACGCCACTTTCGCCAAGCAGCTTGACGATGCTCTCGCCCGGTTCGTCATAACCGACCACGCACAGCAGCCCCGTCCGCGCACCAAGCGCCACGGCGTTTCGTGCGACATTCGCCGCGCCGCCGAGACGGTCTTCCTGCCTCTGCACATGCACGACCGGCACCGGTGCTTCGGGGGAAATGCGGTTCACGTCGCCGAACCAGTAACGGTCCAGCATCACGTCGCCGACAACCAGAACGCGCGCGCCTGCGAGCCGCGCGCGCGGCACAGCTCCAACCTCGGGGATCGGCGGTGCAATCTCAGGCATTGGCTGAGGCGCTGAGCGCAGATTCGGAAAGTTCGACATGCGGACGTCCAATCGAGTGGTAGTCGATGCCCAGTTCGGTCATCGCCTCGGGTTCGTAAAGGTTGCGGCCATCGAAGATCAACGGCGACTTTAGCACCGATTTTAGATGCACGAAATCCGGACTCTTGAACTCTTTCCACTCGGTGACGATCACCAGTGCGTCGGAACCGATGAGCGTCTCATCCTGCGTGCTGGCGAAATGCAGACGCGCGATCTGCTCAGGCGCGTCAGCCAGATCGAGCCTGAAGACGCGACGTGCTTCGTCGACCGCGACCGGGTCATACGCGCGCACGGTCGCGCCGCGTGCAAGCAGATCCGCAATCACGCACCGGCTCGGGGCCTCGCGCATGTCGTCGGTGTTCGGCTTGAATGAGAGACCCCACACAGCGAAGGTGCGACCAGTCAGATCGTCGCCGAGCTTCTTCGCAATCTTGCGCACGAGCACTTCCTTCTGCTCGTGGTTCACTTCCTCGACCGCTTCGAGGATGCGCAGCCCCGGGCCCGTTTCGCTTGCGGTGCGTATCAGCGCCTGTACGTCCTTCGGGAAACACGAACCGCCATAGCCGCAACCGGCGTAGAGGAAGTGGTAGCCGATGCGCGGATCCGAGCCAATACCGCGACGCACTGCTTCGATATCCGCACCGACGCGATCCGCGAGGTTCGCCATCTCGTTCATGAACGAGATACGCGTGGCCAGCATGGCGTTGGCCGCATACTTCGTGAATTCGGCCGAACGGACATCCATGTACAGCGTGCGTTCGTGATTGCGGTTGAACGGCGCGTACAGGCGCTTCATCTTTTCGCGGGCACGCATGCCGGCTTCGTCGTCGTCGCTACCGAGAACGATGCGATCCGGGCGCATGAAGTCGTCGACCGCCGCGCCTTCCTTCAGGAACTCGGGATTCGAAACCACGGAAAACGCATGTTGCGCACTGTCGGGGAGACCACGCCTTGCGAGTTCTTCGTCGATTACGGCGCGCACGCGCTGCGCCGTCCCGACCGGCACCGTCGATTTATCGACGATCACCTTGTAGTCGGTCATGAAGCGGCCGATCTTGCGTGCCGCCTCGAGCACGTATTGCAGATCCGCGGAGCCGTCTTCGTCGGGCGGCGTACCGACCGCAATGAACTGAACTTCTCCGTGCGCGACGCTCGCTTCGACGTCGGTCGAAAACGTGATGCGGCCCGCCGCCCGGGTACGCGCGATGATTTCCTGCAGACCCGGTTCGTGGATCGGCACGCCGCCGTTGTTGAGAATTTCGATCTTATGCGGATCGACGTCGAGACAGAAAACGTCGTTGCCGATTTCGGCAAGGCACGCGCCCGTGACGAGGCCAACGTAGCCCGTGCCGATAATAGTGATTTTCATACGCGCTCCGGTAGTGTGTTCCGGTAATGGACTCGGTTGGCGAATCCGGTAGTTATGGTTCTATGCGGTGCGTCGACAGGCTGGCAGCGGCTGAACAAGTGCTAAGCGCCGCGCAAGGCACATATCGACGCAGCACTAGTCATCAAATGCTGCATGTCACCCTCAGTTCGACGCGGTAATCGGCTCGACCCGGCGCGGAGCATAGGTTTCCCAACCGCTGCAGCCCGGACACTGCCAGTAGAAAAGACGCGCCCGAAAACCACAATTCTGGCACGTGTAGCGCGGCAGATTCTTGGTTCGCTGGCGGATCAGCGTGCGCATCAGTTCCAGCTCACTGCGACGCGGTTCTTCCGCAGTCGCCTGCTGCGCCTCCAGCAGCCGCGTCATCCCCGCCAGATTCGGCGACTTTTGCATCTGCGTACGCGCCAGGGTATGCGCCGCGTCCGACCCGCGCAGCGACGCAACATACTGATAGGCGACGTCCAGCAGATCGTTCGACGGATAGCGGTCAACCCATGTCGTCAGCAGATCCGCACCTTCTTCCGCGCGACCGAGTGCCTGATACGCTTTCATCAGCTTCTCTGCGACGAGCGGCAGGTAGGCTGAATTCTGCTCCTCGACGTGTCGCCACTGGACGATGGCCGCTTCCTGCGCGCCGCCCGCAGTATCGACATCGCCGGACAGGATCGTCGCGCGCACGCTCTGCGGATTCGCCTTCAGCGCCAGTTCGAGCTGCCGGCGCGCTTCATCCGGATTCTTCTGCTGCAACGCTTCCTGAGCCAGCTCGCAATGGAACTGGGCGACTTCCTTCTCCAGTGAAGCCGCGCCCATCGTTTCAAGGCGTCGAGCGGTATCGATCGACTTGTTCCAGTCCTTTTCGATCTCGTAGATCGTCAACAGTGCGCGTTGCGCGCCGAGCGCGTAGTCGCCCGACTCGAGCAAGCGATACGTTTCCTCGGCGCGATCGAGCAGACCCGCCTTTAGAAAGTCCTGCCCCAATTCGAACAATGCGTGGTCGCGCGCGTTGACCGGCAGATCCGCCCGGCCCAGCAGGTTCTGATGAACGCGAATTGCCCGGTCAGTCTCGCCGCGACGCCTGAACAGGTTACCCAGCGCAAAATGCAGTTCGATCGTTTCGGGATCGAGCTTGACGACTTCGATGAACGCATCGATGGCCTGGTCCGGCTGCTCGTTGAGCAGAAAATTCAACCCGCGAAAATACGAGCGCGGCAGACTTGCGCTTTCGGACAGCAGCGCCTTGAGGTCGTAACGCGCCGCCATCCAGCCGAAAGCGAACGCGACGGGTATGACGAGCAGCCACCAGAAATCCAGATCCATGCGATTTGTTCGGAAGTAAGAGGCAGGCGCCGGCGGGCACGAATACGCGCGGCAGGAAGAAAATTAGATCAGCGGAGGCAGCGGCGGTTCTTCGACAACCACCGGCGTCTCGCGCGCGACACGTAGCTCACGCTTCAGGCGGCCATTTTCGAGCCGCAACCGAAACATCGCCGGAATCGACGAAGCCAGCCCGGCGAGTAACCCCACCACGAAAAATGCGAGGCCGATCATGATCAATGGCGCTGTCCAGACGAAACCACCGACGAAATTCAGCGTAGCGGGTTGCGTATTGGCGAACGCGAGCACCAGCAGCAGCACGAACACCAGAACGCGGATCAACCAGACGATAAATTTCATGTATAGGTCTCTTGACGGCAGTTGCGGGATGACGCCGGCCTGATGGCGCGTCGCGCCACGGTGTTGCCCGCGCCGAAGTGACCCGTATTGTAAATGAAGCGTTCCCCGTGAGGCGCGAACGGGGAAAAAGCGAAAGGCGAAAAAAAAAGCGCCCGCAGGCGCTTTTCTGGTCTTTTTTGCCGTCTGGCACTGGCCGCCGACGACGCTGCTCAATCTCACAGATCGTCGTCCGGCGACTCGGCTTTCAACGGCTCGCCCGCACGGCCATCAACACGCTCGCGCAATTCCTTGCCTGGCTTGAAGTGCGGTACGTACTTCTCCGGTACCAGTACCTTCTCACCCGACTTCGGATTACGCCCGACGCGGGAAGGACGACGGTTCAGGCCGAAGCTGCCGAAGCCACGAATTTCGATGCGATGACCGTTGGCAAGCGCCTCCGACATCGCGTCAAGCATCGTCTTCACCGCGAAATCCGCATCTTTAAGAACAAGCTGCGGAAATCGCGTAGCCAGCTGGGCGACCAATTCCGATTTGGTCATACTGCAGCAGACCCCTTAAGGCTTACTGGTTCTGGCCGTCAAGCTTGGCCTTCAGCAGCGCGCCGAGGTTCGTCGTGCCAGTTGCTGCCGAGCTCGTGTCGGCTGCGAGGCCGCGGATCGCTTCCTGTTGTTCGGCCGAATCCTTGGCCTTGATCGACAGGTTGATGCCGCGCGACTTGCGGTCGATGTTGATAATCATCGCATTGACCTTGTCGCCTTCCTTCAGCACGTTGCGCGCATCTTCCACGCGGTCTTGTGCAATTTCCGAAGCGCGCAGGTAGCCTTCGACGTCAGCCGACAGCGTAACCACTGCACCCTTCGCGTCCACCGACTTGACCACGCCGTCGACGATCGAACCCTTGTCGTTCATTGCAACGAAGTTGCTGAACGGGTCGCCTTCGAGCTGCTTGATACCCAGCGAAATGCGTTCCTTCTCGACATCGATGCCGAGCACGATCGCTTCCACTTCGTCGCCCTTCTTGTACTTGCGAACAGCTTCTTCGCCGGTTTCGCTCCACGACAAGTCCGACAGGTGAACCAGACCGTCGATGCCGCCAGGCAGACCGATGAAGACGCCGAAGTCGGTGATCGACTTGATTGCGCCTTGCAGCTTGTCGCCCTTCTTGAAGTTGCGGCTGAAGTCGTCCCACGGATTCGGCTTGCACTGCTTCATGCCGAGGCTGATACGGCGGCGGTCTTCGTCAATTTCGAGAACCATGACTTCGACTTCGTCGCCCAGTTGCACAACCTTCGATGGTGCAACGTTTTTGTTCGTCCAGTCCATTTCCGACACGTGAACGAGGCCTTCGATGCCCGATTCAACTTCGACGAATGCGCCGTAGTCGGTGATGTTGGTGACCTTGCCGAACAGGCGCGTGCCCGACGGATAACGGCGCGAGATGCCTTCCCACGGATCGTCGCCCAGTTGCTTGATACCAAGCGAAACGCGGTTCTTTTCCTGGTCGAACTTGAGGATCTTCGCGGTAACTTCCTGGCCAACCGACAGCACTTCGCTCGGGTGACGCACACGACGCCATGCGATGTCGGTGATGTGCAGCAGGCCATCGATACCGCCGAGGTCCACGAACGCGCCGTAGTCGGTGATGTTCTTGACCACGCCTTCGACGATCGCGCCTTCCTTCAGCGTTTCGAGCAGCTTTGCGCGCTCTTCGCCCTGGGTGGCTTCGATCACGGCACGTCGCGACAGCACGACGTTGTTACGCTTGCGGTCGAGCTTGATGACGCGGAATTCCAGGGTCTTGCCTTCGTACGGCGTCGTGTCCTTGACCGGACGCGTGTCGACGAGGGAGCCCGGCAGGAACGCGCGGATGCCGTTGACCATGACGGTCATGCCGCCCTTGACCTTGCCCGTGATCGTGCCGGTCACGAGTTCGTTGTTGTCGAGGGCCTTTTCCAGCGACAGCCACGAAGCCAGGCGCTTCGCCTTGTCACGCGACAGGATGGTGTCGCCATAGCCGTTTTCCAGCGCGTCGATCGCCACGGAAACGAAGTCGCCCGCCTGCACTTCTACCTCGCCCGCGTCATTCAGGAACTCTTCGAGCGGGATGTAGGCTTCGGACTTGAGACCAGCGTTAACAACCACGAAGTTGTGGTCGACACGCACGACTTCGGCGGAGATCACTTCGCCAGCGCGCATGTCCTGCTTGGTCAGCGACTCTTCGAACAGAGCCGCAAAAGATTCGGTATTCGGGGTAGAGGTTTGCAGGTCGGACATAAAAATCAGAATTTGCATGGTGTTCGCGCTGCCAGGCTGACCGAAATGGCCAGCGAGTTCGGCAAGGGAACAAATACCACGCGGGGTTAAGGGGTTAAAACACGCTCCACAACCATCGCGGAGCACCTACGGTATAACTTCACTACAGCTTGTACATCTACTGCCTGACTTCAATCGCACTGATTTCAATCACGCTTTGACACTGACGGTCTGGAACCACTGAACAACCTGGTCGACCGCCTGGTCGACCGATAGCGCCGAGGTATCGAGAAGCTTCGCATCCGCTGCGGGTTTGAGCGGCGCGGCCGCCCGTTGACTATCGCGTTCGTCGCGCTCACGCAAATCCCGAAGCAAGTCATCTATATTAGCAGAAAAACCTTTTTGGATCAATTGCTTATGCCGCCGGGCGGCGCGAGCCTCGACGCTGGCCGTCAAAAACACCTTCAGCACGGCGTCCTGAAAGATCACCGTCCCCATGTCGCGGCCGTCGGCGACAAGCCCCGGTTCCTTGCGAAAGGCCCGCTGACGAGCCACCAGCGCGGCCCGCACGGGTGCATGGACGGCGATCGCCGAGGCCCGATTCCCGATCTCCTCCTGACGGATTTCCGTCGATACATCAACGCCGTCGAGTTGCGCGAGGCCCTCGCGGAATGTGATATGCAGATCGTTGATCAGATTTGCAAGCGCTTCTGGGTCGTCCGCGGGGATGTTGTAGCGCAGGCTGGCGAGTGCAGCCAGCCGGTACAGCGCGCCGCTATCCAGCAGGTGGAAGCCGAGATGCGCGGCGACCAGAGCGGCCACGGTGCCTTTGCCGGAGGCAGTCGGGCCGTCGATCGTGATGACGGGCGTCTGGTGAAAGGGACGGATCGGTTTCATCTAAAAGTCGCGCGTCGAATCAGGTAGGTCAAATCAGGTTCAGGGTTTCGCAAGCGCGGTAAATCGATCGAAATAGTCGGGGAAGGTCTTCCCGACACATTTCGGATCGTTGATCCGCACGGACACGCCACCCAGGCTCACCAGCGAGAAGCACATGGCCATCCGGTGGTCGTCGTAGGTATCGATAGCGGCGCCCGGCGTCAGCCTGGCGGGCGGCGTGACGACGAGGTAGTCTTCGCCCTCCTCCACCTTCGCGCCGACCTTGCGCAGTTCGGTCGCCATCGCGGCAATCCGGTCGGTTTCCTTGACTCGCCAGCTCGCAATGTTGCGCAGTCGCGTGGTGCCATCCGCGAAGAGCGCGGCAACAGCGATCGTCATGGCAGCGTCCGGGATCAGGTTGAAGTCCATGTCGACCGGTTCAAGCTTGCCGTGATCATGGCCCACGCCGCGCACCTCGATCCAGTCGTCACCCATCGAGACATTCGCCCCCATTTTCATGAGCGCCGTCGCGAAGCCAACGTCGCCCTGGATGCTCGCCCGTCCGACGCCTTCGACGCGCAACGGGCCACCACCCAGCGCCCCGGCAGCCAGAAAATACGATGCCGACGACGCGTCGCCCTCAACCATGATCTGGCCGGGCGATTTATAACGCTGCCCAGCCGGGACGGTGAAACGCTCCCAACCGATGCGTTCCACCTCAATGCCGAAGCGCGCCATCAGCTTGATCGTGATGTCGATGTACGGCTTCGAGATCAGTTCGCCGGCCACTTCGACCGTCGTCACGCCGCTTTCCGTCTTGACGAGCGGCAGGGTCATCAGCAACGCCGTCAGAAACTGGCTCGAGACGTCGCCGCGCACGCGAATCGGCGCGTCGACGGCAATCTTCGCGGGGCGGATCCGCAACGGCGGATAGCCTTCGTTCGCCTCGTAGTCGATCTTCGCGCCGATCTGCCGCAAGCCGTCGACCAGATCGCCAATCGGCCGTTCATGCATCCGCGGCACGCCGTGCACACGATAGTCGCCGCCGTTCACCGCCAACGCCGCCGTCAGCGGACGGACCGCTGTACCGGCGTTGCCGAGAAACAGGTCGGCGGTGCGCGCAGTAAACGCGCCCCGCGTGCCGGACACGACGCAGGTGTCGCCGTCACGTTTCAGCTTCACGCCGAGTTGTTCGAGAGCGGCGAGCATCACGCGGGTGTCGTCGGAATCAAGCAGGTTGGTGATCGTCGTTTCGCCCTCAGCGAGCGCAGCGAGCAGCAACACGCGGTTCGAAATGCTCTTCGAACCGGGCAGGCGGACCGTGCCGGACGCACGGGTATAAGGTCCGAGATCGAGGTAGTCCATGAGTGTGTCCTGTTATTTCGAGGCGTCGCCGGCAGACATCTTCGCGCCGCGCTCCTGCCATTCCGTGCGCGCCACGCGCGAACGGGCGAAGACGGCTTCGAGCGCGGCGCCGTCGGCGGCTTCGATCGACGCGCGCAGGCGCGCGAGCACCGCTGTATAGGCGTCGAGTTCATCGAGTAACGCAGCCCGGTTGGCCACGCAGACGTCGCGCCACATTTCAGGGCTCGATGCCGCGATCCGCGTGAAATCGCGAAATCCGCCCGCAGCAAACGAAAACTTCAGTGCGGCATCCGGCGAATTGAGAATCTGTTCGACCAGCGCGAACGACAGCACGTGCGGCAAATGGCTCACCGCTGCGAACACGCGATCATGCTGCTCCGCCGACATCTCGTGCACACAGGCACCGGCTGCCTCCCACATGGCGGCAATACGCCGGACGGCCTCCGGAGGATTCTCAGGCAACGCGCACAGCACGACATTGCGATCGACGTACAGGTCGGGCAGCGCGGCATCGACGCCACTCGATTCGCGGCCCGCGATCGGGTGCCCCGGCACGAACTGCCTCACTCGCGCGCCAAGCGCCGTGCGAGCCGCCGCGACGACATCGGACTTCGTGCTGCCAGCATCGGTCACGATAGTGGCGTCATCGAGAAACGGCGCGATACGCTCCAGCAACGCAAGGGTCTGCGCAACGGGAGCCGCGAGCAGCACGAGGTCCGCCCCGCTCAGCGCGGCGCGCATTGCCGCGTCGTCGCCTGGCGACGCCGCGCCGTCGACGACGCCGAGTTCGAGCGCCCGCGCGGTCGACGCAGGCGAGCGACCGACGCCGATCACCTCACGGGCACCCGCCACGCCGTCCCGCTCACGCAACGCGCGGGCGAGCGATCCGCCGATCAGCCCGACCCCAAGAATCACCAGCTTGTTGAAAGAGAATGCGGCCACAGCGGTCACAGAAAAAGCGCGCCTCTACAGCGCGCGTTATTGGGTCCGGCCGTTCAGGCCGATGCAGTCGCCAGCGTTTTTTCGAGCGCCGCGAGGAACGCCGCGTTCTCGGCAGGCAGGCCAATCGTGACACGCAGCCACTGCGGTAAACCATAGTTACCGACCGGCCGCACGATCACGCCCTGTCTCAGCAATTCGACGTTGACGCGGTTGCCCGCGCCGTCCTCATTGCCGACGCGCACCAGCACGAAGTTGCCGCCGGAAGCCACATACTCGAGGCCGAGCCGGTCGAACGCGTCAGTCAGAAGACGATAGCCCTGCGCATTGAGTTCAGCGCTGTTTTCGAGGAACGCCTTGTCATTGAGCGCAGCGACCGCCGCGGCCTGGGCCAATGTGTTCACATTGAACGGCTGACGCAGACGGTTCAGGAGATCGGTCAGCTCAGGCTGGGCAATCGCGAACCCGACACGCAATCCGGCCAGACCATACGCCTTGGAGAACGTACGCGACACGAGCAGATTCGGATAACGCCGCACCCACGCAATAGAGTCGTAGCGCTTTTCCGGTGCCAGATATTCCGTATAGGCCTCGTCGAGGACGACGACGACATCGCGCGGCACCTTGTCGAGGAACGCCTCGAGCGACGGGCCATCGATGAACGTGCCGGTCGGATTATTCGGATTCGCGACGAAGATGAGACGCGCGTCCGGCGTGATGGCGGCCAGCATTGCGTCGAGGTCATGGCCGTACTTCACGGCGGGCACAACGATCGCGCGCGCGCCCAGACCTTGCGTAGCGAGCGCATAGACAGCAAACGAATACTGTGAATAGATGATCGCCTGGTTTTTCTCGACAAACGCGTGTGCCGCGATTTCGAGAATGTCGTTGCTGCCGTTGCCGAGTGTGATCCAGTCGGCCGGCACGTCGTAGCGCTCAGCGAGCGCAGCCTTCAGTTCAAATGCGTTCGAATCCGGATAACGGCCCAGTTCGCTCGCCGCCTGCGCGATCGCCCGCTTCGCCGACTCGGGCATGCCGAGCGGATTTTCGTTCGACGCGAGCTTCACGATGTTCGCTTCATCGAGGCCAAACTCGCGGGCAACTTCCGAAATCGGCTTGCCGGCGACGTAAGGCGCGATTGCGCGGACATAGGAAGGACCGAATTGCGCTGTCATGAGTGACTCCAGATCGACGATGCCAGTTGGCGTATGGGATTGAGCGTTGGACCGGCTTCGTATCAACGCGCGCGCGGATACGAGCCGAGAATCTTCAGAAAGGCCGCCTTCTTCTCGAGATCGGCCAGTGCAACGGCCACTGCCGCATCGTCGCGATGGCCTTCGATATCGATGTAGAAGTAGTACTCCCAAGTCCCGACACGCGCCGGACGGGACTCGAAACGCGTCATCGACACGCCGTGCCGCGCGAGCGGCTCGAGCAGCTTGACGAGCGCGCCGGGCTCGTTCTTCACCGACAGGATCAGCGACGTCTGGTCGTAGCCGCTCACGCCAGACGGCTCCTTGCCGATCATCACGAAGCGCGTGCGGTTATGCGGGTCATCCTGGATCAGCGAGTACGCGACCTGCAAGCCGTAGTGCGTCGCAGCGCGATCGCCGGCAATGGCTGCAACGGTGGGATCTTCCGCGGCCATGCGCGCGGCTTCGGCGTTGCTGGACACGGCCTGGCGCTCGAGATGCGGCGCATGCGTCGACAACCAGCGCTGGCATTGTGCGAGCGCCTGGGCATGCGCGCAGACGCGCGTCACGCCCGTCAGCCCCCCGTTGAGTGTCAGCAGGTTGTGATGGATCGGCAGGGCAAGCTCGCCGCCGATCACAAGCTGCGTCTGCAGCAAAAGATCCAGGGTGCGCGAGACCGCACCTTCGGTCGAATTCTCGACCGGCACCACACCGAATTCGGCTGCGCCGGCTTCGACCGAACGGAATACTTCGTCGATCGACGGACACGGCAGACCTTCGATCGACTGACCGAAGTATTCGTGCATCGCCTGCTCGCTATAGGTACCTACCGGCCCCAGATACGCCGCGCGAATCGGCTTTTCGAGCGCGCGGCTGGCTGCCATGATTTCGCGCCAGATCGCGCTGATGTGGTCGTCGGCGAGCGGGCCATCACTCATGCCCTGCAAACGCGCGATGACCTGCTGTTCGCGTTCCGGGCGAAACACCGGTGCGTTGAAATGCTTCTTGACCTCGCCCACCTCGAGCGCGACAGCCGCCCGCTGGTTGAGGAGCGCAATCAGTTGCGCGTCGATCGCATCGATGCGATCGCGCAGCGGTTTGAGTCGTGAGTTGAGTTCGTCGTCCATGCGTGAAAAACGGCCCTGCCGAAAAAACTGCGGAAAAGGATGCGCGCGCCGATCTATCAGGCACTGCGCTGTTCGAATTCCTTCATGTACTCGACGAGCGCTTTAACGCCTTCGAGCGGCACCGCGTTGTAAATCGACGCCCGCATGCCGCCGACGGACTTGTGGCCCTTCAGCTGCACCAGCCCGCGCGCTTTTGCGCCAGCCAGGAAATCTTCGTTACGCGACTCGTCGGCGAGAAAAAACGGTACGTTCATCCGCGACCGCGCTTTGTGCTCGACTTTGTTCAGATAGAAGCGGCTCGCATCGATCGCCTCGTAGAGCAGCTTCGACTTTTCGAGGTTGCGTGCTTCCATGGCCGCGAGGCCGCCCTGCTTCTTGAGCCACTTGAACACGAGCCCGGCGATGTAGATCGCATACGTGGGCGGCGTGTTGTACATCGAATTGTTCTCGGCGACGGTCTTCCATTCGAATGCCGATGGGCACATCGCGAGCGCGCGGTTCAACATGTCCTCGCGCACGATCACGACCGTCACGCCCGCCATGCCGATATTCTTCTGCGCACCGCCAAACAGGACCCCATATTTGGCGATGTCCATCGGGCGCGACAGGATATGCGACGACGCGTCCGCGACAAGCGGAATATCGCCGAGATCGGGAATTTCGAAGGTTTCGACGCCGTGGATCGTCTCGTTCGTGCACAAATGCACGTAGGCTGGATCGTCCGACAACTGCCATTCCGCGCGCGACGGCGCACGCGTAAAGCCATCAGCCGTCTGGCCAGTCGCGGCGATGTGCGCGGTGCCGTATTTCTGCGCTTCCTTGAAGGACTTCTGCGACCATGAACCGGTAATCACGAAATCGATGCTCTGCTTCCTGCCGAGCATGTTCATCGGCACGATCGCATTCTCTCCGAGACCGCCGCCCTGCAGGAACAGGATGCGGTGGCTCGCCGGCACTGCGAGGAGTTCGCGCAGGTCGACAAGCGCTTCCTCGTGGATCGACATGAATTCTTTCCCGCGATGACTCATTTCCATCACGCTCATGCCGCTACCGTTCCAGTCGAGCATTTCATCTGCCGCCTGGCGCAGTACTTCTTCGGGCATGGCCGCCGGTCCGGCGGAGAAATTAAAGACGCGCATCGTGAAAACCCCGGAAGCAGGCGCAGCGGAGAAAAAAGCCCGGATCCGCGCCCAAAAAGAAAATGGCCGTCTGCGCGTGCGCGCAAACGACCATTATCGCACTGACACCGGCAACCCGCCAAACCCGGGCGCCTTGATCAAACTTCGCGGAAACTCCGCGACGCCCCGTCCGGCGGGCTAGCTATGCCGCAAAGCCCGTTCGACCAGATTACTTTGGAGCCTTCACCGAAGCGACTTCCTTGTCGGCCTGGTCACGCGTTGCCTTGATCGATTGCGGCATGTACTTCTGCATCAGACCATTCACCACGTCGCGGCCCACCTGGTCTTGCACCTGGATGAACTTGCGGCCGGTTGGGCTCTTGTAGAAAGTGGTCAGGTCCTTGATTTCCTGCGTGCTGTAGTACTTGGCGTACGCGTCGTACTGAGCCTGCATGGCGTCCTGGCGGAATGCGTCCGTCGCGAACACCTGGCCTGCCGAGTCAACCAGCTTCGGCACGGCGGTCTTCTGCAGCGTCGGGACGGAAGCCTGCTTCTGCTTGTCCGTCAGCGACTTGTTTTCGGTGAGTGCGTCCGACAGGATCGCCGGAACGAGTTGCTTTGCCTGCATCTGTGCGCTGTTGCCGATCGCGCCGACGAGCTTTTGCGCGTCTATCGCTTCCAGCAGTTCCTTGATCGCAGCCTGCTTCGCCGGATCTGCCGGTGCCGCCGCTGCGGCCGGTGCTTCCTGCTGGGTCTGAAGTGCCTGCGCCATCGCAAAGGTCGGTACGAAAGCTGCCAGCAACATCAACTGCTTGAATCGTTTTTGCATCATTACTCCCTAAGAGAAATTATCGAACTACCCGCCGCGTGAGTCGCGCTGCTACGTTCTAACGTGCACACAGAATTCACGCGGCTTTCACTCATCACCTGCAAACCGCGAACATGGTTCAGGCAGTGCCGCCATCTTCGCCGTTCGTGTCGCTATCGGCACCGTCTGCGGGACCTTCGGCGTCGCCCTCACCCTCCGCCTCGGCTTCCGCTACCTGCTGCAGGCCGGAGAGCTTCGTGCCTTCATCGAGGCTGATGAGTGTAACACCTTGCGTGGCACGCCCCATTTCGCGGATCTCCGACACACGCGTGCGGATCAGCACACCGGTATTGGTAATCAGCATGATCTGGGCTTCGGGATCGACCAGGATGGCGGCGACCACACGACCGTTACGTTCGGACGTCTGGATGGCGATCATGCCCTTCGTACCGCGTCCGTGACGCGTGTACTCCGTGATCGGCGTGCGCTTGCCATAGCCGTTTTCGGTCGCGGTCAGCACCGATTGCTGTTCGTCGCCGGCGACGAGGAGAGCTATGACCTGCTGGCCGTCCTCAAGTTGCATGCCGCGCACGCCGCGCGCTTCGCGGCCCATCGGACGGACGTCGTTCTCATCGAAACGCACGGCCTTGCCCGAATCCGAGAACAACATGACGTCATGCTGGCCATCGGTGATGGCCGCGCCGATCAGATAATCACCTTCGTCCAGACCGACCGCAATAATACCCTTGCGCAGCGGCCGGCTGAAGGCTTCCAGCGGCGTCTTCTTTACCGTTCCTGACGAGGTCGCCATGAAGACGAACTTGTCGGCCGAGAACTCCTTCACCGGCAACACGACCGTGATCTTCTCGCCGTCCTGCAACGGGAACATGTTGACGATCGGACGGCCGCGCGAATTGCGCGAACCCTGTGGCACCTCGTACACCTTGACCCAGTACACGCGGCCGCGGTTCGAGAAGCAGAGGATATGGTCGTGCGTGTTCGCAATGAAGAGCGTGTCGATCCAGTCGTCTTCCTTCATCGACGTCGCCTGCTTGCCGCGACCTCCGCGCTTCTGGGCGCGATATTCGGACAACGGCTGCGATTTCACGTAACCGGCATGCGACATGGTGACCACCATGTCTTGCGGCGTGATCAGGTCTTCGGTGTTCAGTTCGGTCGCATTCAGCTCGATTTTCGAGCGACGCGCGTCACCGAATTCGGTCTTGATCGACGTCAGTTCGTCGACGATGATGGCCGTAATGCGCTCCGGGCGGGCGAGAATATCCAGCAGATCGGCGATCTGGACCATCACTTCGCGGTACTCGCCGATGATCTTGTCCTGCTCGAGGCCCGTCAGGCGCTGCAGACGCATCTGCAGGATTTCCTGCGCCTGAACGTCGGACAGGCGGTACAGACCGTCGGCCTGCATGCCGAACGCCGGATTCAGGCCATCCGGACGATACGCTTCGCGGCCGCCCGCAGACGCGTTCCCGGATTCGGCGCGCGCGAGCATTTCACGCACAAGCGACGAATCCCACGGACGCGCCATCAACTCCTGCTTCGCGATCGGCGGCGTCGGCGCGGCCTTGATGATCGCGATGAAGTCGTCGATGTTGGCGAGCGCAACCGCCAGACCTTCCAGCACGTGACCCCGTTCGCGGGCCTTGCGCAGTTCGTATACAGTGCGCCGAGTTAGCACCTCCCGCCGATGCGACAGGAAACACGTGAGCATTTCCTTCAGGTTCAGCAGTTTCGGCTGGCCGTCGACCAGTGCGACCATGTTCATGCCGAACGTGTCCTGCAGCTGCGTTGCCTTATACAGATTGTTGAGGATGACCTCCGGCACTTCGCCGCGCTTCAGCTCGATCACGACGCGCATGCCGCTCTTGTCGGATTCGTCGCGAATGTCGGAGATGCCTTCCAGCTTCTTCTCGTTGACCAGCTCGGCGATGCGCTCCAGCAGCGAACGCTTGTTCACCTGATACGGCAGTTCGTCGACGATGATCGCCATCCGCTGGCCGCGGTCGATTTCCTCGAAGTGCGTCAACGCGCGCATCACGACACGGCCGCGGCCGGTCCGATAGCCGTCGCGCACGCCGGCGACGCCATAGATGATGCCGGCCGTCGGGAAATCGGGCGCCGGGACGATCTCGATCAGCTCGTCGATCGTAGCTTCCGGGTTTTTCAGGAGGTGGTGACAGGCGTCGACGACTTCGTTCAGGTTGTGCGGCGGAATGTTGGTCGCCATCCCCACCGCGATGCCCGACGAGCCATTGATCAGCAGATTGGGAATGCGCGCGGGGAGGATCGCAGGTTCATTTTCGCTGCCGTCGTAGTTGGGCTGGAAGTCGACGGTTTCCTTGTCGATGTCGGCGAGCAGTTCGTGGCCGATCTTCGCCATGCGGATTTCGGTGTACCGCATCGCCGCGGCATTGTCGCCGTCGACCGAACCGAAATTACCCTGCCCGTCGACCAGCATGTATCGCAACGAGAAGTCCTGGGCCATCCGGACGATCGTGTCGTACACCGCGGTGTCACCGTGTGGATGGTATTTACCGATCACGTCGCCAACGATACGCGCGGACTTCTTGTAGGCGCGGTTCCAGTCGTTGTTCAGTTCGTGCATCGCGTAAAGCACGCGCCGGTGGACCGGCTTCAGGCCGTCGCGGACATCGGGAAGCGCACGCCCCACAATCACGCTCATCGCGTAATCCAGATACGAACGGCGCATTTCCTCCTCAAGGGAGATTGGCAGAGTCTCTTTGGCGAATTGATCCATTATCCGTATCTTTTTACATGCGAAGACGGCAACAAGACCCCGACCTCGCGTAGACGCTGCAGGCGCAACGCATCCCGCGATTCTAACATGCGCGGCATCCGCTCCCGACCGGGGTCCGTATACCTACTAGAGGGATGGCCGGGAACGGCTCCTGCGTGGACGTACGCGATCGGCCAGGCGGTCAGTCCGTCGATCAATCTTGCGATCAATCCCGCGGTAGATTTTTCCGGAGACACCCCTTCCGTCGGAATAAAACGGACGTGCGCAAAAGGCTTGACGGTTCTTTGTTGCGCATGCACCACAATTGGCCAGGGGCGGGAAACGGGGGAGGATTTTTTTATCGTACGAGGGGAACGATATGGCAAAATGCCAACGCACAAAGAGTTAGACACTGCTCGAAGTCTACACAGCACGTCTTTTGTTCCGCACCAATGTTATACTTCGAGCAATGTATGACTTGTGTTCTGTCAACAGGCTCGCAGTAAACCTGCGGTAATCTCAATTTCGAGAGGAGAAATATGAATAAACTTTCAAAGCTCGCGTTCATTGCAGCTACCGCAGTAATGGCTGCATCCGCTTCGGCACAATCGGTGCCGGCGTCGCGACAAGCCACGAACGACAACTGGGTGAACGGCACCGGCGAATACGTGTGGATGAACGGCACGAACGAGCTTTGCTGGCGCGATGCGTTCTGGACGCCGGCAACGGCTAACGCGAAGTGCGATGGCGCCCTGGTAGCCCAGGCTCCGACCCCGCCGGCACCGGCGCCGGTCGCTCCGGCCATCACCAGCCAAAAGGTTACGTATCAAGCTGACACGCTGTTCGACTTCGACAAGGCTGTCCTGAAGCCGGCTGGCAAGGAAAAGCTGGACGAACTCGTTTCGCGAATCCAGGCTCTGAACCTGGAAGTTGTGGTTGCGACGGGTTACACGGACCGTATCGGTTCGGTGGCTTACAACGACCGTCTGTCGATGCGCCGTGCTCAAGCTGTCAAGGCATACCTCGTCAGCAAGGGCGTCGAAGCCAACCGTATCTACACGGAAGGCAAGGGCAAGCGCAACCCGGTCACGACGGGCTGCAACCAGAAGAACCACAAGCAACTCATCGCCTGCCTCGCACCGGATCGTCGCGTGGAAGTCGAGGTTGTGGGTACGGCAAAGCAGTAAGCCACGAGTTACCGCAGTGTCAAAGCCCCGCTTCGGCGGGGCTTTTTTTATGTGCGATGCGCATTCGTGTCGCCCGCACAACCGGAAAATCCCCTTACGAGGCCGGGCTGCGGCTCAGCCGCACCACGAGTGCGCGCCATTTTGCCGCTGTCTCAGACGGCCTATATACTCAGGGTTTATCCTCGCCTGCCCGTTCACCCGCTTTCCTCAAGGTCCGTAACCGACATGACCAATGCCGACCCCCACGAACTGCAGAAATTCAGCGATCTCGCCCATCGCTGGTGGGACCCGAACGCCGAGTTCAAGCCGCTTCATGAACTGAATCCGGTACGGCTCAAGTGGATCGATGCGCATGCCCACCTGCCGGGCAAACGCGTGCTGGACATTGGCTGCGGCGGCGGGATCCTGTCGGAGTCGATGGCCGGACTCGGCGCCGATGTGAAGGGCATCGACCTCTCACGAGAGGCACTTGGCGTCGCCGACCTTCACAGCCTTGAAAGCGGTGTAACCGTCGATTACGAAGAAATCGCCGCGGAGCCGCTCGCCGCCCGCGAACCGGGCACTTATGACGTAGTCACCTGCATGGAAATGCTCGAGCACGTGCCCGAGCCGGCAGCCGTGGTCGCCGCATGCGCGACGCTCGTCAAACCTGGCGGCTGGGTTTTTTTCTCGACGCTTAACCGTAACCTCAAGGCGTACCTGTTTGCGGTGATCGGCGCCGAATATATCGCGCGCATGCTGCCGAAGGGGACGCACGACTACGCGCGCTTCATCCGTCCGTCGGAACTTGCCGGCTTCGTGCGCGCCGCCGACCTGCGCACCGCCGACATCAAGGGCATCGTCTACCACCCGATCAGCAAGCACTTCGCGCTGTCCGACGACACGAGCGTCAATTACATGCTCGCCTGCCGGCGCGACGTCTGACTGGCCCGGCCTCGCCTTCCCTCCCAAGCCCGTACCCATGAGCGACCCTACGCCCCTGCCCCAACGCGAAGACGACGAAACGTCGATCGGCCTCTGCCAGGCCGTCCTGTTTGACCTTGACGGCACGTTGGCCGACACGGCGCCTGACCTCGCCGCCGCCGTGAACAAGATGCGCCACGAGCGCGGCCTCTCGATGGTGCCGCTCGACGATCTCCGCCCGTTGGCCTCAGCGGGTGCCCGTGGCCTGATCGGCGGCGCGTTCGGTATCGGCCCTGACGATCACGAATTCGCGTCGATGCGCGAGGAATTCCTGGCGAACTATGAAGCCGACCTGTGCATCGAGACGACGCTGTTTCAAGGTATCGATGCCGTGCTGGACGAACTGGACGCACGCGGCGTCCGTTGGGGCATCGTAACCAACAAGGCGGCACGCCTGACCGAACCGCTCGTCGCCCAGTTGGCACTGGATGAACGCGCGGGATGCGTGGTCAGCGGCGACACGACCCCACATTCGAAACCGCACCCTGCACCGCTGCTGCACGCAGCGAAGGAACTGGCGGTGCCGCCGGAGCGCATCGTCTACGTCGGAGACGATCTGCGCGATGTGCAGGCCGGTTTCGCCGCCGGCATGGTGACCGTCGCAGCGGCATACGGCTATTGCGGCAACGATCTGCCGCCCACGAAGTGGCACGCGAAACACGTCGTCCAGTCGACGGCCGAACTGCGGAAGTTGCTGCGCGACATCGTCTGAATCACCCGGTCACCACGCCGCGGCCCTTGATTCCGCGCGGCGTTAGCCTCATTTTGGGTTCTATGGGATAATCATTTCTCCACATGGGGCCGACCTGGTTTCGACGTGGGTAGCAAAGCAACTCAGGGCATACCGAGGACCCGTCACCTCGTAAATCAATGGGACTTTAGTAACTGCGAACGACGAAACGTACGCACTGGCGGCTTAACCCCGCCAGCCTTGCACTAACTCACTGACGGGTTAGGGGTCGCAAGACCCGGCAAGGTCATTCACGTCAGTTAATCCCTGGTGGTGTCACGACGCCAGGGCCTAAAATCTAGTGACTCGCCGTCACGAAGCGTGTTCGTCCGCGTCGGTGCGGTTAAATCAAATGACAGGACTAAGTATGTAGAACTGGTTGTGGAGTACTTACGGACGCGGGTTCGATTCCCGCCGGCTCCACCAGAACACACCCTGGCAGTAGCAGCACCTTGCAGCATCTGAACAGAACGCCCCGCCCAGCTTATGCTTCGCGGGGCTTTTTGTTGCTGCGGCTTGTATCCCGTCAGTATTCCCGTTCATTTCACTGGGTGCACCCGCAGCACGGGCCGCGCCTCCTCAGGCGCCGGCGCATTTCCGGCTGGAACCAGCAGCGTGTTCACTCGCGCCACCTCGTCGACGTTCAGCGCCGCCGTCGCCGCCTTCAGTTGCAGGAGCGCCACGACGGTCTCGTACCGCGCCCGGATCTGGTCACGACGATTCGTGTAAAAAACGTCCGATGCCCGCAGCACGTCGGTACTCGCGCGGCTGCCCACCTTGTAGCCCACCTGCGTCGCGGCAAGCGCCGCGCGCGACGTTTGCATCAGCCGCGTCAGCGAGCCGGTTCGCTCGACGCCCGAGTGAAAACGCGACCAGCTTTCCCGTGCCGTCGCGCCCGCCCGACGGGTCGCCGACAGCAGATCGTTCTGCGCCTTCTCCTCTAGCGCAACCGCCTCGTCTACGCGCGCCTGCGTTTCACCCCCCTCAAAAATGGGAATGGTCACCGACAGCATCGCCGTGCTGGTAGTTGTCGGACGGACGTACCCGGCTGCTGCACCGGCGGGCGTGTGACTCGCGGTCATGCTCACCACCGGAAAATTCCCGGTGCGCGCCTTCTCGATATCCAGCTTCGCGATCCGCCAGTCGATCTGCCTTGATTGCACCCGATAGTCATGCGCCTCTGCCTCGGCCGCCCAGATCTCCATGTCATCAGGATCGAGGCGCGGCATGGTCGCCGCGCTCGACATCCGCGAAAGCGCCGAAAAGGGCTGCCCAGTCAGCTCTTCCAGGGTAAGCCGCTTGAGTCGCAGATCGTTGAGCACATCCAGTTGCTGCAAGCCGGCCTGCTCCCGGGCTGCCTCGGCTTCGCGCAGGTCGATTACGGTCGCCTCGCCCGCCGCCTGCCTGCGACGAAGCTGATCCAGGTGAGAATCGAGCGCCTGTCTGTAATCGCTCGCTCTCGCCAGTTCGTCCTCCGCGGCCAGTTCGTCGAAAAAGGCGCGCACCGCGCGCAGAATCGTGATCTGCTGCACGTGCGCTACTTCGACAACGCCGCGCGCTTCGACAAATTTCGCCTGTTTGTACGTCGTCCAACGGCTCCAGTCAAAAAGCGGCTGTGTGAGGCTGACCGTCCAGCCGTTCTGCCAATATGTACTGCGCGGCACGCCCTCCGTGACGGTGCTGTTATACGCCCGCCCCCATCCGCCCTCCAGTTGTGGAAGCAACGCCGCGCGTGCTTTGGGGACAGCCTGTTGCGCCGCTCTGGAACCGGCACGGAAGGCGGAGAGATCCGCGTCACGGTCGAGCGTCTGTTCGACGACCGTCAACAGATCGACTGCGACTGCGCTGCCTGCATGAGCGAAACACACCAGCGCCACCCAGATCGATAGCGCGTATTTATTCATGAGCGGCAACCTCGGTGTCCGTCTCGTCGCGGGACACTTCCCGCACCAGCGCACCATCGACCAGCCGATAACGCGTATCGAATGCCGCAGCCAGCGACATGTCATGTGTAATCACCACGATCGTGCAGTCGAGCCGTTGAAGCAACGCCACGATATGGCGGACCGACACGGGGTCCAGGTTCGAGGTCGGCTCGTCGAGCAACATCAGCCCACGCTGCTGATACAACGCGCGCGCGAGCAGGAGCCGTTGGCGCTGGCCGGCGGAGATGTTGGCGATCGTGTCGCTGATCACGGTGCGTGTGCGCATCGGCAGACGCATCACGTCGGTGAGCAATCCGACGTCGTCGAGCAGCGCGTGAATTCGTGCTTCGTCCGCGTTACCTGCGAAGAGTGACACGTTTTCGGCAATCGAGCCGTGCAGGATCAGGTCGCCTTGCCGCATGTGGACCGCGTGGCGCCGGATTTCATCGACGGTGAGGTTCGGCCACGCGATCCCGTTCAGCATGACCTGCCCTTCCTGAAGCGGTTCGGCCGCGGCGAGCAATTTGAACAGCGTGGATTTCCCGCTCCCGGAAGAACCGGTGATGACGATCTTGTCGCCCTTCCGGATGGTGAGACTCGCCCCTTTGAGCACCGGTTGATCAGACACGCCATAGCGGAACGTCACGTCAAGCACGTCGATCTGCTCGAACGACCGCACTTCGACGGTCTTGTGGACGTCCCGCGCGGGCGTATAGCGCTCGCCTTCGCAGTCGACGATATCGCCAACCCGAGCGACCGGTACGCTCAGCATGAAGTACTCGAACGCGGCATTGATCGAGCGCGCGAAGCGTTCCGACAGCAGCGATTTGTAGATCAGAAACGAATAAAACACGCCGACCGAGACAACACCGCGCAGCATCAAGCGCGCCGCCAGCCAGGTAATGGCGATCATGTCCGCGTAATTCAAGAGTTTGAGAATTGCATCACGCGCGCTCCCAAGCCGTCCGCTTTGCACAAGCGCCGCGATATAGGCGCGGTACTTCGACATGAATATTGCGGTGCGCCTCGTTTCGCCCTGGGAGAGCTTGATCAGCGATGCCGCGCGGATCGTTTCGATGAGCGTGTCGTCGCAGCGCGCCGACTTCTCCATCACGAGCGCGTGCGTGTCGCGCATACGTGCGAACAAAAGAAACGAGACCGCTACGTAGACCCCGAAGATCAGCAACGCGACGACCGTCAATTGCGGGCTTTGCACCAGCATCAAGGCCAGAGCGAGCGTGCCCACCACGACATCGATGCCCAGCGAAATCATTGTGCGCGTCGCGAAGATGCTGATCTCGTCCTGCGCTTTGATCCGCGCGAACAGATCGCCGACATGGCGCTTTTCAAAGTACGGAATGGGATTGCGCAGCAGATGGCTGAGAAGACCTTCTGTCATGTTTGCCTGAGCGAGTCCGTGCAAAAGCTCGACCAGGTAGCTCTGTACGTACTGACTGAATGCACCGACGAAGAAAATACCGGAGAACGTGACGATCAGCACGTTCAGCAGATTCACGTTGTCCGCCGCCACGACGTCGTCGAGCACGAGGTTGCCGAGATACGGCATCGCCAGAATCGCGAACTGGCTGCCCAGTGCGACGAACATCACCTTCAGGATCTGCGCGTTCAGTTCCGGGTTGAGCGCCCGCACGCGCGCGAGCGCTGCCGGCACGCGCGAGCGGTCGCGCATGCGCGGCATGGCAGGCGTCGGCGCGCACTCTAGCAGATAGCCGGAGACGTTGGCCACGAAGGTGTCCATTGAAACCCGCCGCCGGCCGCTGGCGGGATCGATCACCTGCACATAGCCGCGGCCGCACTTTTCGAAGACGACGAAGTGCGCACCGCCGAAATGCAGGATGGATCCGCGTTTGACGCCGGGAAGATCGGCAGCATCGAACCGGTACGCCTGTACGGCCAGACCGAACTCGATTGCAACGTCATACAGATCCATCAGCGTGAGGCCGTTCGACGAGATCGCTCTGAAGGCCTGCAGTTCGCATACTTCGGTGGCGCGTCCGAAGTGCGACAACACCATCGCCAGACATGCGTAGCCGCATTCGGCGACTTCGTTTTGATAGATGGCGCGCATCGTCAGCCCCTCACCATGCGGTACAACGGCGCGAGCACCCATTCGGCAATCGTTCTGCGTTCGATGACGATGCTCGCCGTCGCTCCCATGCCGGGCAGGATGTCAAAATGCCGCCGCTCGAAATTGAACTGGTTGCCCGCCAGCGTGGCCCATGCCATATAGTCGCCTTCCGGATTGGCCGGCTCCGAGGCGCCCGACGGCGAAATCGGCGAGCGGACCGTCGTACGCGAAATCGAATCGATACGGGCCTCATAACTGCCGAATTTTGCGTACGGGAACGCGTCGAACTTGAGCCGGATGATCTGCCCTTCGCGCACGAAACCGCGCCGCCGTGATGGAATGCGCAGCGCGGCGCGCAGTGGGCCGCCGGAACCAGTGGCAATCACGAGCGCCACATCTGTGGGTGCCAGCGTGCGGCCCGGTACCAGTCCGGAAAAAGTGACGACGCCCGCCTTCGGCGCGGAGATTGTTGCGTTCTGTCTGTTCTCTTCGAAGCGCATGTGGATGTCCTGCAGATCGCGCGCTTGCTTCGCCTCGAGCTGCTTCAGTTGCGCATCGAGTTCGGCTTGTGTGCTCCGTGCAGCACCCCGTGCCGCCTGCAATTGCTGACGCCGGGCCATGCCCTGCGCGACCGCGACTCTCGCCTGATGCGTATCCGCCCTCGCCTGTTCGATCCGGTCCGCGGTCACATACCCGGAGACCGATTCCAGCCGAGCCAGCTTTTGTCCGGCTTCTTCCATCAGTTGCCGGTTCTGGGCGGTCTGCTCATCGAGCGCGGCTATTTCCGCGCGGCGGCTCTGTTCCGTCAGACGGGACGTTTCCAGTTGCGCGGCTAGTTCGGCCCGACGCTGTTTGTATTGCAACTTCGTCGCGCCGACCTGTTCGTCTCGCATGCGCTCGTCGAATACCGGACGCGGCCGGCCGTCGCTCGCAAGCGACAGGTTGCGCTCGAGCCGGAAAAGCGGCGCCCCAGGCGTTACCGGTGTAGACGGGTGAACGTAGACATCCGACACGAGACCACTCAGCCCCTGAATCTTGATTTCAGCGGGAGACACGATTTCGGCGCGCACGTCCTGCTTGAGTTCGACTTCGTGAAAGAACGCGAAAGCGATGCCAATGGTGACAAGCGCCGACGTCGCATAAGCGATCCAGCGCCACGAAATGTCGTGGAATTGCGGGAGATTGATCGGTTCCATAGCGTCGTTTGTGCCGGGTTCGAGCCGGCCCTCTCTGGCTGCCTGAACTGGCGCGCATGACCTGCCGGCGCGACGTGCATTCGCTCGCCTATCGGGCAGGCGCGAACGCGTACATTGCGGGATGGCCGACGACCAGGCAGCGGGGATAGTTGTCAGTCAGCGCTGCCTCGATGTAGTGAGCCAGCTGCTGAGGTGCGCCCGGATCTGCAAGCGGCATCGGCTTCAGCAATTCGGCGCTGAAGCGCCCCTGCTCGAAGCGCAGATAGAACGGCATCAACAACGCATCGAACTGTTTACCGAGGCGGAACACGCCGTGGTGAATGCGCGCGCGGCGGCCGAACATCGAGACGCCGACGGTCTCCATCGGGAACCGGTGCATCGTGAACGGCGGCACATCGGCGAAGACCACCACCACGCCGCTACGCTTCAACGCCCGGGCGACGCGCAGTCCGAGTCCGTTCCGGTTGTGGTCGTCGTACGTGTAAAGCACGCTCACGCCCGGTATCTGCGCGTGATCGTCTCCATACAGGTCGCGCGGGACCCCCGACACAACCGCAATCGACTCCAGCCCAAGCAATGCGCGCAATTCGTCGACGACGTAAATGTTCGCGTACTGCGATACATAGTGAAACGGCGACACAATAACCGGACGTCCCGGTTCGTCGACTCGCAGTTGCCGAATGCTGTCGGCGAGGGCCGCAGCCACGGCCTGCAGATCGGGCCACGCCTCACTGCCGCGCAGCAGTCTGCCAAAGTAGATTCGCTGGTCGATGAGGCTTTCGAGCAAGACGCCAGCAGACACGCGCCACGAGTCGAACGAAGCATGCGCCAGCATATGTCGACCGGTTTCACAGCGCTCCTCGGCCCTCATGCGCATCCTGATATCAAGAAGACTCCATAGCCGACAACCCGCCATTGCGAATGGCTCGATCGCTTCTGGCGGCGTCCGTGCGATCAAGGCTCCCTTCAATCGATTCCCCTGCCGCATGACCACGCTGCGAAGCGACGCAAGGAACAGGTGCACGGTTTTGTTCAAGAACATATTCATCGATGCGCGAAAGACGGCCCCATGCCGGGGCCGTCTCGAGACACCTAGCCGTTAAGCGACCGGCTTGGTTGGCGGCGGGTTGACCGGAGCGCTGGAGCCCTTGCAGCAACCACCTGCGACAGCGGATTGGGCCAGTTCATTGCGATCGATTTTTTGCATATTGAATTGCTCTGAATAAGAGGTTGACCGGATTTAGCCCAGGATAATGACACTACCCAAGGCGATGCAAATCGTAGCACCCATATTTTTCAGGATGAGATATCTTTACCTTGTTTTACGACCATCCATTCTATAAAAATCAGGAATTAAATATGCCATGAAACTTCACCTCGAATCTGCTTTTAGGAATAGTCATATTTAATTCAGACCCGCAAATCACTACCGACAACACGGAGCAAGGAGATCTCCCGGAAGCCTCCGCCTGGGCCAGATTCATCGATGAAGGATGGACATCCGATATGGAATTTACGACTTGAACCAAAATACCGCGCGGGAAAAATCCACGACGGGACCGCGAGATACTATCTGATCGACAAAGACACTCCGGACAGCCGCAATCGCTCCATGACGCCATGACGTTAAAATCAGCATCCAGAGATATAAGAAGTACGGCCCGCACCCGACCCGCGATTAAAAAACCCGCAGCAAACAAGAGGCCGCGCGGAATAAACCAATGTTTTCAGCCGTTTATTCCACGCACGCGACCCTGCGTATCGTGTGCTTTTAGACAGAACATCCAGGACAGGAGCGACCATCATGCGCAAGGCTATTCTTTTCCTCACTGTCCTCGCCATCCAGCAGACGGCATTCGCCGAAATGCCCAAAACGGTCGGCGGCCATCTGGTCGACGAAAAAGGCATGTCCCTCTATGTCTTCGACAAGGACGGCAAGAGCGCCTGCACGGGTGGTTGCGCGGAAGCCTGGCCCGCAGCCACAGCGGATTCGTATGACAAGCCGTCGGGAGCCTGGAGCGTGATTCCGTCTGCGGACGGCAAGCAGCAGTGGACGTACAAGGGCCATCCGCTCTATCGCTTTGCGAAAGACACGAGCCCAGGAGACATGAAAGGCGACGGCTTCAAGGACGTATGGCACATCGCGAAGCCGTAGCCGGGCGGTAACGCCGGAAAGCGCTTACTGATCTTCAGGGCACTGAAGGTTGCAGCCATTCGGATCCCCGTCGTCACCCTTGCGGCGGCGTGCCGACGGCGTGTCCTTCTGATACTTCTTCGACGGCGCCGACGCGGCGAATGGCAACTGCGGATGCTCCCGCAGGCGGAATTCGTCCTGCAGGATGCCGCCCGGCACGCCGGGGGAATTTTGTGCGAACGCGATGGAGACGGTGCCGAGAAGCGCGCCAGCCGTAACGGCTGCTGCGCATGCGTTGAGAAGGAATTTCATGTCGATTCGGCGCGGCCTGGCGCGCCGTTGAGGCTGGTGCGAAGCGTAGAGAGTATCGCAATCCGTACCGCGCTGCAGCGCCACGGGCTCGCTGACTTATTACGCGCGCTTACTCCGCCATGCTTGCCAGACCGTGGTCGAGATCGACGACTTCGCCGCAGTGCAGCGGATCATATCCTGCGAGCCGCGCGACGCCGGCACGGAACGCGTCGCTGCGCAGCGACGCGACCACCGACGCTAGCGGCGCACGCTCCAGCGCCTGGCGGTCGCACGCGAAGTAATAGTCTTCATCAACCACCGGAATGAAGTCGAGCCCGAAGTGATGCGCCGCCGGCTGGACACCGAACCCCACATCCGCCATCCCGCTGGCGACGAACGCGGCAATCGCGGAGTGCGTCAATTCCGCCGACGCGTAGCCGTTCACCCGGTCCGGATCGATGCCGATGCGGCGCAACGCGAGATCGAGCAACATCCGCGTGCCGGACCCGGGCTGTCGATTGACGAAGCGGATGTCGCCGCGCGACAGGTCGCTCAAACCCGCGATCCGCTTCGGATTGCCCTTCGCGAGGAAGAGCCCCTGTTTGCGGCGCGTCAGGTGGATGAGCACGTGATGCTGCGGATCGAGCCAGCGCCGATAGATGTGCGCACAGGCTTCGCGAAAGGCCCCTCGCGGCAAATGGAAGCCTGCGAGATCGCACTCGCCCCGTGCGAGCGCAGTCACGGCTTCGGCGCTATCGCGGTATTTGATGTCGACGGGAATGTCGCGTGCCACCAGCTCGGTCACGAGTGCCGCGACCGCATAGCCGTGCGACGCGTGAATACGCAGATCGTCGGTGGGTGGCACGAGCCAGCGGTTCAGTTCGCTCGCCACTTCGCTCGCGAGGGCCTGCATGTTGCCGTCGAGCCGCTCGCCACACAGACGCTGCGCGCGCAGCACGGCCTGCCCGAGTTCGGACAGCACCGACCCGCGGCCGCGCTCCTTGGCGATCAAGGCGCCGCCGAGACGATCCTCGATTGCGCGCAGCAAACCCCATGCGTGACGGTAGGACAAACCCTTAAGCGTCGCGGCCTGCGCAATGCTGCCCGATTCGTCGACGAGCGCCAGCAGCGGCACGACATCCGTCAGGCTGGCCTCCCGGCCGTCCACGTCGCGCACGACCAGCTGCGCCTGGCATTCGATCCTGATCATCGGCTCATATATGAAATTAGATTTCCTATTGCAGCAGGTGAGCGAGCCGCCTATTGTTCGCTCAAGACCCATGTAAAGACGAAGCATAGATGCACACATTATGAATAACAAGTGCATATTTGACTTTGGAGGAGCCCCAGCTTGGACAATACAAAAGTCGCTGATCCGGAACAGCTCGTGCAGCGCCACGCGCGCCCGGGCATGTCGCTGCTAGCGATCCTTCACGCGATCCAGGACGAAGCCGGCTTCGTCCCACCGGAGGTCGTCGCCCCGCTCGCGCGGGCGAGCGGTCTGTCGCGGGCCGAAGTGCATGGCGTGATCACCTACTACCACCATTTCCGCACGCAGCCCGCTGCCCGCGTGACGGTCCAGCTATGTCGCGCAGAAGCGTGCCGCAGCATGGGCACGGAAGCGCTGGCGCAGCATATCGAAGCGCACACCGGTTGCCGCTTCGATGAACCTCACGGTCATGCTGACGCAGTCGGCCTCGAATCGGTGTATTGCCTGGGGCAGTGCGCGTTGTCGCCGGCAATGATGATCAACGACACGCTGCACGCGAAAGTCACGCCGCAAAAATTCGACGCGCTGCTCGCCGCAGCCATGAAACGCGTGGAGGAAACAGCATGACGCGCATCTACGTCCCTCGCGATTCTTCCGCGCTCGCGCTCGGCGCCGACGCCCTCGCTGACGCGATCGTCAGCGAAGCCGCCCGCCGCGGCATTCCAATCGAACTGGTTCGCAACGGCACGCGCGGCCTGCTCTGGCTCGAGCCGCTCGTCGAAGTCGAAACGGCCGCGGGCCGCATCGGCTACGCGAACGTCGAGGGCACGGATGTCGCAGCGCTCTTCGACGCGGGCTTTATCGAAGGTAAAGACCACGCACGCAGCGTCGGCGTGGTCGATGAAATTCCGTATCTGAAGAAGCAGCAGCGGCTGACATTTGCCCGCATCGGCATCACCGATCCGCTTTCGATCGACGACTACGTCGCTCATGGCGGCATCGAAGGCTTGAAGCAGGCTCTGGCCATCGACGGCGCCGCGGCCTGCGACGCGCTCATCGAATCCGGTCTGCGCGGTCGCGGCGGTGCGGCGTTCCCGGCAGGCATCAAATGGCGGACGGTGCGGGCGGCTCAGGCCGATCAGAAATACATCGTCTGCAACGCGGACGAAGGCGATTCGGGCACCTTCTCCGATCGTCTCGTCATGGAAAGCGATCCCTTCGTGCTGATCGAAGGGATGATCATCGCGGGGATTGTGACGGGCGCAACGGTCGGCCACATTTACGTGCGCAGCGAGTATCCGCACTCGATCGCAACGCTCGAAGCCGCCATCCAGACAGCGCGTGCTGCAGGCTGGCTGGGCGATAGCGTGCTCGGCTCGCCGCATCGCTTCGAACTGTTCGTCGCGAAAGGCGCGGGCGCCTACGTCTGCGGCGAGGAAACAGCGCTGCTCGAATCGCTCGAAGGCAAGCGCGGCATCGTGCGCGCGAAACCGCCGCTGCCGGCACTCTCCGGGCTCTTCGGCAAGCCGACGGTCATCAACAATGTCATTACGCTCGCGACCGTGCCGATCATCTTCGCGAAAGGCGCGGCGTTCTATAAGGACTTCGGCATGGGCCGCTCGCGCGGCACACTGCCGTTCCAGCTGGCCGGCAACGTGAAACAGGGTGGCCTGGTCGAACTCGCATTCGGTGTGACGCTGCGCGAACTGCTCTACGACTTCGGCGGCGGCACGGCAAGCGGCCGGCCGGCACGCGCGGTGCAGGTCGGTGGCCCGCTCGGCACGTATCTGCCCGAAAGCCAGTGGGACATTCCGATGGACTACGAGGCGTACGCCGCTGTCGGCGCAGTGGTGGGTCACGGCGGGCTCGTCGTGCACGACGATACGTCCAATCTCGCCGAACTTGCCCAGTATGCGATGCACTTCTGTGCGCTCGAATCGTGCGGCAAATGCACGCCGTGCCGGATCGGCTCGACGCGCGGCGTCGAGGTTATCGGCCGTATCCGCAACGGCGATACATCGACGAAGCAGGTGCAACTGCTGCGTGACCTGTGCGACACGATGGTGTCCGGTTCGCTCTGCGCAATGGGCGGCATGACGCCCTTCCCGGTGCTGTCCGCACTCGACCACTTCCCTGAAGACTTCGGTCTCGACACCGCGCCCAAAGCGGCAGCGGCCTGACGATGGAGCACCACATGTCTGATGTTCTCAACTCCAAAGCTGGCGGCTGCGGCTCCGGCAACTGTGCGTGCAAGTCGCAGGCTGTGCAGCGGGCCGCGCGTGATCCTTATGACGAGACCGACTATGGCACACCGCTGCGTCACGCCGACGTCGATGTAACGCTCGAGATCGACGGCCAGGCGGTCACGGTGCCGGCCGGCACGTCGGTGATGCGCGCCGCGGCCGAAGTCGGCGTCAACGTGCCGAAGCTGTGCGCCACCGATTCGCTCGAACCGTTCGGCTCGTGCCGCCTGTGTCTCGTCGAGATCGAAGGCCGGCGCGGCTATCCTGCCTCATGCACGACACCGGTCGAAGCCGGCATGAAGGTCAGCACGCAGACCGACCGCCTGCAGTCGCTGCGCCGTAACGTGATGGAGCTCTACATCTCCGATCACCCGCTCGACTGCCTGACCTGCCCCGCCAACGGCGACTGCGAACTGCAGGACATGGCGGGCGTCACGGGCCTGCGCGAGGTGCGCTACGGCTTTGACGGCGCGAACCATCTGAAGGACAAAAAGGACGAGTCGAACCCGTACTTCACGTACGACCCGTCGAAGTGCATCGTCTGCAACCGCTGCGTGCGCGCGTGCGAAGAAACGCAGGGCACATTCGCACTGACGATCGCAGGCCGCGGCTTCGAATCGCGCGTCGCTGCCAGCGAAAACGTGCCGTTCATGGAATCGGAATGCGTCTCGTGCGGCGCCTGCGTCGCAGCCTGCCCGACCGCGACCTTGCAGGAAAAGAGCGTCGTGATGCTCGGCCAGCCTGAACATTCGGTCGTGACGACATGCGCGTATTGCGGCGTCGGCTGCTCGTTCAAGGCCGAGATGAAGGGCAACCAGGTGATCCGCATGGTGCCGTACAAGAACGGCGGCGCGAATGAAGGCCACGCGTGCGTCAAAGGCCGCTTCGCCTGGGGCTATGCGACGCACAAGGACCGCATCACGAAGCCGATGATCCGCGCGAAGATCACCGATCCGTGGCGCGAAGTCAGCTGGGAGGAAGCACTCAATTACGCCGCGTCGGAATTCCGCCGTATTCAGGCCAGATACGGTCGCGACTCGATCGGCGGCATCACCTCGTCGCGCTGCACGAATGAGGAAACCTACCTCGTGCAGAAGCTCGTACGTGCCGCGTTCGGCAACAACAACGTCGACACCTGCGCACGCGTCTGCCATTCGCCGACCGGCTACGGGCTCAAGACGACGCTCGGTGAGTCGGCCGGCACGCAGACGTTCGCGTCGGTGGACAAGGCCGATGTGATCGTCGTGATGGGCGCCAATCCGACCGATGGCCACCCGGTGTTCGGCTCGCGTCTGAAGCGCCGCGTGCGGGAAGGCGCGAAGCTGATCGTCATCGATCCGCGTGTGATCGATATCGTCAACTCGCCGCACGTGAAGGCGGTTCATCATCTGCAACTGCGTCCGGGCACGAACGTCGCGATCGTCAATGCGCTTGCGCATGTGATCGTCACCGAAGGCCTGCTCGACGAAGCGTTCATTGCCGAACGCTGCGAATCGCGTGCGTTCGAGCAGTGGCGCGCGTTCGTGGCGCTGCCGGAAAACGCGCCGGAAGCGACCGCCGATGTGACCGGCGTGCCTGCGCAAACCGTGCGCGAAGCCGCCCGCATCTATGCAACGGGTGGCAACGCAGCGATCTACTATGGCCTCGGCGTCACCGAGCACGCACAGGGCTCGACCACCGTGATGGGCATCGCGAATCTTGCGATGGCAACGGGCAACATCGGTCGCGAAGGCGTCGGCGTGAACCCGCTGCGCGGCCAGAACAACGTGCAGGGCTCGTGCGACATGGGCTCGTTCCCGCACGAACTGCCGGGCTATCGCCATATCAGCGACACGACTACGCGCACGCTCTTCGAAGACGCCTGGCACGTCACGCTGCAGCCGGAACCCGGCCTGCGCATTCCGAACATGTTCGAAGCCGCGCTCGATGGCTCCTTCAAGGGCCTGTACTGCCAGGGCGAAGACATCGTGCAGTCGGACCCGAACACGCATCACGTGTCGGCCGCACTGTCGTCGATGGAATGCATCGTCGTGCAGGACATCTTCCTGAACGAGACCGCGAAATATGCGCATGTGCTGCTACCGGGTTCGTCCTTCCTCGAAAAGGACGGCACGTTCACCAATGCAGAGCGCCGCATCTCGCGTGTGCGCAAGGTGATGCCGCCGGTGCCGGGCTACGCGGACTGGGAAGTCACGGTGCTGCTCGCCCGCGCGCTCGGCTATGAGATGGACTACGCGCATCCGTCGGAAATCATGGACGAAATCGCGCGTCTCACTCCGACCTTCCATGGCGTCTCGTACCGCAAGCTCGACCAGCTGGGCAGCATCCAGTGGCCGTGCAACGAGAACGCGCCTGACGGCACGCCGACCATGCATATCGATACGTTCGTGCGCGGCAAGGGCAAGTTCGTCATCACGAAGTTCGTCGCTTCGCCGGAAAAGGTCACGCGCAAGTTCCCGCTGCTGCTGACCACGGGCCGCATCCTGTCGCAGTACAACGTCGGCGCGCAAACGCGCCGTACGGAAAACTCGCGCTGGCACGATGAGGACCGCCTCGAAGTGCATCCGCACGACGCGGAGGAACGCGGCATCAAGACGGGCGACTGGGTGGGCATCGAATCGCGGGCAGGCCAGACCGTACTGCGCGCGAAGGTGACGGAACGGATGCAGCCGGGCGTCGTGTACACGACGTTCCACTTCCCCGAATCCGGCGCGAACGTGATTACCACCGACAGCTCCGACTGGGCGACCAACTGTCCGGAGTACAAGGTTACGGCGGTCCAGGTGATGCCGGTCGCTCAGCCGTCGGAATGGCAACAGAACTATTCGCGCTTCAACGCAGAGCAGCTCGATCTGCTGAAACGGCGCGAGACGGCCAACGAAGCCGCCAACGCAACGGCTGGCAAGTGAGGATGATCCATGGATAAAGACAATCTGGTCGACATGGCGAACCGGATCGGCGATTTCTTCGAATCGATGCCGGACCACGAAGAGGCGCTGAGCGGTATCGCCGACCACATTCGCCGTTTCTGGGAACCGCGCATGCGGCGCGCGTTGCTGGTGGCGCTCGATACACCCGGCGCGACTCAGGTGGAGATGTCCGCGATCGTCAGGGAAGCCGTGCTGAAGCACCGGGACGAACTGACACCCGTCGCGGCCTGACCGGCAGGAGAAGCCAGGCACCAACGCCGAACGCGTGAATCGCGTCGGCGTTTTTTCTTGCCGCCTTCACTCCATCTCCCGCTCCGGCTGCGTGCTTTTGGTGAACCATGACTCGCAGTGACGCAGCAGTCCGTTCAGGTCGGATGCGGGGCGGCCCCGCGCGGCGATATAGCCATCCGGCCGCACGAGATAAAAGGCCGGACGTGTGCGCCCGTATGCATCGGTCAGTGACGGACGGCCCTCGCCCTCCACGTCGGTCAGACGCCAGACACGCACCGCGCCCGGCAAGAGCTGCTCGACCTCTTCGACAAACCGCTTCAGATCGGCATCGCGGACGGCCCGGCGCGCCGTGACCGGGTCGTGCGTGGCCGCTTCGTCCAGCGCATCCGGCGCGACCAGCACCAGCAGCGAAAAGAACGCCGGGTCGTGCAGATCGAACAGACAACCGATGCCCGGCGCCCTGCCGAGCGGTCCATCGAGCACGTGCACCCACGCATCGGGGGCCCGCTCGCCTGCGCGCGGACCGCCATCGAGCACGCGCTCGAGCGTCAACGGACTGCGGCGATACTGGATCGACAGCTCACTGACCGTGCGCCGTGCGGCATCGCGCAACGGCCCGAGTGCGGCCAGCACCGGCATCACCCGTTCGCGCAGCAGCTTGAGCGGCCCGTGATCGGCTTCCGCGAGGTGCATGACGAAGCTCGTCTGCCGCAGCACATCGCGTTCGATCGGATGACGCTCCATGTGATAGGTGTCGAGCAGCCGGTCGGGCGCGCCGCCGGAGAGAACCCGCGCGATCTTCCAGCCAAGATTGAACGCTTCCTGAATGCCCGTGTTCATCCCCTGGGCGCCGACTGGACTGTGGACATGCGCGGCATCTCCGGCAAGAAACACACGGTCGACGCGCAACTGCTCGACCATCCGGCTGTTCAGATGAAAGTACGCTGCCCACGTCATGCCCGACAGGGCGACCGGATGCTGCACGCGACGCCCGACAATCGCCCTGCATTCATCGAGCGAAGGTGTCGCTGAAGAGAGCGTCGCGCCCGGCAACGAGACGGGCGTCGCCGCAGCGCTCTGCGCTGCGGCGACGACAAGCTGCGGTGCCGGGTGATCCGCAATCAGCCGGTAACGCTCGTTACCCATCGGGAACAGCGCTGCAAGCCCGTCGCCGGACGCGAAGATATGAAACTCATCGTCGGGCCAGTCGGTCTCCGCCCGTACGTCCGCGAGCAGGAACGTCTGCTCGAATGTCTTGCCGTCGAAGGCTGCGCCGAGCCGGTGACGGATCGCACTGTGCGCGCCGTCGGCGGCGACCAGATACGATGGATGCAACGTCTCCGTGCGACCGTCGGCGCGCTGAAGTGTCGCATTGATGCCCGCCGACCCCTGCGTGAACGCGGCCAGTTCGACGCCGCGCTCGACCGTCACACCGAGAGTCGCGAGATGCTCCGTCATCAGGCGTTCCGTGACCGACTGATCGAGAAACAGCAGATACGGATAACGCGTCTGCAGCGGATCGAAATCGAGCCGCGCGCGCCGCTGTCCGTTCGAGTAGAGATTGGCCGCACGCGCCCGATGCCCGAGTTCGAGAAACGGCTCGACGATGCGATGTTGTTCGAGCAGTTCGAGCGTGCGCGCCTGGATGCCAATCGCGCGCGAGTACGGTGCAGGATGCAACGCCTTGTCGATCAGACGTACCGGAATATGCGCGCGTGCGAGGCTCATCGCCGCAGCGAGTCCGGTCGGACCAGCGCCGACGATGAGGACCGCAGGTGCGTCGAGAAAAGCGGCGGGCATGCAGGGCTCCAGACACAGACATGCCGCCTAGTGTACGCCGCCGTTTTTTTGTCCGGCATGCGGTGCATCCAATGCGTTCAATGGCCGTGCGGAGGATGGTCGAGCACGCAGCGATGGTTCGAGGTGCCGAGGTCGACCTGCAACGTCGCGTGGTGCATCGCGAAGCGCGCGCGCAGCGTCGCGACAATACCGTCGACGACCACGTCGCCCGGATGCCCGTCCGGCATCACGAGATGCACGCTGAGCGCGTTGCCGGTGGTCGACAGCGCCCACACGTGCAGGTCATGCACGTCGATGACGCCTGGTTGGGACGTGAGGTAGTCGCGGATGCGCTGCATGTCGACACCGGGCGGCACGGCGTCGAGCGCAAGCCGCAGCGAGTCGCGCGCGAGTCCCCACGTGCCATACAGGATTACCGCGACCACCACGATGCTCATCACCGGGTCGAGCCATGTCCAGTTGGTGAAGAGAATCACCAGACCGCTAACGGCGACCGCGGCCGAGATCAACGCATCGGCAGCCATGTGCAGGAAGGCCCCGCGAACGTTGAGATCTTCTTTCTGACCACGCATGAAAAGCCACGCGGAAAAGCCGTTCACGACAATTCCGAGCGTCGCGACGATGAACACGTCGAGACCCCCCACCGGCTCCGGATTGAACAAGCGCGTGATCGCCTCCGCGACGATCACGCCGCACGCGAACAGCAGCAGCCCTGCGTTGGCCAGCGAAGCGAGGATCGACGAACTGCCGAACCCGAAGGTATAGCGCGCCGACGGCCGGCGTGTTGCGAGCCACGTCGCGCCCCACGCAAACAGCAGGCCGAGCACGTCCGACAGATTGTGGCCGGCGTCCGCGAGCAGCGCCGTGGAATTCGCGAGCACGCCGTAGATGCCCTGAACAACGACGATCACGACGTTCAGCGCGACGGCCAGCGCGAATGAGCGGCCGTGTCCGGCCGCCGGGGCGTGGTGGTGATGGTGACCGTGGCCATGCCCATGCTGATGGCCGGCGTGGCTTTGGGCGTCCCGCGCCTGATTGCCGTGATCGTGATGGTCGTATTGGTCATGGCCGTGGTCATGATCGTGGCCGCAGCCTGCGTCGTGACCATCCGCATGATCGTGGCCATGCCCGGCGTGCCCTTGCGCGCGACCGTGTGCGCCCAGGTAAGCGCCTTTTTCATCGCAGGCGCCGACGCCGCCAGGCCATACCGGCGCGTGGTCGTCTTCACGCTCCACGGCAAGCTGGCCGCCCTTGCGGTTTTTCATCATTCTTGATCCAGGGAAAATTCGGTGACCGGCTCTGCCACGTGTTCGAGCATCTCCGCCAGCATCCCGCTGATATGACGGTCGGCGGCAAGATAGAACACCTGCTTGCCCTGCCGCTCTGCCCGCACAATGCGCGCCGCCCGCAAGAGCCGCAGGTGATGGCTCACGAGCGAAGGCGACAGGCCAAGCGATCCGGCAATCGCCCCCACGGCGCGCGGCCCGTCGACGCAGGCGAGGACGATCCGCAGACGCGTCGGGTCACCCAGCAGCCGGAACAGGTCCGCGAGCGGCACGACACGGTCATCGTTGGTCAAAGGTGTCATCTTCGATCCGCAAAATCGACATACATATGAACAGTTGTTCAAATGTTATATCTCGCCCCCGACCGCGTCAATCCGGGTGTGGCACGCCGAGTGTGGGAAAATGCGCGGTCTGTCTCACCCGAACCGTCTTCCCACCGTCATGGAACCTGCTTTTTCCCGCGCCTGGACGGCTCATCGCGACGGTCGGCTCGACGACGCCGAGCGCGAATATCTCGCGACGCTCGCCGCCGACCCCGTCCATGTAGACGCCCTGCACCTGCTGGGCGTCCTGCGCCACCAGCAAGGCCAGCACGCCGCTGCCGCCGATCTCGTCCGGCGCGCTGTCGACCTGCGCCCCAACGATGCGGCGTTGCACCTGAATCTCGGCAACGCGTTGAAGGCGCTCGGCCAGCTGGACGGCGCAATCGAGCGCTTTCGCAATGCGCTGTCGCTCTCGCCGGCCTTTCCGATGGCGCATTACAACCTGGGCAACGCGTATGCGGCCGCTGGGAGGCACGAAGATGCCGCCGACGCGTTCCGGAAATCCCTGCACCTGCAACCAGCCGACGCGTCGTCGCACAATAATCTCGGCAACGCGTTGCACGCGCTCGGCCAGCACGAGGATGCGATCGCCGAGTTCCGGCGGGCCCTTGAACTGCGTCCGGGTCATGCGGGCGCGCACAACAATCTCGGGATGGGGCTCAATGCGCTGAACCGGGCCGACGACGCCATCGCGCAGTTTCAGGCCGCGCTCGCCGCGCAACCGCGCTTTGTCGCTGCGCAATTCAATCTTGCCAACACGCTCGACGCTGTCGGCCGGCATGAGGAAGCCATCGCCGCTTTCGAAGCGACGCTCTCGTTGCAGCCACATCTGGTGCCTGCGCTATTCGGTCTTGGCAATGCGCTTGCTGCACACGGGCGGCATGCGCAAGCCACGCAACATTTCGAGCGCGCTGTCGGCCTCGATCCAGGATTCGCACTGGCATGGCTTAGCCTTGGCACCGCACGCCATGCGCTCGGCGCGCATGAGGCAGCAGTGCGCGCGTTCGACCAGGCCCTGCGGCTGCGCCCCGAACTCGCGTCCGCACATATGAATCGCGCGCTCGTGTGGCTCACGCTCGGTGACTTCGCGCGCGGTCTGCCCGAATACGAATGGCGGCTCGAAATCTCCGCACAGCCTGGCACGCAAACGCTGCCCCGCTGGCGCGGCGAGCCGATCAAAGGCAAGACCCTCTTCATTCACGCCGAACAGGGTTTCGGCGACACGCTGCAATTCGTGCGTTTCGTGCCGCTCGTTGCGCAGCAAGCCGTCCGTATCGTGCTCGAGGTGCAGCCTCAAGTGCTACCGATCCTTGCTCCAGCGGCGCAAGACTGGCGCGTGATGCTGATTGCCCAGGGCGCCCCGCGGCCCCGTGCGGACCTGCAATGTCCCCTGTTGAGCCTGCCGCTCGCGCTCGGCCTGACGCTCGAGAGCATTCCGGCGCGCACGCCGTATCTCACTGTGCCGCCGGCCTATCTACGCAAGTGGCGCGGGTCGATCGGCGGGCAGGCGAAGCGCAAGATCGGGCTCGCCTGGTCCGGCCGCATCCAGCAGCACGAAAACCGCACGATGTCGCTCGCCGCGCTCGACCCGCTGTTCGCGCTCGAGGGCATCGACTGGATCGTGCTGCAACCCGAGCTCAGCGCAGCGGATCGGGCTGCGCTGGACGCGCATCCGCGCAGCGCGTCGATCCATCGCTTCGAGCAGCGTATCGGAGACTTTGCGGATACCGCTGCGATCATCGAGCGGCTCGATGCGGTCGTGTCGACCGATACGTCGATTGCCCACCTCGCCGGCGCGTTGCGCAAGCCGCTCTGGCTGATGCTCCCGTTCGCCGCCGACTGGCGCTGGTTCGTCGGTGATGCGCGCAGCCCGTGGTATCCGGGCGTGCAACTCGTTCGCCAGCCGGAACCGGGAGCCTGGGACGAGGTGATCGAATCCGTTGCGCTCGCATTGCGCGACGCCTGAAAAATCGGGATAGGGGCAGGGCTCGCGGCTCGCCCCTCACACACCGCCTATAAGAACTTCCCCGGTTTGGCAAGCTCGGTTCATTGGTGACTGAACCGTCAGCAGCAAACGAAGCAGCCGGAATCACATCGCAGCGGCGAGCACAAATGCGATTGAGCACGCAAATTTCATAACCTGCCCAAATAAAAACGTTTCAAGTCAACAGCCCCGCTTCACAGATTAAACAATAGCGGACACTCAACACCTAAATTGTTTTTATAGAGCGCGTGAATATAGGATTATTCCCAAATAAATAAAGTAATTGTCAAATTTGTTTTTAAATGCGAAGTGCAACACTTTGCCGCGTATAAGCTGTTAATATGAAGAAAATGGATCACATATCAACAGCGTCAGCGCTGAAGCGCGTTTGACGATTGCCAGCCAGCACTTGCAGAGTTCAAGCATTGTGCGCCGCACGACGTGTATTGACCGCCGAGCTAGCCTCAGAAGACGTCACACGCCTACCTCGTGGAGGCGTAGGGCTAATTTCAAATCCTGGTGTTTGGGACTAGCGGGAAATCGAGAAGGCGGTGACGATTACGCACGAGTAAGTCCACTTGCGAACCAGGTTATATAAAACACGGTATTGCTCTTCATATTTGAGAATGATGAAACTCTCTTTTACAAAGCAATTCACAAGAATTTAGTTATTTGCAACAAAACCCCGTCCGTCGAACAGCAAACGCACGATCAATAACGCCCGTTCTTTTCTCCGCTGGAGTGCCTGTCGATGAATCATCCTAAGCCGGACGAGCCGGAACCAAACAGGTAGTACGATGCGTAGCCATATAGCCAGCCGATGCCGAAGTGAACCATGAAGGCCGATCTGATTGAGCGTTACGCGGCGAATTTGCACGGCGTGCTGTCGTGCTTTGACCGAATCCTGATCACGGGCACGCTGCCTGGCGCGTGCTACGCAGCGGGCATGACGAGTTTTCTGAACGCCAACGGCATTCGCCTATTCGACTACGCCAGGTTCGCCGAACCGCTGCGCGAACGCATCCGTGTGCGCGCGCAAGAGGTCTGCGCTGCCGCCGGCATCGAGATTGAGCACGTCAACAAGAGCCACATCCGCAAGGAAGATCTGGTGGCACGCGTGCTGCAGGGGCGTGGCGATGCACCCGGGCTGGTGCACGTCATCTCGGCGATGGAGGCCTGCCCGAGCTACAAGCCGTGGCACGACAAGAGCAGCGGCAAGACCTACCTGCGCCCCGAGACGGGCAAGTGTCTGCACTACTACTTCTACTTCATCGATGACGAACTCGGGCTGTGCTACCTCAGGGTCCCGACCTGGGCACCGTTCGGCTTGCAGTTCTACTGCAATGGCCACGGCGCCGTGGCCCGTGCGCTCAAGCGCGAGGGCATCGGGTTCGTGCAGGCCGACAACGCCTTTTTGCGCATTGCCGATATGGACCGTGCACAGGCCATCGCCGACGCGCTGAGCCCCGATATGCTGCATGAGCGACTGGACCGCTACGCGCAGTGGCTGTGCCCGGTGCTCGACGTGTTCGGCCAGACCTACCACTGGAGCCTGCGGCAGGCCGAGTATTCCACTGACCTGATGTTCCGCAGCCAACAGACGCTGGTGCCGCTGTACGACGTGCTGTCGCGTCAGGCGGTGCTGGCCGCGCACGCCGGGAAAGTAGCCGGCTTCCTGGGCAAGAAGGTCACGCCGCAATTGGCGCAGGAGATCGGCTCGCGGCTGTCCACCCGCATCGAGGGACGCTGCATCAAGCACCATATGGGCGTTGCCAGCGTCAAGGTTTACGACAAGTTCTCCCATGTGTTGCGGATAGAAACCACCATCAACGACGTGAGCTTCTTCAAACACCACCGCAAGGTGGAACACAGGAATGGCCAAAGCACCTACGAACTCGCAGCGTTGAGGAAAACCATCTACAGCCTGTTCGACCTGCGCGAGATCATGCTGGGCTGCAACCAGCGCTACCTCGCGTTTTTGTCGAGTCTGGATGACCCCAGCGCAGGTGAGCGCGACCTTCAACGTTTGAGCCAGTCCCGCGTGGGCAGTAATGAGCGCAGGGTCAAAGGACTCAACTTCTTCAACGGCGGCGAGCAAGCACTGCTGCGTGCCTTGCAGCGCGGCGAGTTCAACGTGCATGGCCTGCGCCGTGCCGATCTGGCCAGGCATGTGGACATGAGCGCCCCGGTGCTGTCCCGACAGCTCTCGCGACTGCGCACACTCGGCTTGATCAAGAAGGTGGCCCATACCTACCGCTACTACCTCACGCGTCTGGGCCGCGCCGCCATCGCTGCTGCCTGTTCTCTCACCCGTTTCAACATCGTTCCAATTCTGGCCGCAGCACACTGAAGTCTTCTCACAAATCGCGAAGACTTAACTTTTTAGTTACTAAACGCATGCTCGTCGAGAATGTCGCCTGGGCGCGTGAGACCGCCGATAGCGATCCGCAATTCTTCTCCGGCCTCACGCAAGGCCAGAATCCGAAGGTGCTTTGGATCGGCTGTTCGGATAGCCGCGTGCCGGCTGAAACGGTCACTCACGCCAATCCCGGCGATCTCTTCGTGCATCGGAATATCGCCAATCTCTTCTCTTCGTCCGACGACAACGTGATGAGCGTCCTCGAATATGCCGTGCGCGTACTCAAGGTCGACGACGTGATTGTTTGCGGCCACTACGGTTGCGGCGGGGTGCGCGCGTCGCTGCTGATGCCCTCGCCGGATTTGCCGCACGTGACCCGGCGGATTGCGCCGCTATGTGCGCTGGCGTCGCGACACCGGCGGGAACTGGATGGCTTGCCCGAAGGCGAGTCGCGGGTCAACCGCCTGGCCGAGTTGAGTGTACTGGAACAGGTCCGTGAGCTGCGCAGAACGCCGATCGTGTGTGATGCCGAGTCTGCGCCACGCGTGCATGGCTGGATCTTCGGCCTGCACAACGGACTGATCAAGGTCCTTGCCTCCGGCTTCACCGGGGAATCCGGTCAAATAGCCGCGGCCTCGTAAGCCGTCCACCGGCCGCGTATCAATCTACCCGCGCGGTGCCCGCCGCCGCGAACTCTCACCTCTCCGGAAAAACATGAGCCTACGTGAAACCTTTATGACCTTGCCGCGCGATCTGTTTGCCGGCACCGTTGTCTTTCTGGTCGCGATGCCGCTTTGTCTTGGCATCGCGAATGCTTCCGGCGTCGAACCGTTTGCGGGTCTGTTGTCCGGCATCGTCGGCGGGCTGGTCGTGGCGCTCTTGAGCGGCTCCCAGCTGAGCGTGAGCGGACCGGCGGCAGGGCTTGTCGTGATCGTCGTCGAAGGCATTGCCCGGCTCGGGGGTTTTTCCGCTTTTCTGATCGCCGTGCTGTTGTCGGGTGTCATCCAGTTCGGTTTCGGAATGTTGAAAGCGGGGCGCTTTGCCGCCTATGTGCCGTCGTCGGTGATCAAGGGCATGCTCGCCGCGATCGGCCTGATGCTCATCATCAAGCAGTTGCCTCTCGCGGCCGGCCTGGCGAACGACGGCGCAGCGGTCGGCGGCGCGAACGCCGGCGTGCTTCATACGCCGATCGGTTCGATGTCGATCGCGGCCAGCCTGATTGCAGTGCTTTCGCTTGCGGTACTCGCGGGCTGGGAATCGAAGGCCCTGCGCCGCTTCGCGGCGGTCCGGGCGATGCCGGCCCCTCTCGTGGTTGTCATGCTGGGCATCGCGGCGACGCTGGTCCTCGATGCCTTCGCGCCGGCGTTTGCGCCTCCGGTCGAACATCGCGTCGCGTTACCTTCGCTCGATTCGCTCGATGCAGTGAGCGACATGTTCAGATTTCCTGCGTTCGCCCAGCTGATGAACCCCGACGTCTGGCGTCTGGCGATGACGCTGGCTATCGTCGCGAGTCTCGAAACGCTGCTGAGTCTTGAAGCGGTCGAGCAGATCGATCCGAAGAAACGACCCGTCTATCCCGATCGCGAACTGAAGGCGCAGGGTATCGGCAACATGATGGCGGGTGCGATCGGCGCGTTGCCCATCACTTCGGTGATCGTGCGTAGCTCCGCGAATGTTCACGCGGGCGCGCAAAGCCGCTGGTCGGCGGTGGTGCATGGCATGCTGCTGTTGTGCAGCGTGTTCGTGCTCACGAGTGTGCTCAATCTGATTCCACTTGCCTGCCTGGCCGCGATTCTCATTTTCACGGGTTTGAAACTCGCCAGCCCTTCGCTGTTTACCTCGATTGCCCGACAGGGTGTCGAGCGTTTTGCGCCGTTCGTCGTGACGGTCGTCGGTGTGCTGCTGACCGATCTGCTGATCGGCATCCTGCTAGGCATTGCATGCAGCATCGCGCTCGCGATCCGCGCCAATCTGCAGCGTCCCATCACTATCGCGCAACACGGCGACCATTTTCTGCTGTCGTTTCGTAAGGACGTGTCGTTCCTCGGCAAGGTATCGCTGCGGCAACACCTGCAGCAGATTCCGGACAATGCATTCGTGATCGTCGATGCGACGCGCGCCGACTTTATCGATCCGGACGTGCGCGAACTGATCGACCGGTTTGTTCTCGACGCACCGCGCAGGGGTATCGCGGTGGAATGCCGGCAACTGCAAAGCCCGGCGCGTGAAAGCCGTGTGGACGCAGCGGCGGCGGTCGCCGGCGTCGAGAGCAGGTAAGAGCTCAAGAAGGGGCCCTTCGGCCCCTATTCGACTCGACTCCAGTTGCATACGCGGCTGCGCACGTCATCGCGCGACGCCGCGCGTGCCCGTCATCAGGCGGTGCGGTATTGATTGCGCGCCTCCGGCGTGCGGTACAGCACGAGCGTCGAGATCAGGCCGATGATCGCCGCGACGCCCAGCCACAGCCCAGGCGCAGCCTTGTTGCCGGTGGTATGAATCAGCAGCGTGGAGATCGCCGGCGTGAAGCCGCCAACCGTCGTTGCGAGGCTGTACGCCAGCGAGAAGCCAGCGGTACGCACTTCGACCGGCATGACTTCCGTCAGCGAGACGACCATCGCACCGTTATAGCTGCCGTACAGGAATGAGAGCCACAGCAGCACGCCGAGCAGGCGCAGGAACGAAGGATCGGCAACCAGCCACTGCACCGCCGGATACGACGTGAGGATCGTGAGAATCGTAAACGTCAGCAGCACCGGTCGACGCCCGATCCGATCCGATAAGGCCCCCGCGAGCGGCAGCCAGATCAGGTTCGACACGCCCACGCATACGGTAACCGCCAGCACATCGATCGCGGACAGCTTCAGCACTTCCTTGCCGAAGGTCGGCGTGTAGGCGGTGATCATGTAGAACGACACCGTCGTCATGATGACCATGCCCATGCCGGCCAGTACGATGCCCCAGTTCTGCGCCATCGTCTTCATGATCTCGCCCATCGAAGGATGATGCTTGCGCGCGAGGAACTCATCCGTTTCCTTCAGCGAGCGGCGGATCAGAAAGAGGAACGGGACGATCAGGCAGCCGATCAGGAACGGCACACGCCAGCCCCACGCCGTCATCTGCTCGGCGGGCAGCACGCTATTCAGGATCACGCCGATCAGTGCTGCGAACACGACGGCCACCTGCTGGCTACCCGACTGCCATGCGCAATAGAAACCCTTGTTGCCCTTCGTCGCGATCTCGGACAGATACACAGACACACCGCCAAGTTCGACGCCAGCCGAAAAGCCCTGCAACAGCCGGCCGAACAGGACCATCACGGGTGCGAGCAGTCCGATTGTCGCGTAACCTGGTACCGAGGCCACCGTGAGCGTGCCGAGCGCCATCAGCCCGAGCGTGAGAATCAGCCCCTTGCGACGGCCGTGATGGTCGATGTATGCGCCAAGCACGATCGCACCAATCGGGCGCATCAGGAAACCCGCGCCGAACACGGACAGCGACAGCATCAGCGAGGCAAACTCGCTGCCGCTCGGGAAGTAGGTCTTGGCGATCGCGGATGCGAAATAGCCGTAGACCATGAAGTCATACATTTCAAGAAAGTTGCCGCTGACAACGCGGAATACTGTCTTGACCTTTGATTCGTTGGGCGAAGATGCGTGGGACGCAGTAGACATGACATTCTCTGATTGGCGCTTCGCTGTGCCGGCGAAGCGCAGTTGAAACAATCCACGGCGTCGGCAAGTCGATGCGCGCGGCGAGACATCAGGACGAATGCGCAGAGAGGCAATTGATCTTGATGCGCCGGGCATCGACGCGATATCCGGGCAATACCAGGAGCGGGCTCGAAGCGCCCGCCTGGCAGGATCTTACCGCCACTGCTGTCAACTCGCATTTCATACAAAATACTTACGAAACCAGCTGTGTACGCGAGCAGTACACTAACTGCCTGATCTCTTTTAAAAGCTTTTTGCAATGTCCGAACTCAACCTGCGTCCTGCCTCGACCGACGACGCAGCGCTCATCGCGACCATTCATGCCACCAGTTGGCGGGAGACCTACCGTGGCCTGCTGCCCGCTGCGTTTCTTGACAACGATGTCGTCACTGAACGTGCGGCCCACTGGCAGGCACGCCTGAATGCCCCGGGCGCAGACAGGCGCCTCGTCGTCATCGCCGAACGTGCGGGAGAAGCGATCGGCTTCGCGTGCGTCGAACGGCAGGTCGATTCGCCGTGGGGCGTGCTACTCGACAATCTGCATACGCTGCCGGGCCATCAGGGCATCGGCGTCGGCAAGCTGCTGATGCGCGCTGCATTCGACTGGGCCCGTGCGCACGGCGAAGCGCAGGTCTATCTGTATGTGCTCGAAGGCAATGCACAAGCGATCGCGTTCTACGAACGGCAAGGCTGGCAACCCGCGGGCGCCGAGCCCGATCACATGGGTGGCGTCGACATTACAGCGCTGCGCTATGTGTACCGCCTCGACGCGGGGAATGAAGGCACCAGCGTTGACGGCTAATGCCGCGAAGTTGATGCCTTTATGAATATCAGCACTCCTGCTCACTTGACCGCCATTTTAAGACGCGTCTGATCGCTGACGCCCCCTCGCTGGGTGCATCATCCATTGCTTCCTATATGGCTCTTGGCGTGAGTTGTCAGTGGCCGCTTGAACGGGTATGCGCACGTTGAACAATACCGCTTCGCACGTCGCCGTGAAGCTCCAGGATCCCGCTGCGAGGAGTCGCTAAAACGTCGATGTCGACTATCCCCCTCACCCTGATCGAAGGCCACATAGCCCTCCCGAGAGCGCGCCCGTTCGATGGCCTGCCGGTTCCGTTCGGACGCGAATGGGCACTCCTGCCGCCCAACTTCAGCGTTCGCCCGCAGCTCAAGGCGCTCTATGCCGCGATGCTGCGCACGTTCTGTCTGAGCGCAGATGCGATACGTTCGCTGTGTCGCTGGGAGTCGCACCCCGCAGCCGACCAAGCCAATGTTGGCGCTCAAGCAGCTGTTTTAGTGTCGACGGGCGACAGGCTGGTCACATCGACGGAAACTGTCGTGGCGTCGGTCGCACCATCCCCGTCGACACGCAAGCGTGCCGCCCTCGCAGGCGGCGCCGCAGCAGCGGGAGGCATCGCGCTGCTGACATGGATCGCATTGAAAAACACGCCGGTTCACCTGGTACAGGACGTTGCCAGACCCGACACCACAGCGCGCCCTGTCGCACAACCGTTGCAACCTGAAGCGCAAACAGCCGCAGCGACCTCTCAGGGCGCACATTCAGAAGTCGACGTACGGAAGGCGCACAATACCGTCGCACACGTAAACGCAAAGGCCACCGACAAACCCACCCGTCGCAGCAATCGCCACCCCACGGCTCACGCGCGAAATGCAGAGTATCGCGCCACGGCCCACAATGTTGATACTCGCCGCCACACCGCATCGGCAGGCTCAACGACCTATCGTTCCACCGCGATGCCGTCGGCGGCGGGGCGCTTTTCATCGCGCGAAAACACGCCGGCTGTCACTGACGAGTACGCTTCCATTACGATGTGGGCACGCCCGCACGGCGGCGATATTGCACCGTCGCACCATGCAGCGCGAACTGACGACACCAGCTGGATGGACCACATGAAGCAACGTCGGGTTACCGAGGTGCCTGAGCGCTTCGCACCATAGCCGACAGCGCAAAACAGAACAGCCCTGTACGCACAGGGCTGTTCTCTTTTGATCACGCGATTGCGCGTGGCTACTTGGTCGCAGGCAAACCCGCCTCATTCTGACGTTGCAGCATCTGAACCTGGCGCTGCAGATCGCGCAACTGTGCCTGGGCCTTCTCTTTCTCGACACGCAACGCGACGGCCTCGGCCTGCATCTGACGCTGACGATCGCTGACCTGCGCCTGTTGCGTGCGAGCGACTTCGAGATCAGCCTGCAGACGCCGTGCGCGATCTGCCGACGACGCAATCACGCGATCGAGAAACGCGTTTTGTGCCTGCAACTGCGTGCGGTGAATCTCGATTTCAGCCAGCTGCGACGTTTGCTGCACGAAGCCCGCATAGATCGCTTCGGCACGCGCCTCGTCCTGGGACTTGATTACGCGCCAGAAATGACGGTCCTGAAACAGCGCGACGTAGTACGTCACTTCGTCAGGATGGAAAAAGAGACTCGCACCGAAGCTGCCGTTGTACGTCGTACGCAACTCGACCAGCTTCGCGTCGTGGATCATCTGGATCAGTTCGGCAACGTAGCCTTGCACGTCCGCGTCATTTCCCGCTACGACGCCCGATGCGGCCTGCGGTGCGGGCGCGGACGTGGCGGGCTGCGCCGTCAGTGCACTCATCGCAGGCCGCGTGCCGACGACGGGCACCGTCGCCTCGCTCTCCTGCGCCAGCGCCAACGCGCCATGCAGCGAGGCGCCCGCCATGGCAAGCAATGCCACGCGCCGCAGAGATAAGGAGTACTTCATCGTGCACGCTCCAAGCGAAACAATTCCAGTAGAGCCGCTTATTATCGCGCGGATTCGTAGCAAAGCGAAGCGTTCTACAGTCGCGCGGCGGGACTTTAAATCAAGATAAAGACCGGTGATGTCGGCGGTGCTGTCGATTGATCCGCCCCACTCGGCCGTCGCCGCGATGCATAGAAATTTCGCCGCGCCGAGCGGCTGAACTATCACGGACAACGACAAGAAAAAACCGGCTTGAAGCCGGCTTTTTCAGGTGCCTCGGAAACGCCCGGGAAGGCATACGCTAGAAGCGGGTCTCGCGCGCCACCCGCAGGAAGGTATCGAGCAACGGCGTGCAATCGAGCAGTTCCGGACCACCGGCGCGGTGAAACTCAGGGTGCCACTGCACGCCCATCACGAACGGAGCGCGACGATAGCGCACGGCTTCGATGATGCCGTCCGCGGCTGACACCGCCTCGATGTTCAGGTCGCGTCCGAGCGACTTCACCGCCTGGTGGTGGATCGAATTGACGATCGCCTCGCGGCGCCCGGGGAACATGTTCGCCAGCGTGGAGCCGTCCGGGAAGTGGATCGCGTGACGGTGCTGGTCGTAATGTTCGCTGACGTGCACGCCGGCAGTCGGCACATCGGTGGCGATGTCCTGGTACAGCGTGCCGCCGAACGCGACGTTGATCAGCTGGCAACCGCGGCAAACGCCGAGCACCGGTTTGCCTGACTCGACGAATTCATGCAGCAGCTCGAGTTCGTACATGTCCCGGACACGGTCGCCGGGCCATTCCGGCCGCGTTGCGACTTCCTCGTACGACTGCGGCGACACGTCCGCGCCACCCTGCAGCAACAGCCCGTCGAGATGCTTTGCATAGTCGCGCAGCCGGATGTTGCTCGGATGCAGCATGCCTTGATGCCCGACCGTCGGGATCATGAAGACGATCACGTCGCGTGACATCACCCAGTGGGCAATCGATTCTTCCAGGTACTGCAACGTCTTGCCGCGCAGCCCTCTCGCACCCGGTTCCGGGTGAAAGATCCGCGCGGACACGCCGATGCGCAGCGTGCGCTGGGTAATCCTCTGACCGGCGCGATCGAACAGCTGCCGGGCACGTGCCGCGATGATCCGGCCGAACACCGACCAGGCCGAATCGCTCTGCCGCAGATAGCGCGGCGTTGACGGCGGCAGCGCACTGGCCGGCGGCGGGTTGAAGGCAGTGAAATCGGGTTGCGACGTAAAGCCCGGGGGCGGCGACCCAGGCGCGGGTTTCGCCGAAGCGTCCGCCGCTGCCTCGGTGGTGTCCGCCGCTGCCTTGTGAGCCTGTTGCGCAGCCGGAGCGGCTGAAGCCGGCGACGCCGGGCTGCCATGCCTCGCAGCCTTGTCCCGGTCCCGCTCATGCACTTCGGCTTCCTGCTTCGCGGTCGCCTCCACGGCGGCGGCGCGGGCCCGTGCTGCATCGAGCTGTTGCTGGGTCCTGGGAGGATCGGCTGGCGTCACGGTCGATGCGCTTGCGGGCGCATCGGTCGAGGCGCGTGCCGCCGCCTCGCTGGTTTCGCTGGAAGGCCCCGTCGATCCCTGCTGTGTTTCAGACGTCGAGGCAGACGTCGAAACGCCAGGCAGGTCGGTTGCCGGAGAAGCGCCGGGTGTGCCGGGATTGGCTGACTTGTTTTCGCTCATGACTGTGGGGCAGGCGCGCCGGGCACGCGAACGAATGGACCAGCCCTGATTATCCGCCACCGGGCGATGGCGGGCAAACCTCCAAACAATTACTCACATTGTTGCGTTTTTTTCGGCGTCGCCGGATCACGGGTCGGGCTGTTCGTCGAGCGTTTCGCGCAGCGCGATCTGCATCGAGGCGTGGATCTTCACGCACCAGCGCCACAGCAGCGCCACCAGCAATGCCGCGCAGACCAGCACGGCGACGAGCAGGCCAGTCGGCGGCAGGATCGCGCCGGAGAGCGCCGCGACGAGCAGAAACACGCCGATCATCGAGACCACCGGCACGAGGTCCGAGATCGCATAACGAAGCGCACTGGTGAAGCGCCCCGCCTTCGCGGGCTGCACGCTGACTTCGGCGAGCAGCAAGGCAAGCGACTTGGTCTTGCGATAGACCGCGACAAGAAACGGTATCGACACGACGAGCGCCGCGCTCCACAGCACGACGTGCTGGATCGGCTCGGATGGCACCCAGCGCGCGAGCCACGCCCCGGCATACGGCGCGCCATACGAAGCGGCCAGGAAGATCGCCGCGACGAGCGCAAGATTCACCGCGATCTGCAGGACGATATGTCGCGTGATGCTGAACACGGTCGGACCGCCGCTCTCCGGCCGCAAGCTGTCGAGCCATTGCCCGTACATGCCGAAGACGTTCACGACAGTGGACGGCAGCGCCGCGCCGAGGCGGCGCGTCAGCGGGTCTGCGGCGCGGATCAGGTAGGGCGTGAAGAGTGTCGTGAGCGCCGAGACGGCGACCGCGATCGGATAGAGAAACGCGCTCGTCACCTTCAGCGTGAGGCCGAGCGACGCGATGATGAACGAGAACTCGCCGATCTGCGAGACGGTCATGCCGACCCGCATCGCCGTGCGCCCGTCCCTGCCGGCGAGAAAGGCGCCGAGCCCGCACGAGACGATTTTGCCCAGGACTACCGCGGCCGTGATCACGGCGATCGGCCATGCGTAGTCGACCAGCACGGCCGGATTCAGCATCAGCCCGATCGTGACGAAGAAAATCGCGGAGAACGCATCGCGCAGCGGCGCGATCAGATGCTCGATGCGATGCAGATGACGCGACTCGGCCATGATCGCACCGATCATGAAGGCGCCAAGCGCAATGCTGTAGTCGAGCTTCACGACGAGCAGACAGAAGCCGAAGCAAAAGCCGAGCACCGACACGAGCAGCATCTCGTCGCTGTTCGAACGCGCGACATAATTGAGCGCCCGCGGTACGACGAGAATCCCGACCACTAACGACACCGTCATGAACAGCAGCAGCTTGCCGAGCGTGATGAACGCGATGCCCGGGCTCAACTGGCCCGTCTGCGCGATGCCGGAGAGCAGGACGAGCATCGCAATCGCGAGAATATCCTCGACGATCAGGATGCCGAAGACGAGCTGCGCGAAACGCTCGCGCTTGAGACCGAGATCCGAGAGCGCCTTGACGATGATCGTCGTCGACGATACCGCGAGGATCGCGCCGAGGAACAGCGAATCCATCGGGTTCCAGCCGAACGCGCTGCCGATTTCATAGCCCAGCCACAGCATCAAGACGATCTCGGACAAGGCCGCGACAACCGCTGTCGCCCCCACGCGAAAAAGCTTGCGCAGACTGAACTCGAGCCCGAGCGAGAACATCAGGAATACCACGCCGAGCTCGCCCAGGGTCTGGATCGTCTGCTCGTCGTGGATCAGCTGGAACGGCGGCGTGTATGGCCCGATGATCACGCCCGCTGCGATGTATCCGAGCACCACCGGCTGTTTCAGGCGATGAAACAGCACGGTGACGACGCCCGCGATCGCCATCACCACCGCCAGGTCCTGAATGAAGCCGATGCCGTGATGCATGCGCGAGAATCCTTACAATATGTAAAACTTGAATGGTAACCCATCCCCTCGGCGGATCGATTTCAGCCGGTTACGGTTCAGTCATCCGCCAGCTGGCGGGAGCCGATCTACAATGCGGACGATATCGCCTGACGGTTTCGCCGCCGCCCGCCTGTCCTGTCCCTTGGTACCACGTCATTGAGACAGCCCCGCGGCACGTAGCGAAGCCGGTCCACGCATCATGCAACCGACCCGGACTGCCATGGCCACCGAATTCACGCCCTTCCCGCCGCTCGCCCAACTCGCCGCCGATCTGGCCGCCGGACGCACCACCAGCCGCGCACTCGTCGAAGCCGCACTCGACAGGATCGCCGATCCGGCAGGCCAAGGCGCCATTGCCTTCATGCACGTCGATGCCGACAGCGCCCGCGCCGCTGCCGACGCGCACGACCGCCTGCGCGCCGCCGGCACCGTGCTGTCGCCGCTCGCCGGCATCCCCGTCTCGGTGAAGGACCTGTTCGACATTCAGGGCCAGGTGACGCGCGCCGGTTCACGCGCGCTCGAAAACGCCGCCCCGGCAATCGCCGATGCAGTGGCGGTCGCCCGGCTGAAGCGGGCGGGCGCAGTCATCGTCGGCCGCACCAACATGAGCGAATTTGCGTTCTCCGGTCTCGGCCTCAATCCGCATTACGGCAACCCGCTGTCGCCCTACCGGCGCGGGGTGAAAGGCGACGAACGCATCTCGGGCGGTTCGTCGTCGGGCGCGGCGGCGTCGGTTGCGGACGGCATGGCCGCGGTCGCGCTCGGCACGGACACCGGCGGCTCGATCCGCATTCCGGCTGCGCTCTGCGGCCTGACCGGCTTCAAGCCGACCGCCGACCGCATTCCAAAACAGGGCGGCGTGCCGCTCTCGCCGACGCTCGATTCGTTCGGCCCGATCGGCGTTTCGGTGGCGTGCTGCGCGCTGATCGACCGGGTGCTGGCCGGGCTCGAGCCGCGCATTCCAGCCGCGCGGCCGCTCGAAGGCGTGCGGCTCGGCGTGCTCACGAACCATGTCACGGACGGCGTGGAGCCCGCCGTGGCCGAGGCAATCGATACCGCGCTCAAGCATCTGGAAGCGGCCGGCGCGATTGTCAGCGAGGTTCGCTTCGCACCGCTCGACCGGCTGCCAGAGATTAACCGCTTCGGCTTTTCGCCGATCGAGGCCTATGCATGGCACCGTCCGTTGCTCGAGAAACACCGTGACGAGTACGACCCGCGCGTACTGGCGCGGATTCTCAAAGGCCAGCCAGCCAGCGCAGCCGACTATCTTGACCTCGTCGCCGAACGCAACGCGCTGCTCGAGGCTGCGCGCGCACTGTGGCAACGTTTCGACGCGATCGTCGCGCCGACGGTGCCGGTCTTGCCGCCGCGCGTCGCCGATCTGGAACACGACGACGACGCTTTCGGCCGGGTCAACGCATTGATCCTGCGGAATCCGAGCGCGTTCAATTTCCTCGATTCGTGCGCCCTGTCGCTGCCGTGCCATCCGCGCAGCAGTGCACCCGTCGGGCTGATGCTCGCCGGCGCGCCGCACGCTGACGATGCCCTGCTCGCCATCGGCCGGGCGACTGAAGCCGTCCTCAACACGATCCGCTAGACAAAACGCGATGCAACCGGGGTTCGCGCTAGAATCGCGCTCACCACCACGCTAATTCAGCCCTAAATTAAATATATGGCCCTGACCCATCTGATGAAGAACCACGACCCCGTGCTGCGTCGTGAGCGCACCCTGCTGGTCCTGCTTGGCCTGATCTGCGTAGCGCTGGTCGCCGGCGCGTTGTATCTGCAATTCGTCGAGCACCAGGATCCCTGTCCGCTGTGCATCATCCAGCGTTATTTCTTCCTGCTGATCGCCATCTTCGCATTCCTCGGCGCGCGCTTCCAAAGCTGGCGCGGTGTACGCCTGCTGGAATTCCTCGCTGCGCTGTCGGCACTCGGCGGCATCGTCACCGCCGCGCGCCATGTCTATGTGCAGGCCCACCCTGGCTTCAGCTGCGGCTTCGACGCGTTGCAGCCCGTCGTCGACAACCTGCCTCCCGCGCACTGGCTGCCCAGCGTATTCAAGGTGGCGGGCCTGTGCGAAACGCCCTACCCGCCGATCTTCGGCATCTCGCTGCCGGGCTGGTCGCTGATCGCGTTCGTGGTCGCCTTTGTGCCGCTCGCGCTGAGCCTGCTGCGCAACCGCCGACGCGGATAAGCGCAACGACATCGCGCAGGCAGGCCTGGCTCCGGGCCGCCTGCGCGTAAACACCTGGCCGGGGGTGTGCATACCCGGTCGCTGCGATTCCCGCCTCTGCGTCCGGTACGGGGTCCAGCCACACAGGCTGTGTGCCCCGTCCCGCCTCACTCCCGCGCCATCTCCCCCGGCGCGCAACTTCCGCGCCGCACGCGAATCGTACGATTGTCATGATTGCGTGCTGATAACCCGCATCATCGCCGGGAAATACTTTCCGGAGCCCGTCAGTGCTATCTTCGGTCATGGATGGCGATCTACGTGCGCGAGGCCGGCTACGGCGCGACCCCAAGCGTAACGCGCGCCCGGTCCGCAATGTCTTCTGGATTGGCCATGACAACGCAAACCATCCGTTTCTATTACCGTGGGTCCGTCCGTGAAATACGCGACGTGCCTGCGTCGCGCACGGTGCTCCAGCATCTGCGTGAGGATCTCCATTGCACAGGCACTAAGGAAGGCTGCGCGGAAGGCGATTGCGGCGCATGCACGGTCGTGGTCGGCGAATGCGACGCGCACGGCGCGCTCCAGCTGAAAGCGGTCAACGCGTGCATCCAGTTCCTGCCGACGCTCGACGGCCGCGCGCTCTTCACCGTCGAAGACCTGCGCGATACGGACGGCGCGCTACATCCGGTCCAGCAGGCGATGGTCGACTGCCACGGTTCGCAATGCGGGTTCTGTACGCCTGGTTTCGTCATGTCGATGTGGGCGCTCTATGAGAACCAGCCGGCCGCGGCCGGCCTGCCGACACGCGATGAAATCAACACCGCCCTGTCCGGCAACCTGTGCCGCTGCACTGGCTACCGGCCGATCGTCGAAGCCGCGCAGAAAATGTTCGACTACCGGCAATATCCGCGCGTGCCGTTCGACCGCGCGAAGATCGCCGAAACGCTGCAGGCCATCCAGCGTCATGACACGTTCGAGTACACCGCGCCCGATGCACGCGGCGCTGAATTCGACGCGTCGACGTTTTACGCGCCAGTCGACATCAACACTTTTGCCATGTTGCGCGCGCTGCATCCGCACGCGCGCATTCTCGCGGGCAGCACCGACGTCGGCCTGTGGGTGACGAAGCAGTTTCGCGATCTCGGCGACATCCTGTACACCGGCAACGTCGCCGAACTCAAAACCATCGAACGGGATGCGCAGACGCTGACGATCGGCGCGGCGGCATCGCTTGAAGATGCCTATGCGGCGCTCGCCGTCGACTACCCCGAACTCGCCGAACTGTGGACCCGCTTCGCTTCGCTGCCGATCCGCAATGCCGGCACACTCGGCGGCAACGTCGCGAACGGGTCGCCGATCGGCGACTCGATGCCTGCGTTGATCGCGCTCGGCGCCGAGGTCGTCCTGCGGCAGGCAGACCGAACACGCACGCTGCCGCTCGACGCGTTCTATCTGGGATATCAGAAAAGCGCGCTGCACGTGGGCGAATTCGTCGCGGCCATCCGCGTGCCGCGCCCCGCGCGCGATCTGCGCTTTCGCACCTACAAGGTCTCGAAGCGGTACGATCAGGACATCTCGGCCGTATGCGCGGCGTTCGCGCTGCGCATCGATGATCGCGGCGCGATCATCGATGCACGTATCGCATTCGGCGGCATGGCGGCGATTCCGCAACGGGCCGGTCACGCCGAAGCGGCCCTCAGCGGCGCGATCTGGAATGAAGCAACCGTGCGCCACGCAATGGATGCACTCGCCGCCGACTATCAGCCGCTGACCGATATGCGGGCATCGAGCGGATACCGGTTGAAGGTCGCGCGCAATCTGCTGTGGCGCTTCCATCTTGAAACGCGCGACACTGCGCCGCTCGCTCTGTGCGACGTGAATGCCTTCGCATTTGAAGCAGACCAGGCTAAGGCCGCAACCGCACAGGAGCCGTCGCCATGAACAGGCAGACCGATGCATTCATCGTCGAGGCCAGCGGTCGCAACACAACGGCCGCGACTGCGATCGGCGCGGCATTGCCGCACGAATCGGCGGCGCTGCATGTGAGTGGCGAAGCCACCTACACCGACGATATCCCCGAACTCCAGGACACGCTGCACGCCGCGCTCGGTCTTTCGCGCCATGCGCATGCGCGCATCGTCTCGCTCGATCTCGACGCTGTGCGCAATGCCCCTGGCGTGATCGCGGTCCTGACCGCCGCCGACATCCCCGGCGAAAACAATTGCGGTCCGGTGCTGCACGACGATCCGATCCTCGCCACCGACGAAGTGTTGTATCTCGGCCAACCGGTGTTCGCCGTGATCGCACAGAGCCATGAACTCGCGCGCCGCGCCGCATCGCTCGCAAGGAGCGACGATGTGATTCGCTATGAGCCACTCGAAGTCGTGCTTACGCCGGCCGAAGCCAAAGCGAAAAAGCAGTTCGTACTGCCGCCACTGCATCTGACGCGCGGCGCGCCTGTCGAGAAGATCGCCTCAGCGCCGCACCGGATCAAGGACACGTTCGAGGTCGGTGGCCAGGAGCAGTTCTATCTCGAAGGACAGGTCGCGTACGCGCTGCCGAAAGAGATGGACGGCATGCTCGTCTACAGCTCGACGCAACATCCCAGCGAAATGCAGCACGTCGTCGCGCACATGCTCGGCTGGCCGACGCACAACGTGATCTGCGAATGTCGGCGGATGGGCGGGGGGTTCGGCGGCAAGGAATCGCAGTCGGCGCTGTTCGCCTGCGTCGCGGCGCTCGCAGCGCACAAGCTGCGGCGTCCGGTGAAACTGCGCGCCGACCGCGACGACGACTTCATGATCACCGGCAAGCGCCATGACGCCTTCTACGAATACGAAGCCGGGTTCGACGACACCGGCCGGATTCTCGGCGCACGCGTCGAAATCGCGTTGCGGGCCGGCTATTCGGCGGACCTGTCGGGTGCCGTAGCGACACGCGCCGTATGTCACTTCGACAATGCGTATTACCTGTCCGACGTCGACATCGTCGCGCTGTGCTGCAAGACGAATACGCAGTCGAACACCGCCTTTCGCGGCTTCGGCGGCCCGCAGGGCGCGCTCGTGATGGAGGTGATGCTCGACAGCATCGCGCGGCAGCTGAAATGCGATCCACTCGACGTGCGACTTGCCAACTTCTACGGCGTCGGTGAGCGCGACGTGACACCGTATGGACAACGCGTCGAGGACAACATCATCGCGCCGCTCACCGACAAACTCCTCGCAACCAGCGACTATCGTGCGCGGCGTGCCGCCCTTGCCGCATTCAACGCGGCAAGCCCGGTGCTCAAGCGCGGGATAGCCTTGACGCCTGTGAAGTTCGGCATCTCGTTCAACGTGCCGTTCCTGAATCAGGCGGGCGCGCTCGTGCACATCTACAAGGATGGCTCGATCCTCGTCAATCACGGCGGCACCGAGATGGGCCAGGGACTCAACACGAAGGTCGCCCAGGTCGTCGCCGGCGAATTCGGCGTGGCGCTGTCCCGTGTGCGCGTGACCGCGACCGATACGTCGAAAGTCGCGAACACATCGGCGACGGCGGCGTCGACGGGCAGCGACCTGAACGGCAAGGCCGCCGAAGCGGCCGCGCGCACGATACGCGAGCGGCTCGCGGCACTCGCTGCGAAAGAACTCAGCGGCGCGGCCGAAGACGTGCAGTTCGCTGACGGCATGGTGAGCGTCAACGGCGCGGCCATGCCGTTTGAACAGCTGACGGGCGCCGCGTATCTGGCCCGCGTGCAACTGTGGTCCGACGGTTTCTATACGACACCCAAAGTCCACTGGGACGCCAAGACGCTGACCGGTCATCCGTTCTACTATTTCGCCTATGGCGCTGCGGTGTCGGAGGTTGTGATCGATACACTGACAGGCGAATGGAAGCTCATACGCGCCGACGCCCTGCACGATGTCGGGCAGTCGATCAATCCGGCCATCGATATCGGCCAGGTGGAAGGAGGATTCATCCAGGGCATGGGCTGGCTCACCACCGAAGAACTCTGGTGGAATCGCGATGGCCGTCTGATGACGCATGCGCCATCGACGTACAAGATTCCGGCGATCAGCGACACACCGGCCGCGTTCCACGTCCAGTTGTATCGCAACGAAAACGCCGAGCCAACCGTGTTCCGTTCGAAGGCTGTCGGCGAGCCTCCATTGCTGTTGCCGTTCTCGGTGTTTCTGGCGCTGCGCGATGCGATCGCGGCCGCCGTGCCCGATGCGCCGAGCGCACCGTCATTGCGCGCGCCGGCGACACCCGAGGCGATTCTCGACGCGCTCGAGACACTGCAGGCTGCGACGGACGCAAAGGCGGCTGCGGGAACCGCTCCCGCGCCCGCAGCCGCCGATACGACTGCCTAGATTACACAGGCGGCCTGCGCGCACATGAAGCGCGCAGGCCGCCACGATCAACCAGCCGCACGGCGATCCCGTGAGGCCCTGTATGGAGAAACGCCGGATGCAAGCCTGGCTACCCGATCTGCAACAACTGCTCGTTCACGGCGACGCCGCGGTGCTCGTGACGGTCGCGCGCGTCGAAGGCTCCGCGCCCCGCGAGGCCGGCACCAAGATGATCGTGACGCGCGACTCGGCGCGGCATACCATCGGCGGCGGACATCTCGAATGGAAAGCCATCGAAAGCGCGCGTCAGGTGCTGAGGGACGGCATGCGCACACCGCGTATGCGGCGTCTCGAACGGTTCGCGCTGGGCCCAAGCCTTGGACAGTGCTGCGGTGGTGCAGTCGTGCTCGCGTTCGAGCGGCTCGATGTCGGCGATCTCGGCTGGGTGACGTCGCTTGCGAAGCGCAATGCCGCCGGTCTTTCGACGGTCCGTAGCGTATCATTCGGGCCCGCCCCGGATGCCGTGATGCTGTCCGACCCGGAGCCCGGCGTCGAAAGCGCCGACTGCCTGCTATGGGATGGCGCCGGTTTCGACGAAAGCAGCGCACTCCTCACCGAGACCATCGCGCCGCGCGACTTCGCCGTCGTGCTGTTCGGCGCAGGCCATGTCGGTGCCGCGCTCGTGCGGGTACTGGCCACCTTGCCGTGCCACGTACGCTGGGTCGACGAACGTGACGCGCAGTTTCCTCCACCCGCCACGCTCGCTGCGCCGAACCTCACGATCGACGCCAACGACGCTCCTGACGAAGCCGTCGATCAGGCTGCGCCGAACACGTATTTCATCGTGATGACGCACGATCACCGGGTCGATCTCGCACTCGCGGAACGCATCCTGCGGCGCGGCGACTATGCGTTCTTCGGCATGATCGGCTCGCACACGAAGCGCAAGCAGTTCGAGCACCGGCTCGCCGCACGCGGCATCGATCCGGCGCAGATCGCGCGGATGAGGTGCCCGCTCGGCGTCGAGGGCATCGTCGACAAGTCGCCCGAGATCATCGCGATCTCGGCGGCCGCGCAACTGCTGCAGGCTGTCGAAGCCAACGCCCATGCAGCGCAGCTTGCATAGCGCGGCAGCACCTCGAACCTCCGGAGCGAGACTCGCTCCCTCAAACCATAACCAGCAAAATACCAGCCATGACGACTACTTCCTCTCTCGCCAGCAAGGTGGCAGGCGCACCGAAGGCAGAACTGCATATCCACATCGAAGGCTCGCTCGAACCCGAGCTGATCTTCAAGCTCGCGGAGCGCAACGGCGTGACGCTCGCGTACGACTCGATCGACGCGCTGCGGGCCGCCTACGCCTTTACCGATCTGCAATCGTTCCTCGACATCTACTACGCGGGCGCAAGCGTGCTCCTGACCGAGCACGATTTCTACGACATGACGATGGCGTACGCCGAACGCGCGCTTGCCGATAACGTCGTGCACACCGAGATCTTCTTCGATCCGCAGACCCATACCGAGCGTGGTGTTTCGATCGCGACGGCGGTCGCCGGGATCGAACGCGCACTGGCGGACGCGGAAAAACGTGGCCTGACGAGCAAGCTGATTCTGTGCTTCCTGCGCCACCTGTCAGAAGAAGATGCGCTCGCGACGTTCGACGCCGCGTTGCCGCTTTTCGATCAGTACAGCCATCGCCTGATTGGTGTCGGTCTGGATTCGTCTGAGCGCGGCCACCCGCCGTCGAAGTTCGAACGTGTATTCGCCAGGGCGCGTGCGAAGGGGCTGAAGCTCGTCGCCCATGCCGGCGAGGAAGGACCGCCGTCGTACATCTACGAAGCGCTCGATCTGCTGAAGGTCGACCGGGTCGATCACGGCGTACGCAGCATCGAAGATCCCGCACTTGTGACGCGACTCGCCGATACGCGCGTCGCGCTGACCGTGTGCCCGCTGTCGAACCTCAAGCTATGCGTGTTCGACGATCTGACGAAGCACACGCTGAAGGACCTGCTCGACCACGGCGTGGCCGTCACGGTGAATTCGGACGACCCGGCGTATTTCGGCGGCTACGTCAACGCGAACTATCTGGCAACCATCGACGCGCTGAAGCTGACCGACGCGGAGGTCTACACCATTTTGCGCAACAGCTTCGAGGCGTCGTTCGTCACGCAGGCGGAGCGCGATGCGCTCATCGCAAGACTCGACGCGCACTGGCATGCCGCCGGTGCTGCATTGCCTGCCTGACAGCAGGCATCGAAGGTGACGGGGAGGCCAGCCGGCCTCTCGATCCCAGGCTATTACGGAGACAGTGTTTCTCATGAATCAGACGGCTTACCGCGCACAACTGCTGACCTTCAATGGCGATCCCGCGCAATCGTCCAACGCAGCGGTCTTCAACGAAGACGGCCTGCTGATCGTCGAGGACGGACACGTAGTCGCGAGCGGCGCGTATGCGGCCCTGTCGAAGCAGCTCGCGCCGGACACGCAGGTAACAGAGATGCGCGGCAAGCTGATCGTGCCGGGCTTTATCGACACGCACATCCACTATCCGCAGACGGACATGATTGCGTCGCCGGCGCCCGGGCTTCTGCCGTGGCTGGACACCTATACGTTCCCAACCGAGCGTCGGTTCGAGGACATGGCCTATGCGCGGGACACGGCGATGTTCTTCGTCGACGAGCTGCTCGCGTGCGGCACGACGACCGCGCTGGTCTACTGCACGGTGCACAAACAGTCGGCGGATGCGCTGTTTGCCGAAAGCGAACTGCGCAATCTGCGGATGGTGGCGGGCAAGGTGTTGATGGACCGCAACTGTCCTGAGTTCCTGCGCGACACCGCGCAGTCGGGATACGACGACAGCAGGGAGCTGATTGACCGCTGGCACAACCGCGGCCGGCAGATGTACGCGTTGACGCCGCGCTTTGCGCCCACTTCGACCGAAGCGCAGCTGGAAGCGTGCGGTGTCCTCGCGCGCGAGCATCAGGATGTGTTTGTCCAGAGCCACGTCGCCGAGAACACCGACGAAGTGAAATGGGTCGCGGATCTGTTCCCAGGGCATCGCAGTTATCTCGACATTTACGATCACTACGGCTTGCTGCGTCGTCGCGCGGTGTACGGGCACTGCATCTATCTCGACGACGAGGACCGCAGGCGGATGGCGCAGACTGGCGCGGTTGCGTCGCATTGCCCGACGTCGAATCTGTTTCTTGGCAGCGGGCTGTTCGATTTCGACAAGGCCGGTGAAGCGGGAATGCCGGTTGCGCTGGCTACCGACGTCGGTGGCGGCACGTCGTTCTCGATGCTGCAGACGATGAACGAAGCGCATAAGGTTGCCCGGCTCAATGGGCATCATCTGACGGCGACGCGCATGTTCTGGCTTGCGACCGCCGGCGCGGCGGAGGCGCTTGATCTTGCCGACAAGGTTGGGACGCTTCGCGCCGGCGCGGAGGCGGATTTTGTCGTGCTCGATCCGGCGGCGACGCCTTTGCTTGCAAGGCGGAATGCGCGATGTGAGTCGCTCGAGGAGCTGTTGTTTTCGTTTGCGTTGCTTGGGGATGATCGGACTGTGTTCGAGACTTATGCCGCTGGCAAGCGGGTGCATCAGAGGGATGTCGTTAAGGAGCAGGTTGTTCGTATTGCTGCTGTTTGAGTTTTTTCTTCTGTTTGATTTTGTAGTTGCCTTTTCTTGATTTGCTTCTGGTTTATTAGCGTCGCCCCGCACAGGGGCAACGCCAATAAACCACTAACAAAACAAGGAACCGCGAAAACAGAAGCAAACTCACCCGTCACCCTTGCACACAAACCTGATACAAAGCATTCAACCGCCGCTGTGGATCAGCAACATAAGGATTACTCTCATCCCAGGCATACCCAGCAAGCACAGCGCTGATCATGCGCCGAATAGAAGCCGTCTGCTCTGGATAAAAAATGATCTCCTGCAATTCGCCGGTGTACCACCGCTCGACAAAAGCCCGAAACGTATCGATCCCTTTACGCAGCGGCAAATCATAATCAACCCGCCAGTCAACAGAACCACCCGCAAACTGCCGCAACAAAGTCTGCACGGCAAGATGCGCAGACCGCATCGCAATAGTCACACCGGAAGAAAAAACAGGATCAAGAAACTCCCCGGCATTGCCAAGCAACGCATATCCAGGTCCATGCAGCTGCGCCACATTGGCCGCATAACCACCGATATGCCGCACAGGCATCAAGAACGGCGCAGTGCCGATCAAAGCCCCCAGCGTAGGCTCCTCCAGGATCAACTCCCGCAACCGCGCGTCGCGCTCTTCATCGGGGCAATCAAGAAAGCTCGCCTCAGCCACGCATCCCACTGAAGATCGCCCTCCCGCTAGCGGAATCATCCAGTACCAGACGTCCCGCCGCTCGGGATGAACAGCAACCACGATCTTGTTGCGGTCAATCGCGCCAAAGGGAATCCCATCGCACACGTGCGTAAAAATCGCGGCCCGTGTGGGCATCCGCGTCGGCGCTTCGAGATTCAGCAGCCGTGGCAGCACGCGCCCAAATCCGCTCGCGTCCAGCACGAACCGCGCACGCACCTGATAGACGTGGCCCGCCTCATCTTCGACATCGAGCACCGGTGCATCGCCCGCCTGCATCGCACGCACAGAGTGGCCAAAGCGTACATCGGCGCCCTGCTGCGCGGCACAGCGAATCAGCAGGTCATCGAAGGTCGCGCGGTCTACCTGATAGGTCGTGCCCCACCCGGCGGAATGCTTGTCGCGGAAATCGAATGCGGATGAGCGCTCCCTGTGAATGAAGTGCGCTCCATTCTTGTGCTGAAAGCCCGCTTCAACCACAGCCTGCAACATGCCCGCCTCTTCGAGGTAAGCCATGCTTTGCGGCAGCAAGCTCTCGCCAATGGAGAAACGCGGAAAATGCTGGCGCTCGAGCACCAGCACCGAACGCCCCGCTTGCCTGAGTAACGCCGCCGCAACAGCACCCGATGGTCCCGCGCCAATGATAGCCACATCGACGTCGTTATCTGATGAGCCTGATATCGTATTCAACACACCCTCTTCTAGTTGCCTTCACTCGACAGCTTCCTGCGCTCTATCTCTTCGCCCACGATACATCCGCTTGCCATTACAATGGCGCGCGGATCAATAATCAACAACACTATCCCGGCGAGGAGATCACATGTCGCCATCAGAAACATCCCACGTGCCTTTCGTGCCGGAAACGGCCTTCGGCATCTGGTTTCTGCGTACCCGTACCTGGGAACACCACGTCCTGCGCGTCGCAATCAACGACCTCAAACGACTGATCGACGCACCACTGCCCGTCGCACCCGTCATCGTGGACGTCGGCTGCGGCCAGGGTATCTCGTTTCGCCTTCTGGCCGAAGCATTCAAGCCCGAGCGCATCGTCGGCATCGACTTTCACAAGCCGTCGCTGGCGCTTGCAGAACATGCGGGCCGCGCCTGCCCGCCGCAGACCACTATCGAAGTCATGCATGCCGACTGCGCGCAGTTGCCGCTCGCCGACGCCAGCGCGGACATCGTGTTCTGTCACCAAACGTTCCATCACCTCGTCGAACAGGAACGCGCACTCGCGGAATTCCGCCGTGTGCTGAAACCGGGCGGCGTGCTGCTGTTCGCCGAATCGACCGATGCGTACATCAAGTCGTGGGTCATCCGCCTGCTGTTCCGCCATCCGATGCATGTGCAGAAAAGCGCCGATGGTTACCTCGACATGATCCGTCATGCGGGCTTTACGTTCTCTTCGCGGAACATTTCCCTGCCTTATCTCTGGTGGAGCCGGGCGAAGGATTTCGGCCTTTTCGAACGGCTCGGCCTGCATCGTCCGCAACCTGGCAAGCGTCGCGAAACGCTCGTCAATGTCGCCGCGATCCGATCGACCTGAGGCGGCCTGAAACGTCCCGGGTTACCTGACGCAACGCGCCAATAAAACCGCTGAGGCGGCAACACCGACTCCCGGTGTGTCGCCGCCCAGGTTGCCGCAGGTCGTTACTTCTTCAGCGTAACCACATCGCCAATCAGCGCCACGCCGGCGATGACGGCACCGGCGCCGCACGTGTACTGGGTTGCGCTCTCGCGCAGTTCGTTCCGGTAGTTGCTCTTGATGTTGATGACGGCATTGCCGCCTTCCTTGCGTGCGCGCTCCTGCAACTCGATTACGGCCGACAGGAACACGTGCTTGCAGGCTACCTCATCGCTCTTGCCGAACGCGTTGGTCTTCTTGTTTGTCGCGAATTCGCCCTGCGATTTCACGACAGCCGGATGACGCTGACCGGCGAAATATAACGGAATATCGTCGCTTACCTTGCCCGGCTCACTCTGCAGCGCTTCGTCGACCGGATAGTCATGCACGGTATCGCGCGCAAAGGCGTGCGAGGTAGCAAGTGTGGCGAACAGGGTCGCAAGCATCAGTTGGCGTTTCATGGTCTCTCCTCGTATTGATTATTTTGCTTCGAGTACGGCGACAGCCAGCGCGCCGAGTGTGTGGCCAAACTTCATTATTATTTCCCTCGTTATGGTTACGGTCTTCTTCTGTACTTCAAACGCCCTTCCAGGCGCTAAACATCAGGCTGGAGCAACTGCCGCCAAACCCGAATGAAACCGACATCGCCGCTTCGATCGTCGCATCCCGCGACGCCCTCACGAGCGGCATACGCTCAATGCCCAGATCGGGATCGTCCGTCTCGATTCCCGTCGCGCCTGCGATGAACCCGTCGCGCATCATCAGCAACGCATAGATCGCTTCGTGTGCGCCGCACGCGCCAAGAGGATGCCCGGTCAATCCTTTCGTCGACGAAAACGCCGGCAACTGTTCGCCGAAGACCGTCTGCAGCGCGAGCAATTCTTCTGCATCGCCGCGTGGCGTCGACGGCGCATGGGTGTTGATGTAGTCCGGCTGCGTACCTGCTTCTTCGAGCGCACCGCGTATCGCGCGCGCAATGCCCTCTGCGTGCGGCGTCACCATGCCGGCGCCGTCGGTGCAATGGCCGAAGCCGGTCAGTTCCGCGTATATGCGCGCACCGCGCGCCAGCGCGTGCGCGAGCGACTCCAGCACCAGCACGCCAGCCCCCGAAGCGATCACGAAGCCGTCGCGCGCGACGTCGTAGGGGCGCGACGCGCGCGAAGGCGTGTCGTTGAAGCGCCGCGACAACGCGCCCATCGCATCGAACATCAGCGTCATGTTGTCGTGCAGCGCTTCGCTGCCGCCGGCCAGTACGATGTCCTGGCGGCCGGTCTGGATCAGCTGCATCGCCTGCCCGATCGCCAGCGATGAAGTCGTGCACGCGGACGAAGGCGAATACGTCACGCCCTCCACCCCGAACACCTGGGCGACGTTCGCCGAAGCGGTGCTGCTCATTGCCTGCGGCACCGTGTACGGCGGGGTTTTCTCGACACCGCGTGCATTGGCGATCGCCATCGCTGCATCATAGGCCGACATCGTGCCGACGCCCGAGCCGATCACCGCGCCTGCGCGCGGCGAGCGAAGCGCGGCCGGATCGAGCGCGGCGTCGTCGAGCGCCTTGCGGGCCGCATGTGCCGCGAAACGCGCCGTATCGCCCATGAAACGCTCGAGCTTTCGGTCGAAGTGCGTCTCGCCGGCCACCGATGCAACCCCCGCTACCTGGGTTTCGAAACCGCGCTCACGCCACGCATCGATCCGCGTGATGCCGCCGCGCCCCGCACGTAGCGCGGCCGACACGTCGTCGAGCGAGTTGCCCAGGCACGACACGATGCCCATCCCGGTGACGACCACACGTGACATGCCGCGCCCCTTCAACTCACTCACGGTGCGCGCCTGAAAATCAGCGATGTGTTGATTCCGCCGAACGCGAAGTTATTGCTCATCACGTATTCCGCGTCGATCACGCGGCCTTCGCCCATGATGTAGTCGAGGGTTGCGCAGGCGGGATCGACCTCGGTCAGGTTGAGCGTGGGTGCATACCAGTTGCGCTTCATCATCTCGATGGTCCACCATGCTTCGAGCGCGCCACACGCGCCGAGCGTGTGGCCGACGTAACTCTTCAGCGAACTGATCGGCATCCGTGCGCCGAAAGTCTGTGCGGTCGCCTGGCTTTCAGCGACATCGCCGCGATCGGTCGACGTGCCGTGTGCATTCACGTACGCGATCGCTTCGGGTGAGAGTTGCGCATCGCGCAAGGCAAGCTGCATCGCATGCGCCATCGTTGCAGCGGTCGGCTGCGTCATGTGCGCGCCATCCGAATTGCAGCCGAACCCGACGATCTCCGCGTGAATCTTCGCGCCACGCGCAATCGCGTGGTCGTAGTCTTCCAGCACCAGCGTCGCCGCGCCTTCGCCCACCACGAGCCCGTCACGCGCAACGTCGAACGGACGCGGCGTCAGATGCGGTGCGTCGTTGCGCGTGCTGGTCGCATAGAGCGTGTCGAATACGGCCACCGCCGGCCCCGACAGTTCCTCCGCGCCGCCCGCGAGCATCAGCGTCTGCCTGCCGGTCGCGATCGTCTCGTACGCGTAGCCGATTGCCTGGCTGCCGGACGCGCACGCACACGACGTCGGCACGATGCGGCCTTTCAGATCCCAGAAGAGACTGACGTTGACCGCGGCGGTGTGCGGCATCATCTGCACGTAGCTGTTCGACGTCACCTCACTCATCGAGCCGGTTTCGAGCATGCTTCCAAAGGCGCGGATCGGCTGCACGGATCCCGACGACGATCCGTATGCGACGCCCATGCGGCCATCGCTGATGGAGGCATCGTCGAGCAGGCCGGCATCGGCCAGCGCGAATTCGCTCGCGCGCACCGAGTACATCGAGACGGGTCCCATCGAGCGCGTCTTCTTGCGCGGATAGTGCGCGGGCAGCGTGAATTCCGGCAACGGACACGCAAGCCGCGTATGCAGGGACGTGAAGTAATCCCATTCGGGCATGCGCCGCACGGCGTTGCGGCCGCTCTTCAGCCTGGCCTCGATGTCGCTCCAGTCGCTGCCGAACGCCGTGACGCCGCCCATGCCGGTGATGACGACGCGCTTCATCACACCATCCCGCCATTGACGCCGATCACCTGCCGCGTCACATACGACGCCGCATCCGACATCAGGAAACTCACCACCGATGCCACTTCGACCGGCTGGCCGACGCGGTTCATCGGCACGGTCTTGAGCGCGTGTTCGAGGGGCACTTCGTCAAGCATGCCGGTCTCGATCAACCCAGGCGCGACGCAGTTGACCGTGATGTTGCGCGTCGCAAGTTCGACGGCGAGCGCCTTGGTCGCGCCGATCAGACCTGCTTTCGCCGCGCTGTAGTTGACCTGGCCACGGTTGCCCATCACGCCCGAAACGGACGCGATCGTGACGATCCGGCCGCCTTTGCGTGCGCGCACCATCGGCATCGTCAGTGGATGCACGACGTTGTAGAAGGAGTCGAGACCGGTTTCGATCACGACGTCCCAGTCTTCTTCGGTCAGAGCGGGAAAGGCGGCATCGCGTGTGACCCCTGCGCTGCAGACGATGCCGTAGTAAGGCCCATGCGCGGCGACATCCGCTTCGAGCACTTCGCGGCAGGTCGCGCGGTCGCGCACATCGAACTGCAGCACACGCGCCGTGCCGCCCTGGGCGGCGATGCCGGCGGTGACGGCCTGCGCTTCGCTGCGGCCCGTGCGGCAATGCACGGAGACGATGAAGCCATCGGCAGCCAGTTGATAGGCAATCGCACGGCCAATGCCGCGGCTTGCACCGGTTACGAGAACACGCCGGCTCATGAGCTGAAGCTCCCCTCGATGAATGTCTGAAAATCGGTCGGCTGGAAGACCTTGATGACGGCCTCGGCGCAACGCACGCCGTCGTGGTCGATGGCGCATTCGTACGCGCTGTGCCCTTCTTCGCCGCGCAGCAGTTCCGTCGCTTCGACGACGAGGCGCGCGCGGGCGGGAAATGCCGGCAGCAGCGCCGCATAGCTGCGCGTGCCGAGCAGCACACCATGCCGCGCCCTGCCGCCTGCACGCATCGCGAGCAGGCTGATGTGCGCGGCGATCGTCTGCGCCATCAGTTCGATGCCAATCCAGGCGGGCATCGCGCCGTCGGCATCGGCGTACCACGCGTCGCTCTGCACGTGGGCTTCAGCGGTGAGCCTTTGGTCCGCGCACGTCAGCACGGCATCGATCAGCAGCATCGTGCCGCGATGCGGCAGGATTGCGTCGATCGGCGGAAAGGCCGTGCCGGTCGCGCCGGTGACACGGTTGTCGGTTACTTCTGTCATCGCTTCCGTCATCGTCCAAGGATCAGGCTGACATTGCTGCCGCCGAATGCAAACGAATTGCTCATTACATGCTGCGGGCCAGACGCGCGAGACAGGTAGCGTTCGCTCTCGACGAGGTCGAGTGCCGGCAGTTCGCGATCCGCTTCGCCGTCCCACAGATGACGTGGCAACGCGACGTCATCGCGGGCGAGCGCGAGCCATGCGAAGCCGAGTTCAGTTGCGCCGGCCGCGCCAAGCTGGTGACCGGTCAGCGGCTTCGTGCCGCTCGTGGCGACGCCATCCGCGAATACGCGCGCCATCAGGCGAGCTTCCATTTCATCGTTCTTGCGCGTGGCGGTCGCGTGCAGATTCACATAGCCGATCGCCGAGGGCGCGAGGCCCGCTTCGGCAAGCGCCGCGCGCAACGCGATTTCACCCCCGACGCCTTGTGGGTCCGGCGCCGAAATATGGTGCGCGTCGCTCGATTCACCCACGCCTGCGAGCACCACCGGTCCTTCTTCACGGCTCATCAGGAACACGGCAGCGCCTTCCCCGACGTTGATCCCGCAGCGATTGCGGCTCATCGGGTTCGTGCGTGTGCTGCTGGTCGACTCGAGCGACGCGAAGCCCTGCACCGTCAGCTCGCACAGCGAATCGACGCCGCCGATGATCACCGCATCGCACAGTTGCAACTGCAGCAGACGGCGCGCCGAAACAAACGCCTTCGCGCTCGATGTGCATGCTGTCGAAATGGTGAATGCCGGACCGTGAAGGTCGAGCGCGGCGGCCGCGAACGGTGCGGCGGTGCCGATTTCCATCTGCCGGTAATTGAAGCTCTCGGGCAGCTGGCCCGCTTGCGCCTGGTGGATAAACGCGGTTTCGGCCGCCTCGATCCCCGAGGTGCTGGTGCCCAGCACCACGCCGATCCGGTGCGCGCCGTAGCGCGCACGCGCCGCTTCGATGTGGGGCGAGATCTGTGCAAGTGCGGCCAGCAACAGGCGGTTATTGCGGCAGTCATAGCGTGCCAGCGACGCATGCGGCGCGACATCCAGCGACGCCGTCACGCGACCCACAAACGCATCGCCGGCGCGCATCTGGACCACGCCCATCCCGGGCGACCGCGTCGCCGCGAGCGCCGGCAGGATCGATTCGACATCGGCGCCGAGCGCGTTGATCATGCCGAGCGCGTGCAAATAGACTCGTGGCGCGTTCATGCGACCCTCCTTTCATCCGATGGCATGCCGATCGGTGCCAGCAGCACCGACACGGCAATGCCGAGCGCGAGCGTGGCGCCGAAGCTCTTCAGCGCGGGCATCTCACTCATGCCGAGCGAGCCGAACGACAGCAAGGTCGTGGCCGCGGACAGCAGCACGCCGGTCCACACTGCGCCGAGTTCCTGCGGCGCGCGCATGCAGCCTTCGCGCAGGAATACCGCATAGTTTGCGCCTACGCCAAGCACCAGCATCAGCGCGAGCCAGTTGAAGAGATTGAGCGGCACGCGGGCATAGCCGAACACCGCGAGCGTCACGCCGACCGCCAGCAGCACCGGCAGTGTCAACGCAAGGCCACCACGGGGCCGGTAGCGCAGCATCAGGAGCGCCAGCACGAGCGCCAGTGCGCCCGCGAGCCACAACCCGCTGTCGACGCGATACGCGCCGAACAGCTTCGACACGCTCGCCGCCTTGTCGACGAAAGTAACGCCCTCCAGCGTCTGCGCGGTCGCCACGAGCGTCGGCTGATTTTCAGGCGTGACTCGCTGCGGAATCACGACCGCCGCATAGCCGTGCGACGGAGCATCGACCGCGCCCAGCCAGAGATGCCGGTACGGCTGCGACCAGGGCGCAGCAAGCCAGCGGTCGACGCTCAAAACCGAATGCTCCGACTGCGCGTAGGTTTTCAGCCACGTATCGACAACGTCGTCACGAAAACCAGCGTCGGTCAGCATCGCGCGCAAGGCCGCGGGATCGTTGAATACGTGTTGCGCGATCAGCGTCCGGTCTTCCTGCTGGCGTTTCGCGGAAGGCACAAAGGAAGTCACCGACTGCCAGCCATCCACTCTCATGTTGATGGGCAGCGCATCGAGCCGGGTGCCAAGTGCTTCCGCGCGCTGCAGCACGATCTCGGGCGTCTCGCCGCGCACGACGAAGAACTGCGCGCTGTTGTCGACGCCGATCGCGTCGCGCACCTTCTGCTCCTGCGCGACAAGCACCGGATCGCGCTGGATCAGCAGATGGATGTCGTCATCGCTGGTGAGGCGCAGCCAGCCAGGCACCGCGACAATCAGCGCCAACGCTGCCACGCCCCACGCGCGGCGGCCGCCAATCGCCGCATGCCAGCGCGCCAGCAACTTCGCCGAGGCAACGAAAAGCCGCCGCGGACGGCGCTTCGGCGGGCGCACCAGCAGCGCGGGAAGCAACCACAGCACCGAGGCGAACGCCGTGCAGATGCCTGCTATCGCGAAGCACGCAATCTGCTTGAGCGCCGGAAACGGCACCCAGGCGAGGATCGCGTAGCCGAGCAGGCTCGTCACGAGCGCGACCGTCAGCGCAGGCCGGACCTCGCGGGCACCGCGCCTCGATTCCCAGTCGTCTCGCGCGCCGAGATAGACGACGAAGTACTGGATCGAGTAGTCGACCGCCTCACCGATCAGGCTCGCGCCGAACACAAGCGTCAGAAGATGGAGCTTGCCGAATACCAGCATCGTCACGGCGAGCGCACAGACGACGCCGAGCGCCGTCGAGACAAAACCAAGCAGCAACAGACGCGGCGAACGGAACACCCACAGCATCAGCAACGCAATCCCGCATGCGGATACCGCGCCGATCAGGTGCACCTCGCGCTCCGACGCGGAACGCGCCGATTCCGCGTAGAACACCGCGCCGGTGCGTGCGAGCGTCACGTCGGGATATTGCTGTCTGAGCGCTGATTCACCGCTTGCCACCGCGTCGAGCACCGCATGCTGGGTCTTCGATTCGTAAGCCGAGCCCGGCAGCGTCGCGACGATCAGGACGCTCGTCGCAGCGCCGCGATGCACGACCAGCAGGTTGTCCTCGATTTCCAGATTCGATGTCGCAAGCGGCAGGGTCGTCAGCCAGTGTTCGAGCCAGCCAAACGGATCGTCGGCAACCGGCGCCGAAAGGCCGCCCTGCAGCGGGCTGTACAGACGCCGCGCAAGCGCATCGTGCAGCGCGGCCGAACCGTCGGCAAGCGCCGCGCGATCGGCCGGCGCAAGCAGATTGAAGCGGTACGGCAGGTACAGCCGCGTGATCTGCGTCGGGTCGAACGGCGGCACTTCCGCGATGACCGAGCCGAATGCGCCGCTCTTCGAGAGCGTCGCGCCAAACGTTTTCGCGGCCGCCTTCGCGTGCGCCGCATCGTTGGCGGTGACGAGCAACACCGTGCGATCGCCGAGCGCGGTAGCGAGCGTATCGACGGCCTGTTCAGCGACAGGGTCGGCTTCGGTGGCCGGCAGCAGAGCCAGCAGATTGGTCTGCAACGGCGACGAGGCACTGAAACGCCACACGCAGTACAGCGTCGCCACGACGGCCAGCAGCAGCCACGCGGCGCGCATGCCCCACGCATGTCTGGTTGCCTGCCGTTGCAATGCGTACATCACTTCGCTCCCAGCAGCGTGCGTTCGGACTGCTGCAGTTCATCGACCGCGCGGCTATTGGCGAACTCGATCTGGGTCACGTCGCCGTTGGCGAGCGTGATGCGCAGCGTCTTCAGATAATCGCCGCCCTCCATCTGCAGACCCTTGATTGCCTGGGCGAGCTGCGGCTGGTTCGGCGTCAATTGCATGCGCCATTGCCCGGGCGTGCCTGCGGCCTTGACGTCGAATTGCGAATACAGCGCCGACAGATCGCCGCCGAGCATCGCGCGCATCATCTTCGAGACCTGCGCGACGCCGCGTGCGCCCTGCTGCGGCGCGTTCGTGTTCACGCGCTGACCCGCTGCGTTGACTTCGGCCACGCCCGCGTCGGTGATGACGTAGATTGCCTTGTACGGCGTGTCGATCTGCCAGAGGACTCCGCGCTCACGGAAAAACACCAGCGAACCCGTGCTGACGAGCGGCCTGTTCATCGCCGAGAGTGTCTGCGTCTGCGTGAACTGCGCGCGCACGCCCTTCGCCTGAGCGAGCTTGCCTGTGATCTGCTGCACCAGTTGCGTGTCGCTCGCCGATGCGGATTGTGGCGCGACGGAAGCAGCGAAAGCGCCCACCGAAGGCAACGCACCCGCGATCAGCGCCGCACAGATGCACGCGCGAAGTTTCAGCGTGACCATGCGCGCTCCAGTTTCTCGAAGACCACCGGAGGCGAGACGAACTGCAGTTCCTGCGTCGCGGCATCGACCGCCACCTGGATCGTGTAACCCTTCGTCAAACGCGTGCCCGACGTGCAATCGACGATCTCATAGCCAATCTTCAGCCGGTTCTCATACTCGAGCAAGGTCGCGCACACGTCGATTTTCTGGCCGTAGGTCGCCGGCCGCACGTACTTGAGATGCGCCTCGACGATCGGCCACAGATAGCCGGACTGCCGCATCTCGTGATAATCGTAGTCGAACACGCGCAGCAGCGCCGCGCGGCCGATCTCGAAGTACTTCAGATAGTGCCCGTGCCAGCAGACGTTCATGGCGTCCACGTCATGAAACGGCACTTCGACCGTCGTGCTCGCCGTCAGCACTTTCGCGGATTCAGTCATGCCCCACGTCTCCGCGATAGCCGTCGATCAACGCGCAAGCGGCGATGCACGCCGTCAACGCGCGCAGGTCACCCTCCAGCGCGCGGTCTTCGTCGACGAACGGCGAAGCCGCTGTCACGCGATCGGCAAACGCGCGCAATGGCACGGGCACGGGCGTCGCCTCGTTGATCCGCAGGCGCAGCTGCACGGCCTGCACGGTCGCGAGCGTGTGGGCCGCCGCGACCTGTTCGGTGAGTTCCAGCACGCGCAGGCAATCGCGGGCAGCGATCGTGCCCATGCTCACCTTGTCCTGGTTATGCGCCTCCGTCGAACGGGAAAACACACTGGCAGGCATCGTCAGTTTGAGCGCTTCGGCGGTCCATGCGGACGATGAGATCTGCACGGCCTTGAAGCCATGGTTGATCGGTGCGCGCGCGGCCGATGCGCCCGACAGGTTGCGCGGCAGGCCGTTATTGAACTTGTCGTCGACGAGAAGCGCCAGCTGGCGGTCCATCAGATCGGCCAGATTCGCGACGGCGACCTTGAGCGAATCCATCGCGAACGCAATGTGGCCGCCATAGAAATTGCCACCGTGCAGCACGCGTTCGCCGTCCGGATCGATCAGCGGGTTGTCGTTGGCACTGTTCAGTTCGTTCTCGACATCGCGACGCACCCATGACAGCGCATCGCGCGCGACTCCGATCACATGGGGCGCACAGCGGATCGAGTAGCGATCCTGCAACCGATGGCCCGGCGTATCGGCGCGGTCAGCGAGATCTTCACGTATCCACGCGGCTGCCTCGGCCTGGCCTGCGTGCGGTTTCACTTCGAATAGCATCGGGTCGAAATGCGCGGCGCGGCCGTCGAGTGCCACCGTCGACAGCGCCGTCAGGCGTGCGGCCAGCCGGCTCAGGTGATCGGCGCGCGCGTAGGCAAGGCACGCGAGACCCGTCATCACCGCGGTGCCGTTCATCAGCGCGAGGCCTTCCTTCGGTGCGAGCGTCAGCGGTGCGCGTCCGAGTTGTGCCCAGACGCCGGATGCATCGCGAAACTGGCCGTCGAACAGCACGTCACGTTCGCCGACGAGCGCCGCGGCAACGTACGACAGCGGCGTGAGGTCACCGCTCGCGCCCACCGATCCTTCCGACGGAATGCGCGGTAACACGCGATGGTTGATCAGGTCCGTCAGACGCTCGAGCAACACAGGGCGTACACCCGAGAAACCATACGCCAGCGAATTGAGCCGCGCGGCGATGACGGCGAGCGTCTGCGCGTCGTCGAGATGTTGCCCCATGCCGCAGCCGTGATAGCGCGTGAGCTGCAGCGGCAGCGCTTCGACGAGATCCATCGGCACGTCGACGACACACGCATCGCCATAACCGGTGTTGACGCCATACACGGTCTCGCCCGAGGCGAGATGCCTACGCAGAAATTCCGCGCCGCGTTCGATGCGCGAGCGCCATGCAGGATCGCCGCTCAACACTACCGGCACCCGACGCTGCGCGATCGCGACCACCTCTTCGATCGTCAGCCGCCGGCCGCCGATCACGATGGCGTCGGCCCCGATCGCCGCGACCGCGTCGTCGCGGATCAGATCATGTTCGGCCATTCGCGCCTCCGTTGGCGGATTCCGCAGGAAGTGCCCTTGCGGGTCGCTCCCGTGGGGAGCGCGCCCAGAAATCGAAAAAATTGAACCATTGAAAAGGAGCCTTGCAGCAGAAATATTCAAGACGCGCCGCATAGCGTTGCGCCCACGAAGCCAGATGCTGTGCGCGTTCGCGGCGCGGCAGGTCGATGCGCTGGGCGAACGGTTCGAAATAGAGCCGGTATCCCGGATGTTCCTTGATGCAGAAAAACAGATATACGGGGCAACCCAGCGCATGCGCGAGCACGTACGGGCCCTGCGCGAACGGCGCGATCTCGCCTAGAAACCGCGCTTCCGTCGTGCGGCCGGATTCGTTGGCCGGCACGCGGTCGCCGACGATCACGAGCAGCTCGCCCGCATCGACGCGCTCCTGCATCATCATCGCGGTCTCGGGACCGAAGTCGCTGACCTCGACGAGGCGCTGCGCAAACTCGCTGCTCGCCGACGCCAGCACACGGTTGAAACGGCGCGCATGCTCCGTGTAGACGATGGCCGTCACTTTCGCGTGCGCGCCGCGCGCCGCGAGCGCGCGCGTCATTTCCAGGTTGCCGAGGTGCGCACCGATCACCAGCGCCCCGCGGCCACTCGCAATCAGCGCTTCGAACGGCTTCGGGTCGTCGAACCGCACGTTGGCCGTGTTGACATGGCCCGACCATGCAGCGAGTTTGTCGAGACCGGACTGCGCGAAGGCGAGCATCTGGCGGTACGCGGAAAGCCAGCCAGGACGCGGCGTCTTCGCGCCGGGCAAAGACACCTGCTGAAGGTGCGTGAAGTAGTCGCGCGACGCATCGCGTGCAGCGCGCCCCGTCAGCAGAAAATAGGCAACGACCGGATGCAGCCAAAGCTCGGTGAAGCGCATGCCGAACAATCGGCAGCTGAGTGCCAGCAGCGTCATGCCGAGCGCGCTGCCGCGTTCCGCGATGCCCCACCATGGGCGCGGGCCGTCGCGTTCCTGCGATGGCCGCGGCGCGCGACGCGGCATCAGCTTGTGCGCGAGCAGTAGCGGAAGCCTCAGGACCATGCCGGTCACAAGCCGTATATGACTGCGGCTGATACGCACGTTGTCCCACAGCACGTCGAAGTGCGAGACGCCGTCGGTCGCATAAGTCACGCGCGTTCGAATCGCGCGGAACACGATGCGCCGCCAGTGCAGGCGTACGAGGATCTCAATGTCGAAGTCCATGCGCGTCGGCAACTGGACACTGTCGATCAGCGCGCAGGCGACGTCGAGCGGATACATCCGGAAGCCGCACATCGAGTCGCGGATATCGAACGACAGCGTTTCGATCCACACCCACACATGCGTCAGGTAGCGGCCATAGAGGCGCGACTTCGGCACGCTGTCGTCATAGACCGGCCGCCCCAGAATCACCGCGCCAGGCTCGGCGCGCGCGGCATCGAGGAAGCGCGGAACATCGGCGGCATCGTGCTGGCCATCGGCGTCGATCTGCAGCGCATGCGTGTAGCCGGCCGCGCGCGCTGCGCGCAGGCCGGCCATCACCGCCGCGCCCTTGCCGCCGTTGACGGGCAGGCGCAGCAACGTGAGCTGCCCTGCGTAACGTTCGGCCAGCGCGGCGAGCACCTGCTGCGTCGCCTCGTCGCTACCGTCGTCGACGATGAAGAGCGGCAAACCGTGCACCACGAGATTCGCAACGGTCGAGGCGATCGCGTCCTTGTGGTTGTAGATCGGGATGACGATACAGGGGGCGAAGTTCATGCGCGCTCCCGATACACGATCACGCCGGACGAGCAGTCGCGCCCCTCATGCCGAAAGTTGAACTGCACGCGACGCCGCGACGCATCATGCGCGAGCGTCAGGTCCAGTATCGCGCCCGGCAACACCGGCGCCATGAACTTCAGCCGGTCGACCGACGCGATCGCCCGTACGCCGGCAACATGCGCGCAAGCAAGGCGCGCCGCCCAGTCGACCTGCACGACACCCGGCAGGATCGGCAGACCGGGAAAGTGGCCGGCGAAGTGGACGAGCGTCGGCGGCACGCGCAGCTCATAGCGCACCGTGTCACCGCTGCGTGCTTCGGCGAGTACTTCGACGCCGTCCTCGCGCGCGCCGAACGCAGCGGCAACCGCGGCGACCGGCAGCTTGCCGCGCTCATCGAACGGCAACGCGATCCGGAAGCGCCAGTGGCGCGGCAGCACGACGACGTCGAAATAGGCCGCAAGATGACGGCGCAACGTTTTCGCGAGCGCCAGCCGCCCTTCGCCTCGCAGCGCGTCGCTGCCTGCGTCGGTGAGCGCGACAAGTGCGCCGACGCGCTCGCGCGTCGCGCCTTCAAGCGGCACCACGGCGGCCTGGGCGACGTAGGGGTGCAGCGCGAGCCGTACTTCGAGTTCGGGCAGCGACACGCGCTTGCCATCGAGCTTGATCACGCGATCGAGGCGGCCCGCCAGGCGGAAGCGGCCGTCGTCGTCGAAGGAAATTGCGTCGTCGGTACGATGCCAGCCGTCGTGACCCAGATGCGGTGAACGCACATTGAGCGCGCCGTCTTCTTCGCGACGCACTTCGATCCCGGTCACGGGCTGCCAGGCAGCCGATTCGTTTTGCCGGCGCCAGGCGATGCCGCCCGTCTCGGTGCTGCCGTAGATCTCGAACGGAGCTGCGCCGAACGCGTTGGCGTATTCAAAAGCGGCTTCAGCGGCAAGCGGACCGCCCGACGAAAAGAACGCGCGCGGCACCGGCGACAGCGTCGCGAATCCGGACAACGCAGGCCAGCGCGAAAGTTGCGCAGGTGTCGACACGACAACCGTCGCGCCGCACCTGTCGATCCGTTCCTGGAGATGCAACGGTTCGGTGGTGATCGTGCGATCGAAGGCGCGCCCTGCAGCAAGCGGCCACAGCACCCGAAACAGCAGCCCGTAGATGTGGTGATGCGGCACGCTCGCGAGCATCGTCGCGTCGGCGACGAGCGCGCCCCATTGCCCTTCGAGCGTGTGCACCTCGGCGTTGAACTGGGCGAGTGTTTTGTGGATCGGCTTCGGTGTGCCGCTGCTGCCCGACGTGAACAGCGTGAGTGGCGCATCCGGATCGATCGACGTGCTGCTGTGTTCGTCCGGCAGCGCGGGCGTGCCGGGATCCTGCAGATCGGCATCCGTCAGCACTGCATCGAATGCGCCGGACAGGTCGGCCAGATAGCCGGGCGTCGCGTTCGCGGGAATGACCGGCTCCTTGCCGCATGCAAAGAGCGCAAAGAGCGCCGACGCGAAGTCGAACGGATCATCGACACACAGCGCATAACGTCTCGCCGCGGGCTGCACGCGCAGCATCGCGGCAATCGCCCGCACGCGCGCGCGGAACGCGGCGAAATCCAGCAACCTGTCGCCATCGCGGCAAACCGGCGTCGCATCGGGCCGCACGGCGCACAGCAGGTCATGCAGCGCGATCATGCAGCCTCCGAGCGCGCGGCACGCGGCATCAGCACCAGATAGCGCCACGCGATTTCTCCGACCAGCAGCACGCCGACCAGCCCATAGGCAATCGCGCCGTTATAGAGAGACCACGCATCGCGTGTCCAGTAGAACGCCGTGTAAGCCGAAAACGCGCCGTTCACCGCGAAGAACGCACACCAGATCTGCGTGACGCGACGCGTATACAGCACTGCGGACGCGCTGAGATCAGGCGTGCGGATGCGGGCGAATTTCTCGATCATCGTCGGGCCGCGCACGAGCGTTGCGCCGAACGCGATCAACAAACCGAGATTCACGAGCGAAGGATAGATACGCAGCAACATCTCGCTGTTGGTCAACACGATCGCGGCCGACGCGCAGCTCAGCAAGCCGGCGACCCACCAGTCGACAGCCGTCAAACGACGCAGCGAGGACGCGAAGCTGCCTGTGCCGGCGAAACGCTGCAGCCAGAGAATGGCCAGCAGCATCAGCCCGATATAGCGCGGCGTATCCCACTTCCATGCACTCAGGATCAACGCCGGATAGGCCAGCTTCAACAGCACCTGCATGACGACGCGCGCCATCCTGCCGGCGGCTGGCCCCTGCGCACCCGACTGAGCCGGTTGCATCAGCCCTGCGCCGCGAGCAGCGACTCGACTGCGCCGATCACGTCGCCCACCGTGCGCACCGACCTGAATTCTTCCGGCTTGATGCGACGACCGGTCATTTCCTGCAGCTTGATCGCGAGGTCGACGGCATCGATACTGTCCAGATCGAGGTCTTCGAACAGATGAGCCTCTGGCGTCACACGCTCAGGCTCTATCGCGAAGTTCTCTTTGAAGATGGCGCGGATGCGCTCAAGGATCTCTGCGTCGGTCACGATTTATTCCCCTTTTTTGACGGTTTCGTCAGCTGCATGCGCCGGCTCGCGCTGGCTCGCGACGAGCGCGGCCAGAGTATTGATCGAGCGGAAGTGCTCGCGCGTGCGTTCGTCGTTTGCAGCGATGGTCAGTTGGTATTGTTTTCGCAAAACGATGCCGATTTCGAGCGCGTCGATCGAATCGAGACCGATACCGTCGGTGTCGAAGAGCGGCGCATCGTCGTCGATGTCGGCAGGGCTCAGGTCTTCCAGATCAAGTGCTTCGATCAGGAGCTGCTTAATTTCCAGTTTTAAAGAATCCATAATCGAACAGATGCTGTGTAATGTGCGCCTCGATAGCGCTGGTCACGGTGCGCGCGGCAATCGCCGGCGGAGTATCGTGGGCGGCAAGACAGTCGACCCCGAGGGGTTCAAGCACGCTAACGCGCATGCGGAATGCACGCGCCGGCACGTTGTACCAGCGCATCTGCTTGGTGAAGGCCGGAGGATCGCAATCCATCAGCACCGGCAGGATCGGCGCGCCCGCCTTCAGCGCCATGTGCGCGAAGCCGCGTGAAAACGCATGCAGGCGGTTCGGCGCGGGGCTGCGGGTTCCTTCCGGGAAAATGATCATCGTGTAGCCGGCTTCGAGCTGCCGGCTACCGGCTTCGACGAGTTCGACAGGATCCGCATTGCTCACATATTCGGCCGCACGCACGATGCCGTAGAAGCACGGATTGCTCCAATGCGCGTTCTTCACGACGCAGCACGCGTGTGGCGTAAGCGAGAGCAGCACCATCACGTCGAGATAAGTCGGGTGATTCGCGACGATGATCGCAGGACGGCACGTACGCAGCGCGTCGCCGCCCTGCACTTTCAGGTCCATCACACCGCCGCGCCGCAGCACGGCGACCAGCGCCCGGAAAAACCAGTGGATGACCGTCGTCACCGCAAGCTGACGCGACGCTCGATGCGGCCACAACCAGGCGAGCGGGAACACGAGCACCGAAAACAGCACGCCGCACACGCCGAACACCACGAAGGCCATGCCGGTGGCGCACAGGCGCCATGCGAAATCAAGCCGCGCCATCATGCCAGCTCCAGTGCCAGGTCGCACTCGCGCCTTGCCACGCGGCCGCCGAGTGCGTGTCGAGACAATGCTCCAGCGCCTGGCTCTGCGTCGGAAAGCAGGCGGGCGCAGCGTCCGCCGCAGGCGCGCGGGTGAGTGCACACGTCAGTTGCCCTTCGGCGCGACCCGCATCCAGCAGGATCGCGAGTGCGCCGCCCTGCACCTCATCTTCGATCGTGCCGTAGGCTGGATCCGCCGGTTCGTCGGCGTAGACGATCAGCACGGGCGTGGCGGGATCCGCCGCGTATTGGGCGTGCGCTTCGAGCATCGCATAACCGACTGTTTCGGCCCCCGCCGAAATGGCGTTGGCAGCTGACCGGTCGCTACGCGCAATGCTGAACACGCCCGTCATCGCGTTGAGAACCGACAGGCTGAACGCGGTCGGCGAAACGGGCTCGCCCGCGCTGATCGTGCGCAGGATGTCGGTGGTACGGCGCAATTCGCCGTGCCGCGACGCGAATACGACACGCACGCCAGCCAGATCGCCGACGCAGTCGTGCGCGACCTTGAGCGCCGCCCGCGACAGCGTGCTCAGACGCCGACGCACGATCGGCTCGATAAAGCCAATATCGGGGGCGGTGGCTGCGACGGCAGGCCAGGAAGACCAGCGAGCAACCGGAATGGTCCAGTGCAGATCGGGCATATCGGTGTTCGCACGATTGAAAGCTGCCAGGGCTACGGGCGTCTCATCGCACGCGCCGGCCAACGGCGCGACGTGGACGCATAACCCAGCTCTAGTAGACGCCAACCGGGGGTTGATCCAGTCTTGTTATGTGTTCAGCGAATTAACGGCATTCGCCCGGAATTATTTAGGGCCGGGCGGCAAGGCCATGAGGGTTAATTCGACTCGGACTCCCCCGTGGAATCGCCGGAATCATACTGAACATTCTGAATTAAATCAGCCACAAAAGACGTATCCATCTGTATCCGTGTCGCCCGCGCGACGGAAGGTCAGACGATTTTGTACCTTACCTCCAAAAGCCCGTCATTAATGGGATCACTCGATTCGTCGACCCAGTTCGGCAAGTCGCCCGGCTTTACTTTCTGTAAAACGTTTGCTTCCCGGACACTTCGCCGTGCGTGCAAACACCGATGCTATAATCCGCCCCTCATTGGGGAGTAGCCGCCCCGCAACACGCCCGCGCAAGCCGAAACGCCTGCGCCACACGCGTGACACGCGGGGGCGCCTGTCAACAGACTTGGCCTGTAAGGCCATGGCAGACGCAGCCTCTGGCCTGGCGAGACCGATGATCCACCACCGCCGCAACGGGGCCCGGCGCGTAGTGGGTCGTCGCTCGTGCATATTCCGGCCCGAGGAACCATCACACCGTGCATCAAGCCTTTCTGATCTCGACCGGCGCTGTCGCGCTCGCTGAAATCGGCGACAAGACGCAACTGCTTTCGCTCGTCCTCGCTGCCCGCTATCGCAAGCCGCTACCGATCATTCTCGGGGTCCTCGTCGCCACGCTGGTCAATCACGCGGGCGCCGGCGCGCTGGGCGCATGGCTCGGCACGCTCGTCACACCGACTCTCATGCGCTGGGCGCTCGCCGCTTCGTTCATCGGTATGGGGCTGTGGATTCTCGTGCCGGACAAACTCGACGACGAAGAAGCCAACACCAACCGCAGCCGGCTTGGCGTGTTCGGCGCGACGGTGGTGACGTTCTTCCTCGCGGAAATGGGCGACAAGACGCAGATCGCCACGGTCGCGCTCGCCGCCCGCTTTCACGACTTCTTCTGGGTGGTTGCAGGAACGACGCTCGGCATGATGATCGCCAACGTGCCGGCGATCCTGCTGGGCGACCGGTTCGCCCACCGGCTGCCGACCAAGCTCGTGCACGGTATCGCCGCAGTGATGTTCGTCGTGCTTGGAGCGCTCGCACTCTTCGGCGTGGGCGCTTGAGCGGCATCGTTTGCCGATCCTGTCCGCACAAAAAAGCCGGCCCGTGAAGTGGCCGGCTGTTTTTCATCCGCGCATCCTGCTCGCTGAACATGGCGGCGTAAGTTACTGCGCGACCTTCGGCGCGGAAGCAGGCGCACCGGAAGCAGGCGACGCCGCCACTTCGTTCGAAGGCACTGCTCCGTTGCTGTCGACTGGGAGCTTCACGGTCTGCACGGCGCCGTTGCCAAGCGGGAAGCCCGACAGCGCGCTGCGCGCAAGATAAGGCATGGCGCGCACCAGCGACGATTCGGCACCCGAGTTGCGCGCCGTCACCTTGTACACCTCCTTGCCGGTCGCGCGCTGGGTGATGCGGATACCGAGCACATGCGTGTAGACCGGATAGCTCTGATCGACATAGCCCGCCGGGAACGGGCCGAACGGTCCCCACGGATCGATCATTGGACGCCCCCAGTAGTACGGCGCTGGCCACGGGTTGTAATAGACGGGCTGCGAAACCGTCACCATATCGCTACGGATCCCGTAGCTGAGCGCCACCAGATAGCGCGCTTCCGACAGGCTGACGCGCTGGAACGCGTGGGTGGCGAGCTCGTGTGCGACGAGCTGTTCGTAGGTCGACTGTTCGAGATTGTTCTGCTGGTCGGGGCTGCGCTCGAACGCGTAAGTGCGGGTAGTGTCGCTGCCGCTCCAGTCGGAGAAGGCCGTGACCTGGGTCTCCACGTAGGTCGTACAGCCGGAAAGCATCCCTGCCAGTGCCGCCAGTACCAGCGCGGCGCGACGGGTCCATCGGTCGAGCGTCATGGTCTTCCTTGTGTTTCTTCAGCTTCTGATCCAGGCCGCGCGTCCAGGCACGGCGGCCTGATAATACGCTGACCCGAGCCATCGGTAAAAAGTTCGCCCGCATGAAGCGGCAAGGCTTTGTACAATGGCCCGACAGGCTCGTCCGGCGCACCGTGCGCGCGTGGCGGCCACCCTGCACTCTCCACACCAAAACCACCATGTCCGACACCGCTACGCCTGCCGTGATCCGCCGCGCCGACTACGCACCGCCCGCCTTCCTGATCGACACCGTCGCGCTCGAGTTCGACCTCGTCCCGGAACGCACGACGGTCCGGAGCACGATGCGCGTGCGCCGCAATCCCGACGCCGCCCGCACGCCGCATCTGGAACTGATGGGCGAGCAGATGGAGTTCGTCAACGCGACGATCGACGGCACGCCGCACGCCGCCGCGCATCCGCATGAGCACGGTCTCACGCTCGACAATGTGCCGGATGCATTCGAACTGACGCTCGTCTCCGTCTGCAATCCGGCGGAGAACACGACGCTGTCGGGGCTGTATGTGTCGAGCGGCAATTTCTTTACGCAGTGCGAGGCCGAGGGCTTTCGCCGAATCACGTATTTCCTCGACCGGCCCGACGTCATGGCCACCTATACGGTGACGCTCGCCGCAGACAAGGCGGCCTATCCGGTGCTGCTCTCGAACGGCAATCTGATCGAGGAAGGCGAGCTGCCCGACGGCCGCCACTTTGCACGCTGGGAAGACCCGTTCAGGAAGCCGAGCTATCTGTTCGCGCTGGTCGCAGGCAAGCTGGTCGCGCTCGAGGAGCGTGTGAAGACCGGCTCCGGCAAGGAAAAACTGCTGCAGGTGTGGGTCGAGCCGCACGACCTCGACAAGACCCGCCACGCGATGGATTCGCTGATCCACTCGATCCGCTGGGATGAGAAACGCTTCGGGCTCGAACTCGATCTGGACCGTTTCATGATCGTCGCGGTCAGCGACTTCAACATGGGCGCGATGGAGAACAAGGGGCTCAACATCTTCAACACGAAGTACGTGCTGGCGAACCCCGAAACGGCGACCGATAACGACTTCGCGAACATCGAGGCGGTGGTCGGCCACGAGTATTTCCACAACTGGACCGGCAATCGCGTGACCTGCCGCGACTGGTTCCAGCTGAGCCTGAAAGAAGGCCTGACAGTATTCCGCGATCAGGAGTTTTCAGCCGACATGGCCGGTGGCCAGCTCAACGGCAGCGATGAAGCCGCCCGCGCGACCAAGCGCATCGAGGACGTGCGCGTGCTGCGCCAGATGCAGTTCGCCGAAGACGCAGGCCCGATGGCGCACCCGGTCCGCCCCGAAAGCTACGTCGAGATCAACAACTTCTACACGATGACGGTCTATGAGAAAGGCTCGGAAGTCGTGCGGATGTACCAGATGCTGTTCGGCCGCGACGGGTTCCGGCGCGGCATGGATCTGTACTTCAAGCGTCACGATGGCCAGGCGGTGACCTGCGACGACTTCCGCAACGCGCTCGCCGATGCAAACGGCCGCGACCTCGCGCAGTTCGAGCGCTGGTACAGCCAGGCCGGCACGCCCCGCGTGACAGTGAAAACCGCCTGGGACCCCGCACAGCGCAGCTATAGCGTGACGCTCACGCAGGGTTACGGCGAAGGTTCGCCCACCGCGCGGGAAACGCAAAAGGGGCCGCTCCTGATTCCGTTCGCGATCGGCCTGATTGGCCACGACGGCACGGACCTGCCGCTTCGCCTTGAAGGTGAAGCCGCGGCGGCGCAGGGCATGACGCGCGTGCTCGAGTTCACCCAGACCGAACAGACCTTCACGTTCGTCGACGTCGCGGAACGGCCGCTGCCATCGCTGCTGCGCAATTTCTCGGCGCCGGTGATCGTCGAGTACGACTATACGAACGACGAGCTCGCCTTCCTGCTCGCGCACGACAGCGATCCGTTCAACCGTTGGGAAGCCGGTCAACGCCTGGCGACCCGCGAACTGATGACGCTCGCGTCGCGTGCGGCGACGGGCGCTGCACTGCAACTCGACGATGCGGTGGTCGCTGCCTTCTCGCGCGTGCTGACGGACGAATCGCTGTCGCCGGCGTTCCGCGAACTTGCGCTGATGCTGCCGTCGGAGGCGTATCTCGCCGAGCAGATGGCCGAATCGAATCCGGCTGCAGTTCACAGCGCACGACAGTTCGTCCGCAAGCGCCTCGCCAGCGCGTTGCACCGCGAATGGCTTGCGATCTACGACAAACACCAGACACCCGGCACGTATGAAGCGACGCCGGACGCCGCCGGTCATCGCGCGCTGAAAAATCTCGCGCTGTCCTATCTCGCCGAGCTGGACAGTCCCGACGATGCCGTGCGCCTCGCCAACGCCCAATACGACGCAGCCGACAACATGACCGACCGGTCGGCGGCGCTGGCAGCGCTGCTGACGGCCTCCGCGGCAGGCGGTGGCGCGCTCGCGCAGGCGGCGCTCGAAGACTTCTATCGACGCTTCGAGAAGGAACCGCTCGTCATCGACAAATGGTTCGCGCTGCAGGCCACGCAGCGCGGCAGCGCGCAGCGCCCGGTGATCGATATCGTGCGCGGGCTGATGACGCATCCGGCGTTCAACCTGAAGAATCCGAATCGCGCGCGCTCGCTGATCTTCAGCTTCTGCGCGGCGAACCCGGCGCAGTTCCACGCCGAAGACGGCTCGGGATACCGGTTCTGGGCCGAGCAAGTGATCGCCCTCGACGCGATCAATCCGCAGGTCGCGGCGCGCCTCGCGCGGTCGCTGGAACTGTGGCGCCGCTTCACGCCGGCCTTGCGCGACGGCATGCGCTCCGCGCTGGAAGCGGTCGCGGCACAGGCGAAATCGCGCGATGTGCGTGAGATTGTGGAGAAGGCGCTGGCCTGACGGGCTGTTTTTCCCGGGCACATGAAAAACCGGCGCGCGTTGCCGGTTTTTTTTCGTCCATCTGGATGGATAGCCCCGGCCGCCGCGCAGCCGCACGCGCGCGGCCGCCCTCGCGGCGGCCGCGATCGACCGCGCCCTCTCCGTCAAGCCGCGACGCAGGCCCTGAACTTCAGCGCGAGAGCTGCGCGCGCTTTCTTCGCTGCCTCGACCATCGACGTGAGCGCTGGCCCTACCTGCTGCCAGTCGCGCGTCTTCAGACCGCAGTCCGGATTCACCCACAGCCGCTCCGCAGGAATCCGCTCCAGCGCGAGACCGATCAGCGCGGCCATTTCATCGGCGCCCGGCACGCGGGGGGAATGAATGTCATAGACGCCGGGGCCGATCTCATTCGGATACTCGAAGGTCTCGAACGCCGCGAGCAGTTCCATGTTCGAGCGGGTCGTCTCGATGGAGATCACGTCGGCATCGAGCGCGGCGATCGAAGACAGGATGTCGCCGAATTCCGAATAGCACATATGAGTGTGAATCTGCGTATCGTCCTCGACGCCCGATACGGCCACCTTGAATGCGCGAACGGCCCAGTCCAGGTAATGTGCGCGGTCGCGCGCCTTCAGCGGCAAGCCTTCGCGCAGCGCCGGTTCGTCCACCTGGATCATGCCGATCTGCGCCGCTTCGAGCGCAAGCGTTTCCTGCCGCAGCGCCAGCGCGATCTGCAAGGCGGTCTGCGCATGCGGCTGGTCGTCACGCACGAATGACCACTGCAGCATCGTCACCGGGCCGGTCAGCATGCCTTTCACCGGCTTGTCGGTGAGCGACTGTGCGTAGGTCGCCCAACCGAGCGTCATCGGCTCCGGCATGTACACGTCACCGTAGATCAATGGCGGCTTCACGCAGCGCGAACCATAGCTCTGAACCCAGCCGCTCTCTGTGATCGCGAAGCCCCATAAAAGCTCGCCGAAATATTCGACCATGTCGTTGCGCTCGGCCTCGCCATGCACCAGTACGTCGAGACCATACGCGAGCTGCTGGCCGACAGCGAAACGGACATGCGCGCGCATCGCTTCGAGGTAGTCCAGATGGCTCAACCCGCCTTGCCGGTGAGCGGCGCGCGCCGCTCGAATCTCCGCCGTCTGCGGGAACGAACCGATCGTCGTGGTCGGCAGAAGCGGCAGATTGAAGCGCGCGCGCTGGGTTGCCGCGCGTGTCGCGTACGGCGAGCGACGCGTCGCATCGGCGTCGCTCACCGCTTCTACGCGGCGCTTCACGAGCGGATTGTGGATGCGCAGCGACGTGCGTCGGCTCGCGCAGGCAGCACGGGCATCATCGAACTCAGCGGCTACCGACGCGCGGCCGAGCGTCAATGCATCCCGCAGCAGCGCCACTTCGCGCACCTTTTGCACAGCAAACGCGAGCCATGCGCGCAGTTCGGCGTCGAGCTTCGCTTCATTCGCGAGGTCGACCGGCGTGTGCAGCAGCGAGCAACTCGTCCCCAGCCAGAGCCTCGGGCCCAGTTGCTGATGCGCCGCCGTCAGTCGTGCCAGCGATGCGTCCAGATCGTTGCGCCACACGTTGCGGCCATCGACGATCCCGCACGACAACACCTTGTCAGCGGGAAACGCGTCGAGGAACGCGTCGAGCTGCGACGGCGCGCGCACCAGGTCGATATGCACCCCGGCCACCGGCAGCGATTTCAGCAGCGTGGCGTGTTCGCTGACGTCGTCGAAATACGTCGTGAGCAGCAGCTTCGGCGCGTGCGGCACCAGCGCGTCATACGCGGCCGGAGCGGCGTCGCGCCATGCGTCAGGCAGATCGAGCGCGAAGATTGGCTCGTCAATCTGCACCCAGTCGACGCCCTGCTCCCGCAGCCGCGCAAGCAGCGCCTGATAGGCCGGCAACAGCGCCGGCAGCAGCGCGAGCCGGTCAGCGAGGCCGTCGCGCTCCTTGCCGATCCATAACAGCGTCAACGGTCCCACCAGCGCCACCTTCGCGTGATGGCCAGCGGCCTGCGCCTCCCTCACCTCGTCGAAGAGCCATGACACGCCCGCGCCGAAGCACGTCGACGCCGAATACTCTGGGACAAGGTAGTGATAGTTCGTATCGAACCACTTGGTCATTTCCATCGCTGGCTGCGTTGCCGTGCCGCGCGCCATCGTGAAATACTGCGCGAGCGTCAATTCGGCCGCGTCGAAACCGAAGCGCTGCGGCAGGGCGCCGACGTGCGCAAGCGTGGTCAGCACATGGTCGTACCATGCGAAATCGCCGACGGTGACGAACGTCAACCCGGCTTCACGTTGTGCGCGCCAGTGCGCGGCACGCAGCGCGCGGCCGGTTTCGCGCAACGCACGTTCGCCGTCCGCGGTCGGGCCTTCGCGCCAGTAGCGCTCCAGGGCGAATTTCAGTTCACGATGCGCGCCGATGCGCGGGAAACCCAGAATGTGTGCGGTGCTCATGGCCGTGTCGAATGGTTCGTTCGCAGAAGTCAGTGGATGAGCGCCAGTATCGAATTCGCCTGAATATTATTCAAACGAAAGTTTTTCTGGTTTATCATTAATTTTTTTCAACATCATGCTAATCTGGCGGCCCGTCATGATCCGTTCGCCTCTGGAACTCAGGCATCTGCAGACGCTGATCGCGCTGCGCGACACCGGCAACCTGTCGCGCGCCGCGCAGTTTCTGTGTCTGACGCAGTCCGCGCTATCGCACCAGTTGAAGGCGCTCGAAACGCATTTCGGCATGCCGCTTTTCGTGCGCAAATCGGCGCCGCTCGCGTTCACGCCAGGTGGCAAGCGGCTGCTGGCGCTCGCGGAAGGCGTCGTGCCGGCGATCGAAGAAGCCGAACGCGACGTCGCGCGGCTTGCGCAGGGCACGGGCGGGACATTGCGGATCGCCGTGGAATGTCATACGTGCTTCGACTGGCTGATGCCCGCCATGGACGCCTTTCGCCAGCGGTGGCCCGAGATCGAACTCGATATCGTGTCCGGCTTCCATGCGGACCCGATCGGCCTGCTGCATCAGGACCGCGCGGATCTGGCGATCGTGGCGGAGGCCGACCCTGACGAAGCCGTCGACCATCATCCGTTATTCCGTTTCCAGATCGTCGGGCTCGTCGCCAACGATCACCCGCTCGCGCACAAACCCGCGCTCGAAGCCGACGATTTCCGCGACGAGACGCTGATCACCTACCCCGTGCCCGACGATATGCTCGACATCGTCCGCCAGGTACTGAAGCCCGCGGGAATCGAGCCGAAGCGGCGCACTTCCGAACTGACGGTCGCGATCCTGCAACTGGTTGCGAGCCGGCGCGGCGTGGCTGCGCTGCCGCTGTGGGCCGTCGCGACCTGGCTCGACAAACGCTACGTGACGCCACGCCCGGTGCACGCGGCCGACGGCGCGCCGCTCGCAGGCGAACTGTATGCGGCGACCTTGCCCGCGTTCTCCGCGCGCCCATATGCCGCCGATTTCGTGTCGATCATGCGCGAAACCAGCCTGCTGAACCTGCCGCAGATCGAACTGCTGTGAAGCAAAATCGCGCTGTCATTTGAAAACCACAAAGCCGACAGGGGCGAGCAGGTAAAATCGGGGCATTCCTACGCCTTTTCCGGAGTACAGCAATGTCTTTGCAACGTCGTACCACTCTTACGAAGTACCTGATCGAGCAGCAACGCGAGAACAACAATCTGCCTGCCGATCTGCGTCTGTTGATCGAGGTCGTTGCGCGGGCGTGCAAGTCGATCAGTTACCACGTCAGCAAGGGCGCGCTTGGCGAGGCGCTCGGCACCGCTGGCAGCGAGAACGTGCAGGGCGAAGTGCAGAAGAACCTCGACATCCTGTCGAACGAAATCCTGCTCGACGCAAACGAATGGGGTGGCAACCTCGCCGCAATGGCGTCGGAAGAGATGGAAACGTTCTTCCCGATTCCGAGCAACTATCCGAAGGGCGAATACCTGCTGGTGTTCGATCCGCTCGATGGCTCGTCGAACATCGACGTGAATGTGTCGATCGGCACGATCTTCTCAGTGCTGCGCTGCCCGGACGGCCAGCAGCCGACCGAACAGTCCTTCCTGCAACCCGGCACGCAGCAGGTCGCGGCGGGCTACGCGGTGTACGGTCCGCAAACGGTGCTCGTGCTGACCACCGGCAATGGCGTGAACTGTTTCACGCTCGACCGCGAACTCGGCTCGTGGGTGCTCACGCAAAGCGACCTGCGCATTCCTGTGGAAACGCGCGAGTACGCCATCAACGCGTCGAATGCGCGGCACTGGTATCCGCCGGTCCAGCAGTACGTGAGCGAACTGAATGCCGGCAAGGACGGCCCGCGCCAGCAGGACTTCAATATGCGCTGGATCGCGTCGATGGTGGCTGACGTGCACCGTATCCTGAACCGCGGCGGGATCTTCATGTACCCGGCCGACAAGCGCACGCCGGACAAGCCAGGCAAGCTGCGTTTGATGTACGAAGCGAATCCGATGGCCTTCATCGTCGAACAGGCTGGGGGCGCTGCGACCAACGGCGAGAAGCGTATTCTCGACGTCAGGCCGAAGAGCCTGCACGAACGTGTCGCGGTGTTCCTCGGTTCGAAGAACGAGGTCGATCGCGTGACCCGCTACCACCTCGAAACAAAAAGTTGACCGAGGGGCTTGTCAAAGCGGCAATGTAGTCCCTATAATTTCGTTTCTCCGGTTGCCGGAATAGCTCAGACGGTAGAGCAGCGCATTCGTAATGCGAAGGTCGGGGGTTCGATTCCTCTTTCCGGCACCAACAAGATTCAAGCACTTAGCCCAGTCACTGCGACTGGGCTTTTTGCTTTCTGGAGTCCGTGTAGGCACTGTGTAGGCAATTTCGATCAACGCCATTCGGTGGTAACCATTGCTTCCGCGCCAAACGCTGCCTGCCAATTTTCCAGCGCGCTGCATTGGCATGAAAAAACCCGCGACGATGGCGGGCCTCCTTTTTTGGCTGGAAGATTGAACTCCTTTTGCTCATTCTCGGCCTCAAGGAAGGAGGCGGACGGATACCGGCGCACTCGCAGGGGGTTCCACCGTCAGAAAACTACTTGCGGAAACGTCATCGCCGTCGTGGATCAGTTTCGCCGTAATCGACATCTTGCTTCCCAACGGCACCACGATGCCCCTGACATCCTCAAAGTCGGCGCCTGGGGCGAATACATAGCCCTCTTTCGGAAGTAGGTCTATCGGCGGTATTAGGTGGTGCGCGTCGGAATCGTCGTCGGGATTAATGACGTTGCCGGACGCCAAGCCGTCCGGGACCAGCTTCACCGTCAGCTTAAAGCTGTCAGCAGGAGGCTCGACATCGACCTCGCTGGCGCGCGCGTTCGTCGACCGTACATGCACCACAAGCAAACCGAGATTGTCCTGATACGGAACGACCTCTGTAGACAGCGATAAATTGACCGCCCAGTCTGAGCCGCCAGCGATTTTGAACTGGTAGTAAGCAAATGTCGCCCCGCTGATCGCCGCGATAGTCCCGAGCGTAATTGCCCATTTCGACACCGGGTCGGCGTTGGTCCACAGCCATGCGAACGCGGATCGAAACCAGGCACCTATACGGATGGCAAAGCGCTGAAATCGCTGTCCCACCTTCCCGTTGCCATGGAGTTTCTCCGAACCGGTTGGCATGCCTGGCATTTTGCAACAGGTTTGTCCCTTAAAAGAAACCCCTGTTCGTGCTCGGTGCGTCGAGACGGAAAAAAGCGCCCGGCGGGATTTTTTGGGGGGAGGGAGATTGCCGCCTCGCCGCATAAACGCGGCTTCACGAAATGGCTAACCTGCGCTGTCGAGGCGAACCCACGGAACCTGCGCGGGACGTTTGTTGCCTTGCGTGTCAGGGCTTTAAGGGTGGCGCGGGTGCGAACTTATTCAGGTTGCTGCGGGTTCGCACCGCTGTCATTCGGTCGCATGTCTGCTTTGAGGCGGAAGATTCTCCCGTTCCATCTCAGGTTCCATAACTCGCGCAGCACGTAATTCACGCGCCGCTGCTCGTCGCGCCAGTACACCACAAATACACGCCATATTTAAGCGCGTTGGGCGACGCAGCAGCGTTACCGCCCGCGCCGTCGCGTCGTCCAAGGCTAAGCTCGCGCATACGGTGCCGAACAAGGTTGAAGCGGCCTATCACCGCACCGATTTGCTGGAGCAGCGCCGCCCACTTATGGAAGCATGGGCAAGGCATGCCTGTCCGCAGGCGTAACGATGACGCGCAAGTCCGCCCTAATGATGCGTTAGACTAAGCCGCACTATGCGTACTCGGAAGAACAATCGGTTCCCTTGCGAAATCGAGTCGCCGCCATTCATCGTCGACCTTGGCAAACGGGGAAGCAGTCGATCTTGCTCACAATCGATGCCTTCTGTTTTTCGGGGACTTGTGGCTTTTGTTTAAGGCCGATGATGTTAAGGAGTTTTGTGACCCTCGCGACGCCATCGTCCCCCTCACCGCGGTCCGTCAAGTTCTCCAACAAAACGATGCCGATTACCCCCGTGTTGTAGTTGTGCACGTTTTCGCCCTTGAACCGGATATCCCGAGCCTCAAAGACATTTCCGACACAGTCGAGTGCGTAGTGATAGCCGATATCGTCGCTTGCGGCAGAGTTTCGCCCCATCTGCATGTCCTGAATATCCTGCAATTGAAGCGCGGCTGGCCCACACGTGAAGCTGCGCCCGGCATGGTGGATAGCGATCTTGCTGTAATCCCAGTCGTCATGCATCCGAGCCGGGCGGTTTTTGTGCGCGGCCCAATTTGACCGTTCCACGAAGTTCATGCCGCTTTGACGTACTCGGTTGATAATCGCCTGCCGCGTCGCCGCCCGATTGTCAACTTTGATTCCGATGGCGTTATCTTTGCTATTGCCGACCATTGTACAGGCCGACGTCCAATGCTCAATGTCGTAGTCTGCTGTCACGGCTAGTTTCCTGGACGGGGCTTCAGGGAGCGCCTTGGTGACGAAAAGATGACGTGAATGTTGACGGGCTGCTCGCCGTTAGTCGTGATCTTCGCGTACCCCTCCCCATCCGTTTTGCCACGTTGCCTCACGCCTCCAACATCGACCACGTAATCCCGGTTGGCTAGAGCTTCACCAGTAACGCTATCCCACACAAAAAACACACGAGTATGTTGTTCCTCAATAGCTTGTAAAACGGGCTTCGTGTCGTCTTCCGAACGCGCTGACACTGCGCTAGCCCTGATCGCGCTGCCAGAGCCGCCGTCGCTTGTGCGGACCCATACGCCGGGATCGCTGACGACGATCACCCTGTTTGTCCCACACGGACACAACACGTGATCGTCGTCAAGTACGACGACGCGGCCTTTCTCGGACATGCGTCCAGTCCGCGTCGAACAGGCCGGGGATGGGTTCGCCGTCGCGAACCGTGATGCCCCACCGATCCTGCAAGGTTGCCGTGATCGTGTCGCCATTGCTCAAACGCGAGCCAACCAGCGCGAGCGGCTTGTCTTCCCACATTGCCGCAGAACCAGCGCCGTCGAGAATGGTCGCCTTTCTCCCGTCGTCATAGGTAACGGTATCGCCAACGCGGGCCAGCGCCAGCCCCTTGTACTCTGCGCCGGTCGTGACGCTGCTGATCCAGCCGCCGCGCCCGGCATGTACGCCGATGGTGGCAAACAGATACGTCGTTTCGTTCTTCTGCTGTTCCGACATTTTCAAGCCCCCTGAATGGAAAAGATCAATGCCTGCTATCAAGTCCTAAGTGTCCCGTATAAAAAACTGCGCCGATGGGGTCACTTGCCCGCGCCGGGCTCACGACCTCAGCATTACTCTAAATGAATTAGGGGTCCGAATTCGATGGGATCGTTCTGAAAAATGTCAACGATGGTCAGCCGTTTTTTGCAACGAGCGAGCGCGTCTGATTCTTTGATAGACAATCAGACCGGACGACGGGCGGCGCACTCATCCGGGTTCGACTGGCTGTGTCTGCAAGTTACCCCCCGGTTTAACCACTCGTTACAAACCTCGCCGTCGTGCCGCGAGAACTAGCGCTGCAGCCGCCTTTTGCATTCACGCAACAGAGCATTCAGGCGTCGCAATTCATCCCGCCAGTGCGCCGAACACATGCCATGCTTCGTCGCATTACCGGACACGACCGCTTTGCCCGCGTCCCTTACTGGCCCCGTTGAGCATTCCCACGGTTTCCAGCGCCGGATCGCTTCGGCCTGTCTCGCCCGCCGTTCCGGCGTCCAGTGTGCGCGCTCCACGGGGTAAAGAACGCAAGCAGGAACAGCAGGAACGCGGACAACGCCTCGAGGACGCCCTCTTTCCCGACAGCTCACACAAGCACCGAGCGCGCGATCACCGTGCGCTGGATTTCCGACGATCCTTCGTAGATGCGCAGAATACGCGCATCGCGCACCAGCCGCTCAAGCGGCATCTCGCGTGTAAAGCCGTAGCCGCCAAGGATCTGCAAGGCGGTATCGGTGACGAACGCGACGGTCTCAGATGCATACAGCTTCGCCATCGACGCCGCATCCGTGAACGGCTCGTCAGCCGCGCGCCGGACAGCCGCCTGCAGCGTGAGAAGCCACGCGGCCTCCAGTCGAGTCTTCATATCGGCGAACATCCATTGCAGACCCTGCTTGCGTGCGATCGGCTCGCCGCCCACCTGACGCTGCTTCGCCCATTCGACCGCGCCCGCGAGCGCCGCTTCTGCGATACCGAGACTCGTTGCCGCGACATCGAGCCGGCTGTTATCGAACACCTTCATCGCTGTGCGAAAGCCCGTGCCATCAGCACCAACACGGTTGGCATCCGGCACGAAACAGTCGAGCGCGACTTCGTGCGCCGGCGCGCCGCGAATACCCATCAGCTTCTCGGCCGGCGACACAGCGACGCCCTCTGTATGACGATCGACGACGAACGCACTGATGCCGCGCGCACCCGCCTCCGGATCGGTCTTCGCGTACACCACGATGAAGTCCGCCGCATCCGCATTCGAAATGAAATGCTTCACGCCGCGAATGCGGTAGCCCTCGCCTTCGACGGTGGCGCGCGTCGCCATATCGGCGGGATTCGAGCCTGCACGCGGTTCGGTCAGCGCGAAGGCACCGAGCTTCGTGCCAGCAGCCGCTTCGGGAAGGTAACGGTCGCGCAGGCTGTCATCGCCGCCGATCAGGATCGAATCGGTCGCCAGATAGTGTGCACCGATCATCGACGACGTGGCCGCGCAAGCCTTCGCGATTTCCACCAGCGACAGAATGACCGCGACCGGCGACGCACCGATTCCGCCCCACCGCTCAGGCAGGTTCATCCCCATCACGCCGAGTTCGGCAAGCTGCTTCACATAACGTGTCGTCGGAATCTCGTCCCGGTCCACCTGCGCGGCTTGCGGCGCCAGCTCGCTTTGAGCGAAGCCTTCGATGGCATCCGCGATCTCCATGTCGTTCTGCTCGACGCCCATCCGCTTAAGCATGATGTTTCTCCTCCGTCAGTCCGCCTTCTCTTGTGGCGGCAGTTACCCCCGCGTTCACGTCACAGCCCAGTGCGCCGCTCGCGCGCAGTTCGCCTATCCGCCCCGCGGTGAGGCCCAACGCCTTCAATACCGGCTCCGTGTGCTCGCCGAGTGCAGGCGCGGACGTGACGCGGTTCGTGTCGTACGCCGAGAACTTCACCGGCTGTGACGGCAGTCGCATCGAGCGACCATCGTTGTGCGGCACATCGGTCAACAAGCCACGAAACGCTGCGTGATCGCTTTCGAGCGCCTGCTGCACGTTGCGGATCGGCGCAACCGGAATGCCGGCTGCGCCCAGAACGCGGTTGACCTCGTCGACGGTGCACTCGGCCGACCACGCTTCGATGCTGGCGCGCAACTCCGCTTCGAAGCGGCAGCGCGATTCGTCGGACACGTAGCGCGAATCAGATGCGAGATGCGGCTGCCCGATCGCGTGCGCAAACGTTTCGAACAGTTTGTTGTTCAGTACTGCCACGACGAAAAAACCATCAGCTGCGCGATACGCACCGAATGGCCCAGACGAAGGGTGGCGGTTGCCCACTCGCTGCGGCGCGATGCCCGTCGCCGCAAAGCGCGCGACCAGTGTGGCGCTCAGGCTCAGCGTGGCATCGAACATCGACACATCGACGTGCGTGCCCTTGCCCGTCTTCTCGCGCGACAGCAACGCGGCCAGCACCCCCCACGAAGCGAACAGGCCGCTCACGACGTCGGACACCGATTCGCCGACGAGCGTCGGCGTGCCGTCTGGCGAGCCAGTCGCATCCATCAGGCCGCACATCGCCTGTTCTTCCTACATCGACTTGTTACCATCAACGCCGCGACCAGATTGGCTTTCTGCACTTCCCACGCAGAACCTACGGGCTATCGCAAGTCGACTCTGGTTTTTCAATGGATTTGTAATTTAAGTTTGGGCAAGCCGGCGTAGCCGGCGCGTCAGCCTCAAGTGTGTGCAACTTCGGAACCGCCGTTAGGCGGCTGTCCACACCCTCGTGGTGTGGGCAGCGAAGTTGTGCACACGGGGAAGCGGCACAGGCGGCTTTTGACCACCTTACGCGCGGTTTTTTCGCAAAGTTTTTCGCGCTGGCTTTTGTATCGTTTTTTTCCCGGTCCTCCGTGCGGTCTTGCTCGCAGTTTTTCGCGCGTTCGCCTTGACGGCTTCGAAATGCAAAATGGCTGCCTCAAGGTCACTTACTAACTCGCTGAGCGTAACGCCAATCGCACCACACCATTCTCTGAGCTCGATGACGTCGAGCCGCCGTTCGCCACGCTCGCATTTTCCAATGATTGACTGGGTAAGGTCCAACCTTCTCCCCAATTCGACTTGTGACAATCCGGCTGTCTTCCTCGCTTCCCGCAGCGTGGACAAGAGAAGACCGTAATGCTCGGTGTATATGGACTTTTGCACGAGAGGGCCAAGATGTCAGAACGGCGACAGCTTGCGGTCACGTTTGAAATAGTCCAAAATCGACTATAGTCGAATATCGGCTATTTGGTATTTGATGTGAACGCACTTGACCTACCGCGTAACTTGCGGATGGGCTGTTTATGTGGAGCAAGCGTAAGCGCCCGGCAATGGCACCCTGGGGAGTGCCTACAGCGATCAGGCGGTGATCGGCGCCCAGCGATGAGGCAGTAGCTGAGCGATGTGGTCGGCGCGATGCGTTGGCAAGCGATTCAGTACGTCTTTCAGGTAGACGTATGGATCATGGCCGTTGAGCTGCGCTGATCGAATCAGGCTCATAATCGCGGCTGCACGTTGGCCCGCACGCAAAGAGCCCGCGAAGAGCCAGTTCGCCCTTCCCAGGGCCCATGGACGAATCTGATTTTCCAGCCAGTTGTTGTCGATGGGCACATGCCCATCGACCAGGTAGCGTGTAAGCGCGTCCCATCGCTTGAGGCTGTAGTCGAGTGCCCTGGCGATCGCCGATCCCTCGGAGACCAGTTTGCGCTGACCGGTCATCCAGGCATGCAATGCATCGGCAATGGGTCGCGCTCGCTCTTGGCGCTCGATACATCTTCGATCGGGCTTCAGGTCTGCAACGTCGCGCTCGACGTCGTATAGCGCGACGAAGTATTTCAGGGCCTGTTCCGCGATCTGGCTCTTGTGGTTGGCGTACAGTTCGAAGAACTTCCTCCTGGCATGTGCCGCGCAGCCGATTTCAGTGATGCCCAGCTCGAATCCGGCTTTATAGGCGCTGTAATCATCACACACCAGCTTGCCACGCCATTTGCCGAGGAACGTGCGAGCATGTTCGCCAGCACGGCTATCCGCGAATTCATAGACCACTGCGCGCACGTCGGCGAACTGCGTGGTGGCATACGCCCATACATAGGCGCGTTGCGTTTTTCCTTTACCGGGAACCAGCATTTGCACCGGCGTCTCATCGGCGTGCAGCACACCCTGTTGCAGAAGCTCGTCGCGCAGCGCGTCGACTAGCGGCTGCAACCGCACGCCGCAAACGCCAACCCACTCGCCAAGCGTTGATTGGGGAATTGCAAGACCCGCGCGTTCGAAGATGCGTTCCTGACGGTACAGCGGCAAGTGATCGCCGTATTTGGCGACCAGCACTTGCGCGAGCAAGCCGGCGGTAGGGATGCCCTTGTCGATCACATGAGGCGGAACAGGCGCCTGAATCAGCGTTTCGCACGCCTTGCAGGCCCACTTGCCGCGAATGTGCCGCTCGACCGTGAACACGCCCGGCGTATAGTCCAGCTTCTCGCTGACGTCCTCGCCGATACGCACTCGCTGGCAACCGCAGGAGCACGTCTTGTCGTCGGGTTCATGGTGGATGTCGGTGCGCGGCAAGTGCGGAGGCAGCGGTGTGCGCCTGGGCTTCTGTCGTTGCTTATCCGGTGGTGTATCCGGCTGCAACTGCTCAAGTTCGATTTCGAGTGCTGCCAGATCGGCATCGATCGCCTCATTGAGCAGACTCAGTTGCTCGGCGTTGAGCTGCTCGCTGCGCTTGCCGAAATGCAGACGCCTGAGCACGGCAATCTCGTGTGTGAGCTGGTCGATGCGCGTCTTACGGTAGCGCAGTTCCCGCTCGTTCTCGCCGACCTGAGCCATCAACTGCGCAGCCAGTGTGCGCAGTTCGTCGGGGCTCAGAGCGTCGAGGTTGGCGGGCAGGTTCATGGGGCCAGTCTGCCAGAACCCAACCCGCTGCGGCAAGCAAGCCAGTTTACGTCTTTGGGGGTATTACACGACCGTAATCGCGTGATCGTGTGTGAGCGTCTGCCACGGTAGTCCGGTCACGAGCGCTCGCAACTGCTCGGGATTGAGCGCGGTGGCGATCGCCTGGTCCCCATTCGTCCAGATGAACCGCCCCTTGTTCAGGCGACGCGCAGCCAACCAGATACCGAACCCGTCGTACACCAGTACCTTCATGCGCGTCGAATGCTTATTGGCGAACAGGTAGGCGTGGTGCGGACGTGCCGCGCCGAACACCTTGACCACACGCGCCAGGACCGTGTCGATGCCGGCGCGCATATCGATGGGCTCCGTCGCCAGCCAGATCGCCTCGATGCGGATCATCGCAGCCACCCTTGCAACCAGGCGGCGCAATCGGCTGCGGCACAAAGCGGCCAGCGCACCATGACGGTCGCCGCTCCCCGGCGCACCTCGATCTGAATCTCCGTCGAAGCGGGCACCGCGCCCGGCGCCTGCAGTTGCAGCGGAACGAACTCCGCCGGCGGCACGCTCATCGACTGGCGCGCCTCACGTGCGAGGTCCTGTTCCTCCTGTGCAGCCACCCATCGGCGCAACAAATTCGCATTCAACTGGTAATGCAGCGCGACCGCAGCGATTGACACATTCGGCTGCATCGCCGCACGAATCACCTTCTCCTTGAACTCCTTGCTGTGCCGACGGCGCCGCCTCGGCTGCACCACTTCAGAACCCACTTCATTTTCGTTCATAGCGTACACGTGTCCATTAAAAAAATAGGTGGACACGATCGTCGCTTTCATGACCCGCCGGTTCAAGGTGACATTGCCGGGCGCTTACGAGCAAGCTGGCTATTTCACGCTATATGAGGCCAGAGTAATTGAGGAGGTACTGATGCCCCGTCGACCGACACCCCTCGCCGCGGTCGAGCCTGATGTCTATCTCTCGCGTTGGCGAATCTTCGAGACCGATGACGGTTTGAAGCGTCTTGTTGGCTACGACTCCGTTGACCAAGGACGCGTAAGTTCTGCTCTCGTTACGTTCAACCCGAAAACGACGCACGTGCAGACGAGCGACGGCCTCACCTACCGACTCCTTGGCGAGCCCGGATTCTTTTGGGGCGTTATCGACACCTGGGACATCTGGTTTCACACCATCACCCGCGGACAGGGCGGCGCCGTTAAAGATGTCACAGAACTGATGCTCGCGAAATCTGTGAGTGACGACGATGCCTAGTGCCCACATATCTGTTGCATACGCGGCGCAGGTCATAAGAAGCGAGGGGCAGAGATGCCACAGCGATTGGAAGACGTAGTCTGGAGACTATACAAGCCGCCAACGGACGGGGGTCGTCTGGTATTTGCGTGTCGTCAACTCTGCGCCAACAGGTTTTAGCTTAAGTAAAGGAATGACCATGCCGCGGACTATGCGTGCTACGAAGAACGAAACATCGCTCAAGGACGAATGGGTGCAACACATCATCCGTCGCACTGTCATTGCTGCCGTCCTGTTCGACCCCAAAGTCGCTGAAACGCTGCTCAAAATCCCTGATGCTGCGCTTGGCCGCATCTTCAAAAATCATCTCTGTGAAGTCGTCGGCGTGGCCACGGTGTACGGAATCGACCTTCCCGCGCTTCGAGAGGAGGAAGAGAATCTTCGCAAGCGCGTCAAACGTGCGTCGCAGCGGACTCCCGAACATGAGCCTTTGCCAGGGGCCAATAAAGCGAACGCTGAGCGCTACCCTCTCGTGCTTCAGGGTAAGGTACTTCGAACCTCCGACTTCTGCGCGGCGGCTGGCATCACCGAAAAGAAGCTGGATAAGTATGTCGCTTCGAGTCGAATGTTCCGCGTTTACTTCGGGCCTGAGCCCTACTATCCAGCGTTTTTTCTTTCGCACATGATTTTCCGCGACGATTTCGCGAAAGTCATACGCCGTCTAGGCGAAATCGACTCATGGACCATGTTTGACTTCTTCACGACCCCGGTTGATTCGCTGGGCGGTTCTACGCCGCTCCAACGGCTATCAGCCGAAGATGTCGAGCCGGTAGTAGAGGAAGCTGTGAGGTTCGCGGAACAATACGCGAGGCTGTTTCCGTAGGCACAAGACTTCAGTTTCTTAACTCTGCTCGCCATGAAAGAACTCCTGACCTTCGCGCTCAATAAGCCCGCACTTCTGGTCGTGCCGGCAGTCGGGTTCGTACTCACTTTGGTCATGCTGCGCATCAAAAGGAGATACGTGAACGAAGGGGTTTTGTTTAGGCGCATGCCTGCCACGCAGCGCGACCACGACGCCTCAAAATCAGCGGAAAAAGAGATGAACTCGGATAACCATATTGACCTCGAGATTGCGCTTCGCAAGCTTCACGAATTGGGCTTGGAGGACGGGGACTTAGGATATGCCTACTGGTATGAAGTCGGACAGCTGCTGAAACGAGCGGACGGCATGCAAGCGCAAATAGACGCGCTCAGCAAAGAGCTGGAACAATGGCGCGCGGTGCGGCCGAAACCGAATTGAAGCGAACGCAACGCCACGGCGGCTTGGGAGCAGGCGCCGTTAACCGTTGGCGTACTCTAATGGAGATGCAGAGGTGGCCGATTCGCAAGACGAGCAGGAGAACGTGGCCACTTGGCTGCGAGAAGCAGACGGACTGCTCATCACTGCGGGCGCCGTTAGCCTAGCTTCGCCGCAGGGCCTGGATGCCGGTGGAGGCGTATGCCTCCTATGAACACAAATAAAGATTCGCATTCGCTAGGGGACGATGTCGCGATTAGCAGACTGCTCTCGAGAATTTTACGTCACGAATCCCGGATGGTTGGTGTCCGTCTCGACAACCAAGGATGGGTATCTGTCGACGAACTGATACGCGCAATCGAACGTACCGCGCGTAAAGCGGGTGCATCGAAGCGACTTAGGACACTGCCGACAATCACCAGAGACATCATAGAGGCGGTCGTTGCCACGAACGATAAACAACGATTCACGCTCTCGCTGGATGGCAAGCGAATACGCGCGGCGCAAGGCCACTCTGTAGAGGTAGACCTTGGATATGCCGAGATGGAGCCGCCGACGGTTCTTTATCACGGCACTACCTGGAGCAACCGGGCGAGTATTGCTGAAGAAGGGTTGACGCCTCGAACCAGACACGCCGTCCATCTGAGCACGGACGTCGACACGGCAACGCGGGTAGGCGCCCGCCACGGTCAACCATTGATACTGGTCGTGGATGCCGCGCAGATGCACGCTGATGGGTACACCTTCTCCCGCTCGGATAACGGCGTATGGCTTACTCAGGTTGTGCCGGCAGCTTACCTCTCACAGTTCAGACCGTACGAAAGCGAGCCAAAATCGTGAATGTCTGCGCTTATCTCAAACCTCTCAAGATGCGACGAGTGCAAAGGTGCGGGCTAAATCTGCAGCGCGCGAAAGAACTGCTACTCGCTGATACTACGTCTGGTCTCCGAGACGAGAAAGGCGGGTGCGTACGTAGCGAGTTCGAATTTCGCCGAAGCTTCCGACCGCAAACGCGAGCCGAGCTACGCTACAACGTATGCAACATCCTTTCGCCGAGGGGCTGATTGTTCAGAGACCTATCCGCCAAACCGAACGTTAGGTAACGCAGCGACCTGCGCGTCTCATCATGACATGCCCGTACCAGGAGATTGTGACTTATCGTCGGAAACGCAAATGATGTAAGACACACGCGAGACTAATCCGGTATTTCCGCGCGCATCGCTTTCCTTGAATTGGCGACGATACCTTCGTTTGCGAGCCGTTCCCAGCGCTTCGTCAGCAGAACATTCCCGAGAGCGTGCCGCAGCGGCGTACCGACGATAACTTCGGTTATGTAGGGCAATCGGAGCCATGCGTTGAGCAATACGGTCATCGCCTCCCATCGGCGCGCGGTCGGTTCATGGCACGGGTCAGACCAGTACGTGCCAACCTCCGGATTAAATGGTGGCATCCGTGCAACGTGATAAAGCTGACGCCGGACCTCACCGTCGCGGGCGAAAAACGCAATAGGAACCTTGCCAGCGCGTTTCCACAACTCGATTGCCTCATAAACTTCAGGGTCGCTTATATCAACGACCCAGTACACCCGCGTGTAGCCAAGATACAGACAGATGTTCAAGCTAATAAAGTCATCAGTCTCGACCCACTCGAAAGTGATATATGAATCAGAATGCTCAGTCTCTAGACAGTCAGCCTCCTTGTTCGTCAGCGCGCAAGTCAGCACCGGAGTGCTGTCGGGCAAACCAGAGGTCTGCTCTGGCCTCGGCTTGAAAGTCCAGAGCGGGAGCAAAGTGCCGAACTGAAAAAGCTCGTCAATTCCATCAAACATTGTCGCGTCGTTCATCAATATCTGCCTATTTCAAATTCCGAGTGGCTGGTTTGGCGGGTCAAGTACGGGCGTCAGCCCGGCGAAGCGAATACTTGACGCGCGTTGAAGAAGTAAGCTGGGACAGGGCTGGTTGCGGCAGAATGCGGCAACCAGCCCTGCAAGACAACGTGAACCGATGAACCAGACCCAACTGTTTGAAGCCGCCTTGGGAATCAAGGCCCCGTGGTACGTGCAAGGCGTCGATTTCGATGCCGCGCGGCGTGAACTGACCATTGCCGTGGACTTTGTCGCGGGTACGCGCTTTCCCTATCCCGGCGTCGCGGGCGAGCATCCGGCTCACGACACCCAGATCAAGCGGCTGCGCCACCTCAACTTCTTTCAGCACGAGTGCTATCTGGAGGTTCGGGTGCCGCGGGTGCGTCTGCCGGACGGCTCGGTGCGCCTGGTCGAACCCGACTGGATAGGCAAGCTGGACGGCTTCACGCTGCTGTTTGAAGCGCTCGTGCTGACGCTGTGCCGGGAGATGACATTTGCCGCGGTGGCCCGCGTGGTGAACCTGTCGTGGCATCGGGTGAAGGCCATCTGTGACCGTTACGTGGACCTGGCCGTGGCCGCGACCGACCTGTCCGAAGTTACCGCGGTGGCCATTGACGAAACGTCGGCCCGACGTGGGCAGGACTATATCTCGCTGGTCGCCGACATGGACGCAAGGCGCGTGGTCTTCGTCACGCCAGGCAAGGATGCCGGCGTTGTCGAACGCTTTGCCCGGCACCTGGAGGAACATAATGCCACGCCTGCACAGATCGAATCGGTCAGCATCGACATGTCGGCTGCCTTCATCAAGGGCGTGGACGAACACCTGCCCGACGCGCGTGTGACCTTCGACAAGTTTCATGTCGTGGCGCATGCGTCCAAAGCGCTTGATGGTGTGCGCCGCGCGCAGCAGAAAACCGATCCCTCGCTGAAGGGCATGCGCTGGTCGCTGCTCAAGGATGCCGAGAAACTCGATCTCGCGCAACTGACCGATCTCGAGGCGCTGATCAGCCAGTACGCCACCAACCGCACGGCCCGAGCGTGGATGTACCGCGAGCAACTGCGCGAGATTCTCGATCGCAAACAGATCCACGTCGTCTCCAAAATGCTGCGCCGGTGGTGCGGCAACGTCATGCGTTCCAAGGTCGAGCCCATGAAGGACGTCGCGCGCATGATCCGTCGTCATTTCGACGGCATCATCGCGTGGGCGCAGACACGCCAGACCAATGGATTCATTGAGGCGATCAACGGCCTGTTTCAGGCCGCCAAGCGCAAGGCACGGGGATACGCCAGCTTCAAGACCATGCGCACCGTGCTGTTTCTCATCGCGGGCAAACTCGACTTCTCAGCACTCAATCCGCATGCCTCGTGAGCCGCATTACCCACTGCGCTTTTAAAAGAGCCCAATATCTCCCAGCCAGATTCGCTTAAATCCAATGGAGCACACTTAAGGTGCACCTTCCGTTCGGCTGCTGCTGCACACTGCTGTCCTTGAGGACTTCAGAGCACTGCGATAGTCGGCAGTAGGTATAACCAGATTTGATGAGCATGACGGCCAATAAAAAGTGGCTGCCATCTGGGGAGATTTGTGGACGCTCAAAAAAAGTACCACAGGTACGGCGAGATTTGCTGATATGTAATTCGCGACGCGCCCGTTCTTCTCGGAAGCAGATAGATATCTCCTGTCGAGGAACGGCTTGTTGCCTCGACATCAACGGAAAACACTCGGCGGGTGGCGGAGTTGCGGCCCGGGAGGAAGTGGTTTCCAATCTGGCCGAGCTACACGCAATTCATGATGACAGAGATAGACCGTACTACGAGCATCGGCTGTTAGTCTAAACAAGCTCAAGATTTGAGCGCTAAAAGGGAACTGTGGCTCGGTCCCTCCGGGACGAGTTGCAATCAGGGCCGAATGCGGCGGCGTATGGTTTATGTCGCCATCAGGCTGTTACTTATGCCGAAGGCCGTGCCGCGTTGACAGAAGGTAGCGAGTCGCAAAAGCCTCAGTTGATGGTTCGCGCTGCACCCGCGCCAGCGGGCTTCCTGCAAACGGGTCATCGCGCCAGTCGACCTTTTCTCTGGTTTTCCGCAGGTGCTTCCCGTTTGAGGACACTTTGAAGTGTTCGGCGGACTGTCCCGCACTAATCGCTTGTTGCAGCCATTGCGGCATCTTTCCTTCCCCGTTCCACGTGTCTCCGGTCGCACTGCGGTAGCGCGGTCCTGCAAGCGTTGATTGGTCGCTCGCAATCGCTGATGCCAAGTCGGCCGGCTTGATGCCAAATTCCTGCATACGGCGACGGAGATAAGCAACCATGCTATCCCGTTTTCTTTCGTCCATGAACCATTCCTTCCTTAAAGCAATTTCCTTGAGGAAATCGCTCGCCGATTGCAGCGATGTGCCGTTTCGGTCTATGGAATACTGTGATGGGCCGCGAGCGACGATGAGGCCCTCCACACACTGTTTCCCCGTCAGACGCTGAATGTACCGCTACTGGAAATATGACCGGGGTCGTTCGAGGCTGCGCTCAGCGTGGGGACCGGAGCCGAACTTCGGTCGTGCCGGAATTCCACAGCAATATTATGCGCGCTCCTGGCATATTGCGTGCAATTGAACTACGACGCACGGAGTTGATATGGCAACACTAGAACAACTCCGGGCAAAGATGAAGAAATTGAGATGCGCAAGCGGACGCACTCATTGCGAAGCAGTCGTCGCTGTCATCGACAAGATGCGTGAGTTAACGTCAAAACACGGCCTGACGATTGCTGACATCGACGTGCATGTTGGTGGCAAGAAACGCGAACACAAGCTGAGTGTCAGCGCGACGACAGCGGTCAGGACCAAAGCGAACGCGGCATCCCAGTGAAAAGGGAAGCCGTCACCGAAATATTTGAATCCAAAAACCGGCGAAACGTGGAGTGGTCATGCCCGGCCTCGAGCATGGATTAAGGACGTGAAGGACCGCAGCAGGTTCCTGATTGCAGAAGCCGGCGCGGCGACCGATGCGGATGGTGCGAGCAAGGCGAAGGTTGCGGGAAAGAAAGCGGCCACCAAGAAGGTCGTTGTGACGAAGGCTGTCGCAGTGAAGAAAGCATCGCCGGCGAAGAAAGCTGGCGCCAAGAAGGCGGTGAGCGCAAAGGCGCCGGCAAAGAGAGCGACCGCGAAGAAGGCTGCGCGGGCTGCAAGCAGGACGTCGGCGGCAAAGAGAGTGCCGCGCAAGAGCGCAGCCGTGACTACTCCAGCGGCTACAGTCGAGTCTGGCGCTGGCTCGGCGACCTGAAGGTAGTAGGGTTACCCGGTGGAGCGGCGACTCGCTGGTCCACCGGGCCAACCTGATTCAACGTCCTATTGAGCTTGCGCTGTCTGGCGCTGCGCGGCCTGTTCTTCGGCGTGCTTCTTCGCCAGGTGCTTGCCCACCATGCAGCCGCCGACGGCCCCGACGACCGCATGATTCCCCGCGTAGTGCCCAGCAACACCACCGACGACCGCGCCCTTGAGGCAGCCGGCGGCGTTGGCGGTTCCAATTGTTGCCAACGCCAGCGTGGCAGCGGCCAAGGCAAACTTCATCGGGCTAGCTTTCATTCGAGGGTAGGCTCGGGTTATGTTTTCGGGATGTGGTGTGTTCCGGCGCCGATTCAATCGCCGCCCCAGCGGCCCCGGTCGTGCCACTCGTGGTCACGCGATTCGTCGCGATGCCATTGACGTTCGCGCCATTCACGACGCTCGCGCCATGCCCGCGCCCGCCAATCGTCGTAGCCACCGTAGGCAACGGCCACGGGCGCGGGAGCGTAGGCAACTGGCGGCGGAGCAACATACACCGGCTGAGCCGGGGCATAGACCCCGACCGGGATGCCGATACCAATGCCGACGTCGACGTGGGCCGATGCTGCTGTTGATACTGCCAGCACTGCCAGACCGAGAGCCGCACCAACGAATGTCTTGTTCATTTTCCCTTCTCCTCGCACGTTGCGTGCAATGTCAGTGAACGTGGCTCGGAGTGTAGGAGGCAATGTTGGACACAGGTGAAACGGCAGTGCGAGATTGGTAACGCGGGATTACCAGTGCTTCCTGTGCAGTCCAGGAAGCGCTCAGCACGGTATCGACGGCACGATGCCAATGAAACTAGCGACTGCCGCCTCACAAAGCTGACTCGTGAGATTGCCGTCAGGGTGAGGTCAGGTCTGTTTTCTCGAGCAGCGCATCGAAGGCTTCCCGCGCGTCCTTCAGTTCCTGCATGGCCGCCGCGAATCTGGCCAATCCCAAAGTCGTTGGTTGCTTATGTGGGTCTTCCACGTAGTGCGCTTCCAGCCGTAGTGACGCGGCCTGTACTTCTCGCGCGGCGCTCACCACGCGCTCGAGGGCGCGTGCCTCCGCCGAGACCTTTTTCTCTTTCATCGACGTTGTTTCCTGGGGACCGGGCGCGACCACCGTCCGGACGCTTCGGTTGGCGTTTGGCGTTGCCTCCCTGAGGCTGCCTGCATTGGAAGCATGCAATACGCCTCTAAAAGATGCGTCGGATTTAATCGGTGCGAGACGGCACAGATGGTCGCCGCTGGAGCCGCGTCATCGGTCCGCAAAGTCTGCTGCCGACAATACTATCGGGGCGCCGGCTTTCTTGAGCATTCTTCTTTCGACGGCTGCCGTTATGCGCAGGTGTCCGTCGGCAAACGCTTTCAATACGCGCGCCTGGTTTGCGCCGGCCGGCAACCAGAAATGCCGTTCGAGCGCGTCGCGGGTGATTGAGCATTGCACCGACTGGTTGCGAAAAGATGCAACGAAAGCAACCACTTTTCCGTCTGAAGAAACGCGGGGTTCTGCGGTGAGGGTGTCGTCCATAGTTGTATAGATTCCTTATTGACTCGAACGCAGGGTTGCCGCCGAGAGCACCCGCTGGCATACCCGGTCAATAATAAATCAGATGGCCCCCGGGGTTGACCGCTGTCGAGTCCTTTCGTTAAGCGGAAGCGTCACCGCAACCCATAGGGTAGCGGGCGCAGTGCAGTCAGGACGGTTCGCAGCGGCGCCTGTCCCGACCCGATAGCCTGAGACTTTCTTCCCTTGTAGTTGCATTTGCAACCAACTCGCGACTTCGATGGCGTGGTGCTATAGAAACTCCGCAGTGGCTATCGATGAGGCGAGTTCCGCCTGGATGTGCGAGCCCCTCTGCCGGTTGGCCTAACTCATCGACTGTTCCGGACTGGAGACTGGCACTTCAGGCCGGAAGGCATCGATGCTTTCCAGCAGTCTCTGCAGTCGTTGTTGTTGGTTCGGTACAAGTCCCGGCGTCGCAAGTGCCTGAAGCACGCGCCCACGCCAGTAAGTTCTGGAGAAGAGAGAATTCGCGCCTTCTGCGCCCAGCACCTGCTCGAGATGCGCTATCGCGGCGTCGATGTCGCGGAACGTGTAGGGGCTTTTGCCCGTCGAACCTCTGTCAGTGGCGGTCATTGCATGCGCTCTGATTTACCTGCTCTTTCTATCCGGCATGTGCACGAAAGAACGGTGGCACTCAATTATTCTGCTATAGAAAATATTTCAATTTGGTCGAAAATTGACGTCAAGCAATACAGCAAACGGGCTGCTGAAATAACCCCATCGCACGGCACCATGCCGCAAGCAAGTATGGTCAGCTCCCGGTTTCCGGCGGGAACACGTGCCATGTGCCGTCGTCGTGCCGGAAGAAAAAAAGCGCAACCGAACCTTCCGGTCGCTGTGCCTCAACGCGCACATAGCGTCGCCGGCTGGTGCCAGTGCGACCGAACCGGGTTACCCGAATCGGCGTCGAAAAAGTTGGTGTTAGCCACTTTTCAACCAGGAGCCGCAGGGGCCTTTCTGCCGTGTTCATCCGCGCCTCCTCAGCCTCGTTGCCGTTGTCCCGGCGTTGCCATGTGGCACTCGCTTAGATAGACCTTCGGCCGCGAGGAATGTGGTCGCTTCCCGCGATTGATGCCAGACGAAATCAAACGAAGCTACGGCAGAAAACCTGCGCAACTTCGCCTGAAAATTTCTGGCTCGAGAGATTGGTTTCGTGACGGCGTTCGAGGCGTGCTGGTCGCTTCCGGGCGCCACAGGCCACCACCCCAAAAAACCGCGCCGGGGCTCGCGTGAAAGATTTGATAGCGGTGGCTACGACAAAACGCTATTACTTCTCGGCGGCTTCGACCGGTGCCGGAAGCTGTCGAGTCCGCTTGGTCGAGGCCGGCGACGCAGCGTTGATATTGTTTTCTGCAAGCTCCACTGCCTGCCTGGCTGCCTTCCTCGCTGTTTCATACGCCTTGTTGGCCGTCGCACTTGTCGTCGTTATGAAAGTCTTCAATGCCGCCACAGCGGTTTCGCTTCCTGCCGGTGCGTTTTTCACGAGGCTGTCCACGAAAATCTGCGCATCGAGTTGATACTGCTTGAGTTGCGCTTCGGCGACCGCCGCGAATTCGGCTTGGGTGCCGGAGGTGATTTCGTAGACGAGGCGCCAGTACGACTGCGCCTTTTCTATGGCGGGTTGAACCTGGCTTCCCTGTTGAGTGAACAACGCCTGCGGGGCTCCGGCTGAAAATCCCTTGGCCAGGATTTCCTGATTTTCGGCGAGGGTCGATTTGGCCGCTTGCATATTCAGTTCGACCAGCTTTACAACGCCGGCAAAAGCTTTGTTCAGGAGGCCAAACGTTGTGTCAACACCGGCTTTTTGCGCGGCGACGATTTGTTCCGGGGTAAGACTGCTCATCACTAACTCCATAGAAGGTGAAGTGACCGATGTCAGCAAGTCCGATGAATGAAATCGCGCACCATGGGTCACGAAAAGTGAATGATTGATGCGATGCAGCAATATCTCATTTTATGGGGTAGCGCGTGAATGTCAATCACCTGTTCCATCGCAGCGGTGCTCAGTACGTGAGAGTCTTCTCAAATGCCCCGTCGGCGTTGGGTCACAGACGGTTTGCAGGGAAAACCCTGGCAACATTTCTGGGCTTCGACCGGGTGCGAGACATGGGCCTTTCACGGGACGTGTGCAGCGCCGCAAAAGTGTTGCAATCCACTCGCCGGGGCCCGCTACCGAATGCTTCGAAGCTGCGTGACCAAAGCCGTTGCCTGCGCAGAAAGTTCGTCACCGGAAAAGCCGAGGCACGAGCCTGATGTGGTGCAACGAAATCGTTCAATTTATTTTTCGTTTGACTTCGGTATACATGCGGAGGAATAGTTGGAACTGCGACTGTTACGCTGTTCCGGCTGTGATACAGCGTAACGGGAGAGTCCAACATGGTGTCACGAGGCCGTCATGGCGGACGCATAGATTCATTCGGCATCGAGGAGAATCGGTGCTGAATCGCTTAAAAAAATAAGCTGGGAGATAAAGAAGATGAATCGGGCCACCCTGAATATTGACCATCTCGAGCGTACTGCCGAGAATGACCGCCTCAGGCGTGCCTTGGCAGCACGCCTCGACAGGGCGTTCAAACGGGCCGGCATCAGTTCTGCGCGCGCAGCGAAGTGGCTGGGCGTGAGTGAATACGACGTGCAATACTGGCGACGTGGAATCACCGTCCCGCCGCTGAACGCCTGTATGCGTCTCGCCACCGTCCTCAATCTCGACGTTCACTGGCTTTGCACAGGGCAGACTCAGGTCGCCTGATGTGCACTGTATTGAAATTGCAGTGAATGGAGTCGGTGTCACGCGGGCCCTCCTCACACGTTCTGATGCGCACACCTCAGTCGGCATCGCTTTCGAAATGACACCGCTGTGCGCATTTCTGATGCGACACAGCAGGTGTTTCCGCAGAACCTAGGGGTATCGATGTGAAGTCAGCTGAACCAAACGGGGCGTTCGAGGAGCCGCCGCGCCTGAATGAATACGAGATGGAGTTGGCGCGCGGCGCCTCGCATATCGCGAGCATGATGTACGAGGAAAGCATGCTTGCGGCGGTCAGGGAAACCATTCTGGAGTTCGAGGCCAGGCACGGACGCGACGACATGAAGGCATTTGCAGGGGCCCTTCGCAGAAGACTGGAGCAGCGCGGGAAGCCGGCTGCGGCGAAGGTGCTACAGGACTTTATCGAGTGCGGCCGTTTGCCGGAGGGGGTACCCAGCGCGGCACCCGGACCTGTGTCTGCTCGCAAACCCGTCGCCCGGAAGCGAAAAAGCACGGACTCACAGAAGGCGAAGGCGTGCGAATCAGCGTAAGCCGCATGCATGCACGCGAACCACAAGTTTGAATCCTTAACCGCAACAGCAACCGAGGGTAGAACATGTCAAAGCGAATCGCTTACGTAACGGGCGGTATGGGTGGAATTGGTACGGCGATATGTCAGCGGCTTCACAAGGACGGACTAACGGTCGTGGCCGGATGCGGACCCAACTCACCACGGCGGGAGCGGTGGCTGGCCGAGCAGACCGCCCTTGGATTCTCGTTCATTGCTTCGGAGGGCAATGTCGCCGACTGGGAGTCCACAGAAGCCGCTTTCGCCAAGGTGAAGAAAGAGGTCGGTGAGATTGACGTGCTGGTGAACAATGCCGGCATTACGCGAGACGGCGTGTTTCGCAAGATGTCGCGTGAGAACTGGAACGATGTCATCGACACGAACCTGACGAGCCTGTTCAACGTGACCAAGCAGGTCATCGAGGGGATGGTCAGCAGGGAGTGGGGGCGAATCATCAACATCTCATCCGTGAATGGCCAGAAGGGGCAGTTCGGCCAGACGAACTACTCGACTGCCAAGGCGGGTATTCACGGCTTCACGATGTCGCTTGCCCAGGAAGTGGCAACGAAGGGCATTACCGTGAATACGGTTTCACCGGGATACATTGGCACGGATATGGTTCGTGCCGTACGTCCTGAAGTACTGGATGCAATCGTCCAGAGCATCCCGGTTCGCCGTCTCGGAGAGGCCTCGGAGATTGCCTCGATTGTTTCGTGGCTTGCCGGCAACGAATCGGCCTTTGCGACGGGTGCAGACTTCTCACTGAACGGTGGGCTCCATATGAGTTGAGGCCTGCGCGACGCCAGTGCATGTGAGCAACTGAAAGCACCGTAGTCGCACACAAGGACGGATGACGATGGGTGCAAAGCCTCGCGACGCGTTTGCTGGTAACGGGGCGTCCGCGATGCGATGCGGCCATAAACCGCATCGACTCTCATCGGCGTCTTTCGGGGAAAAGTGGCGTTCGCGTTTTCACGGGATGCATAGTGGTCTCCGGCACAAGCTTGCCAACATGAGCTGTGTCGTCCGGGTCGCTTTAAACGGGTTAAGCGTCTTTTATTTCATCGTTTGGACCGTCAAACAGCGCCACGCTTGCGGCGGCATTACACGACGCGGCGGTTGATAGCGGTCCGCCACACAGTGACATCAAGCGAACGCTCGTTCGACGTGGGCGCGACAGTCGTTCGCACATCGATGACGCTATCCGTGAATTCCGGGCGCTGAGGCCAACTATCCGAAGATTCTATGGAGTTGACAATGGCCACAAGCCGCAAGTCTGCATTGAAGAGAATCAACCAGTCGGAAATTCCCGGGACGGGCGACAAACTCGGACCCGCACTCGCGCCGGTTGCCACCGCCTTTGCAGAGGAGCTCGCGGCCCTGTTGGCAGCCGTCCTGGATGGTCGAAAGAAACGAACGCTCGACCGACTGTCGCAGGCTCTCAGCGACGCCGTTCCCGAGTTACTCCGACGTGCGGTTGAGCAGGAATTGCTCGCAGGAGGAGAGGCGGATTCAGAACGTTGCGCGATGCTCGTCGCCGCACTACATGCGGGTGCGACGCCTGCGCCCCGAATATCCTGCAGGAAAATGCCGGGAGCCGATGCAGACCGGAGCACAGACCGGATGTTGACACAGTCGGTTCCGTAGTTCCTGAGCATCTCGCCCGGGCAGGTAAATGTTAACGCCGACATGATATTGACGAGGGAGCTGACTCTCGACTGACCAGCCTGTCAGTCGAAAAGACTCTTGCAGCCTCGACCTGCGGCCCGGTCTGACGGGGCAGCCGAGTTTCGGCATGCGAGCCAAACTGGGCTCAGCGACACGGCGAGACCACGCTAGTGCAGCTGTGCTGTTTGGGGCAACCCCAACCTTGTCGGAACATGTCCATGCACGCAGGCACTCAAGCCGCTCGATGGCCAATGCATGATTTGTGACGGCCCTCAGATTCCGATTTTGCCGGCTCGCGTGGGGGCGGTTCTTATCGTTGCCTTGACCCCTCGTTACGCCGCGAACGTTCGTCACGTATCCCGAGAACAGCTTGAGCGCGACGCGCTGGGAAGTAGCCAGAACTGAAGAACGAGATGCCACTGACCCGGTAGTCTGGTGGTCGACACGCACGAACGCCAACCAGGACAGTTGGTTATACCCTGCGTTACCCGTTGGGAATCTTTCATCGGAAGCGGGTGGCGGCAGGCGGCCTCAGGCAAAGCCCCGGTCAGCAAAGTCAGCTGCGTTCAGCACGACGGGCTCGTGTTGCGCAGTCAGCATCTTTCGTTCGGCGACGGCCGCGATTCGTTTGCTTCCGTCGGCGAATGCCTTCAGGAGCCGTGCGTCGTCAGCGTCAGCGGGCGCCCAGAAATACTGGACCAGGGCTTGTCGCGTAATGGCGCATTCGACGGTACGTCGATGCGAAGAAATGCGAAAGACAACGGTTGCCTTGTTGGCGGAAACAGACGGTTCGTCGTGTGCAGTATCCATGTTGCGAAGGGCGCGCTGAGGGTTTATTGGAGCGGCTAAGTAGTGGCTAGGGTAATACGTATCGGATTCCATTTTGAGCCTGTCCCTCGAGCGACTCCGTGGAAAGTCGTACTGCGTCTGCACCGTCACAGTGACGCTGCGCCGAAAGCCGGTTTACGCCCCCTTCAGAGTGTGCAAGTATCGTTAGCGGCGCTCGCATGCGAACGGTACGGTCGCGCCGCAGCGCGGATTTCGGATACCGTCGCTACCTTACAATGGTGAGGATACTGTGACCTGGAAGTTCTGGAAGACAGAGAAGCGTCCCGCTGCTGCGACGTCCAACCGGCCGACCGATACGCACGAAGCACTGCGGCTCCTGTTAGGCATGCTCATGCGCGCCGACTCGCCGCCGTTTTCGACCTGGAAGGCGCCAGGCATTGTATTCGCATCGACCGTTGATACCTCCGCACAAAGTGGTGCAAAAGGGCATCAACTCGCGCTCTGGTTTTGGCTCTTCGCAGAAAAGCATGGCGTTATCGCAGCAAAAATGGCGCGCGACTCGTTCTGCCTGCTTGCCGACGAGGCGAAGCCGTCGACGGGGGACGTTCTCGACAACCTCCTCGAACTGGAGAATCGTCTCGTTCACTCGTTCGAGGCCACACCGGTCGAGCAGCGCAGCATCAAACAGGACGGCCAGTCGGTCGACCTGCCTATGGAGTTTTTTCTGGCAACGGGCTTCTTAAGGCAGGCACCGGACTCTCCCTATTTTGTGCAAGGCAGTGCCGACCTCGAGGGCAATGACTTCAAACTTGCGGACTGCCTTCGCTACGCCACGGAGCAAGCTCTGGCGGTTTTCAGGCCCATGATTGAGGTGGTTGCGTTCGACCCGCATTCCCTGCCGAGCTGGAAATGGAGCGCTCAGCCCGGCGCGCTCGAACGGCATCTGCAGCGACGCTACAACAATCCTCTGTTTCCGCTGCATCGTCGGGTGGTCACTTCCAACGATGTGTACGAAGCCCGTCTCGCCGATAACCAGGCACTTGTGGACATTCGCCTGGAGCTTGCCGAGGTTGCTCGTGCGTTCTCTAATAAAGGCGAACTACCTTCTGACTGGCAACCGTTTCTCAACGACCTTCGGGAGCGCCTGGACAAGCTGGAGGACCGTCGCATTGTCGCGGGTGGGCCGAGCGCGGCACTCGCCGGCGCAATTGCCGAACTTCGCGGCGACGTCATTGCCGTATGGCGTAACGCCATTCAAAAGAACCGGCCGAGCCTTGCCGCTCTGGAGCAGGCGGAAGCACGTCGTGCTGAACGACATGCTGCGCTGTATGCTTCCGACTGGATGTCTCAGCTATTGAGTCACGCCTCGCAGATACCTCCCGAAGAAGTTGTCCCGTCCATGCTGAGCGAGCCACCTGCCGAACTTGAAAAAGCCGTGAGCACCCTTCAGGCGAATCCGCAACTGCACGACACGCTCGCGAACTGCCGGTCGGCTGGCCACAGGCTTGTGGCAGAAGTTCGGGCGTCCGGTCACGCCATCGCAGATATCGACGAGAAGCTACGCATCCTGGGTGGCGCGCCCGGGCAGGTGCCAGCCTGAGTTATCGCCCAGACAAGGCTGAATCGGCTGCAGTCAGGTCGGCGAGAGACGCTTATGCAGCTGCGCTCGCATTTCTTCGCGGCAGCGCGCTTGATGAGTCGCAGCGCGAAATCCTCGCAAGCGCGCTGAATCAGGCGGTGGCGGCACGCCAGGGCGCCAGACCCATAGGCAGTGGCAAGCTGCTGAAGCTTTTCCAAGGGCTACGAGGGCGACGCCATCGCGGGCACACTATGGCGTCCGAACTTCCGGGCGTCGTCCAATTGGCAAGGTGGGTGAGGGAGGTCAGGGCAATTCGTCGTGCCCGTCGTGTCGCAATTGTGGTCGGCCCCGGGTCTTGGGCAATTTTCCGTCAATGACCACGGTGTTCGCCATGAGGTCATGCAATCCCTGCCCGCGCGGGTTGAACAGCACCCAGAGAAATCCGGCGCCGCAGGTCGCGAAACAGACCAGGTAACCCAACGTTCGCATCGCGGCTTGTCTCGCCGTCATCGGCTCTGCTGTATCGGCATCAACAATGCGCAGACCCAATGCTCGTTTGCCCGGGGAAGTGCCCCAGATGGTCCACATGACACCGGTCACGACCACCGGAATGCATTGAGCAACTGCCGACCAGAGCAGGATAGACGGGCCGGCCCGTGCTGGCGCACTCAGCAGGTCTTCCGTCAACGGACCAAGAGGGACGAAAAGCACGAGCACAGTCCACCAAATGCTATCAATAAACAGCGCGCGGGCCCGGCGGGAATAGGTGGCGTATTGCATCACGGTTTCAGGATGGCAGGCGGAGCGTGATTTTCACCAATACATCATGCCTAGAAAGAAGGGTTATCGACAGTACCGGTCGGAGCCGGCGGCTCGTCGGCAACGTGCTCCGGCAGCTTCCGCGTTCGCGATAGCACTCTCGCTCGAGTCCCTCTATTGCCAAGTCAGTGCGTCGGTCAGCACCATCGGCGGCCAGGTTCACGACGATATACACCATCGAGTTGCGGAAATGACCTCGGCTCGGGATGTCAGACATGACTTGGTGCAGTGGGAGTCGAAGCAGGCCAACGGTAACACGCCGCTGAAGAATCACGCGACATCGGCGCAGCCATAATCCGTGTGCGTCAACTCATCTTGATGTCGGTCCGCGTAATTTGTAGCACCCTCTCGGGCGCAGAAAAAAGCGGACCGAAATCTATCAAGAGGATTACCGGAATCACAAGGGCCAGTACCCATCCACTGTTGATGAGAATGCCAATACCTACATACAGCAGCGTCAACGACACGTATGGCGGATTGCGGGAGAACCGGTAAGGTCAATCTGTTATCCGAGACGCAGCAGGCTTTCTCGAGTCGAAAGGAGTGGCAGCTCGACGAAAGCGCATGAGGACGGGCGGCATTATCAAAACACTGACGACAATAAAAAATCGACGCAATCACATACTTTGACGGAGCTCCGGGAATCGGAACGGAGCCATAGCAGATACTCAAGTGCGATTCCTATCGCGAGCGTTGCCAGGTAAAACACCGGAGCTGGAACACAAATGCCAGGCCCTGCCGCCGTTGCTTCCGGGCTCATGGTTCTCTCTGTCTGCCGTGCGGCCGAAGTATTAGCGGGTGTCTGCTGGTGGCATGCGGCGAGGATTTTCGTTTTCAGCCGACCACGTTGAGACCATTGCTGGCATCGCCCAGGATGTCCATCCGTGTCTGGGCGTTCCGCTGTCCCTGGTCCTCGAAACAGTTGTTAACGTGAGTCCTTGCAACGTGCGCAGGACACCCTGAACTGGTTTCACCAGTTCACTCAGTTCGGTTCGCCTGCAAGGGTCGCGCTGGACAGTGGCGGTCCACGGCGCGGCTCCTACGCGGCGCCTAATCGATTTTAGTCACTACGGAAGCCGTCCTTTTGAGTCATCTTCGTTCCTGTCGGCCTCGGATTCTTCATCTTCTATCTGGGCCCGGGCTTGCTCCCAATACTCGTCGGCGCGTCCCTCTGGGCCGCCGTCGTTTTCCCAAAGTTCATAGGCCCGCACACGAATCTTCTCTTCCCGCGAAGCGTTATCCATCGCATGATTCTCCAGTAAATTCTTCACCAGCAGCCACTCATGAAGTCGCGCGGCCTACCGTTTCGACGACGGAAGGCGACAGCGTCGACGCGAGAGCGGAAAGACCCAGGCCGGCGAGCGTACCGAAGCAATTGGCATTCGAGTCATGCGTGGTGACGGCGCCGCACGCGCTTCGTGTTGACGTCGAATTGCGGCGCTTACTGGCGGGTGCCACTTTATCGCCAGGCGCTCTTGCTCGACTCCGCCTTGAAGTACGATGCCTGACGAACCGGGCGCCGTAGGCTGCAAAGAGGCAGACTGTCTATTAGACCGGCTTGATGTTTGCCGCTTGCTTGCCCTTCGGACCCGTCTTTACGTCAAAGCTGACCTTTTGATTCTCTTGCAATGACTTGAAGCCCTCTGCCTTGATTTCCGAGAAGTGGGCGAACAGGTCTTCGCCGCCGTCGTCCGGCGTGATAAAGCCGAAGCCCTTGGCGTCGTTGAACCACTTCACTGTTCCAGTTGCCATCATTCATTTCCAACAAAATTTGAAGAGCGCGCTTAGTTCGGTACGCCTGAGTCTTATATATACGTTGCAACAGCGGGAGTTACTGCCTGGCGCTCAACGACAGTACTTGAACCGCTTTCCAAGTCAGACAGTGAAGTTGTAGCCTACTGCAGGACACGGGTCAATCCAGGTAAAACGCCCTGTCGGACTACGCGATATTGCGCCGGTACGCGGGCGCGGGCGTGCCGTGACGGCTCAGATAGTTTTCTAACCGAGAAGGCTGCGGCGTCTGTGGACTGACATTGCGGACCGGTATCGCCAGCGGGCGCCTTAAAATGATGGCCGAACCAGTCGACCCGGGTCCATCAAGACCGGAGCAGCCAAGCCGCTCTGCATCAACTAGACGACCCGCCAGACCTTGTAGCCCGGCGCTCCCTTCGTGGCCAGTCAGTACCGCGATTCCTGCCACAAGCGGAGCACAGTTGCCGCTTCCTCGGCGCACTACCGGTCCTCTCGTCGCCTGTGTCCTGTATCGCGGAAAGTGCGTCGCAAATGGGTGATGCATTCGGAGGTGGCGGCTTATAGTAGAAACACGGCCGCGTCAGTGGCCAGGCGCCCCTTCTGTCTCGGGACAAAACATGTTTGACGGGGAAACGTACGATGGCAAACTCCGCTGATTTGGGTCACGCGACGCAAGTGCATACGCCAGCGTCACTGCAGGCGCTTGCCGACTATCTCGAGCTGGCGCTCGACGATGGTGAGAGCGTGGTCGTAATGCGGCACGGCACAACAGGCCGCCGTGCCGCGATAGCCAGGCAACAGGACAGAAATAGCCTCGCGCAACGGACCGCACACCTTTGCGAGCCTGTTCGCCATGGTGGCGCGATGCCCTCGCTGCTACGTCACCTTGCCTTGACGCCCGTGTCGGCGCGCGGGACACTCAACGCGAGTCGTTGTGCGGCCGACGTCTCGCGCGGCGCTGAGTAACCCAGACCTCTGAGATTTCACTCTGACGGAGCACGTCGAACGCCGACTGGAACATAGGCCGCGAAGGGAGAAACCCCGTGGCGTTTGCACTGTCGTTTTCACAACTGTTTTCAGACTCGGTCGGCGAAAGTCATTTTGCGTCGGTTAGCATCGAACTGGTCACCCGCAACTTCGCGCCCCCCGCAGAATCCTTTGACGTGTCGGATTTCGCGGCGGCGAGCCGCTACGGATTTGTGCGCCTGCCCAGCGGATGGGTCGGCGACCTGCATCCTTCGCCCATGTGCCTGTGGGTATTTTTTCTCAGCGGGGAGATTGAATTCGAGGCCAGTGACGGCGAGCGGCGTCGCGTCGCGGCAGGAGGCGCGATACTGCTTGAAGACTCGACGGGCAAGGGGCATCAGAGTCGTGTCATCGGCGATGGGCCAGCGCTTCTTGCCGTGGTTCAGCTGTGACGTCGTGGTTCCCTTTGGCTGGGGCGCGAGCCCGAGCCGTCGCCGTCAAGTCGTGCTCGAGAAGGTGTAAGTCCATGCCGTGGATGCGCCTTGTATCCCACGGTCGAGCCGCCCTGAACCGGGCCAGGGCCACTTCGGACACGTGCGCGACCCCGCATGAACCTGAAGCGCCGTTTGCCTGTCAGCAGCGCGGGACACGGCGAACGAAGTCACCGATATCTTGTCGACCGGGAGGTTGTGATTTTTGCGCCGAATTGAGTCGCGCGCGTCCGTACTATCGGGGAGAAGGAGCATGGCCGTCGATTGCCGGTTGGCGTCAATAGCGGCGTCGCGACTCCCCTTAACAGGGTCGAGACTATAGAGGGAACTGCTCAACATCGAGGATGCGCCATGCATGCAGCAAAAGGCAGCGACCGTCCGACACTCGGCTTCGGCGCATCCCTCGGACAGGACCTGTCTAACGTCGTGATGCTGACGAGATAGTGAGCTTGCGCGGGGCCTCAGCCGTGATTGTGGCCGCGACGCACAGCCTGTGGCCCGGAAACGACCGTTTCTATGTGCTACGAGCCCCGGAGAACCTCTGCGAGGTCATCAAGCGACAGCGGCTTGACGAGATAACAATCGAATGCGCCTTCGACGTCTCCGAGTCTGCTAGCCGCATCAGCGTAGCCCGTCAGTGCCACCAGTTTTGTCTCAGGGCATTGCTCATGTTCACGAAGCAGACGGGCCAGTTCCCGACCATCCATGCCGGGCATGCCGATATCAATCAGGGCAACGTCCGGAGTGAACGAATCAACCATGGACAGTGCTTCCGGTCCGCTCTGTGCCCGTTTCACTTCGTGACCTTCGAGTGCCAGCAACGTCGCCAGCGCCTCAGTGGCGTCAGCGTTGTCGTCCACCAGCAGGATGCGCGCCGGCGTCGTCCCGTGGCTCGTAGCATTGGACGGCTCGACCGGAGTCCTGCAGACAATGGGTAGTCGGACTGTTACCTCGGTACCCTTGCCGTCGCCCTCACTCGAAAGGGTGATGAGGCCGTTGTGTGCGTTCACCAGATACTTCACGACAGACAATCCGACGCCCAACCCTCCTTCTGCACGCGTCCGGACCGCTGCAGACTGGGCAAACATATCAAAGACATGCGGCAGGAATGCTGGCGAGATGCCAACGCCGCTGTCGCGAACCGTGACAACGGCTTCACGGGGCGTCGCATCGTGCGTCGGTATCGTGCCGGGGTCCGGCGCTTCCACCGACAGGGTTATGGTGCCACCGGGGGGCGTGTATTTCACCGCATTCGACAACAGGTTCGAGATGACCTGGGTCAGGCGGGCCTGGTCAGCATAAACGGTGACCGGATATGCCGGAACGGTCACATGCAACTCGTGTTGACGTCCGTCAGCGTCCAACCTTACAGTGGCCAGCGCGTCTTTCACGATGTCCGCCAGCAAGCTGTATGAGTGCCGCACTGACAACTTGCCGTGCCTGATTCGGGAAGCATCGAGCAGGTCGCTCACCAGACGCTTCAATTGCCGCACCTGCCGGTTCGCGACCGCCAGGGCCGATAACACGGCCGGGCTGTCGGCCGCGAGTTTCTGCGCTGCCGCCAATGCGCCATCAATCGGGGCGATTGGATTACGCAGCTCGTGCCCCAGCATCGCGATGAAATCGTCCTTGTGCGCCTCAGCCTTCGCCAGTGCATTCCTCGCCGCTTCCGCCTCCTCTGCCCGAGCCTCCGCGTCGGCCTTCGCTTGTGTGACAGTCAGCGCAGCGCACGTGAAGTTCGCGAGGCTCGTCAGGATTCTGCGATGTTCGGCGTCGAAGCGGTGGTGCTCGTCATGAGACATCACCCACAGGGTACCCCACGGTTCAGGCGTACCTGGAATCGGCACGACCAGTTCTTCAACGACCTCGGGAACGGCGCTGCTCAAACAGGCGACGTGGCGCTCTGGAAAACTGAATAGTTGGGCTGCGCCCATCTCGAGGGTGACACCCTCCGGACTGTCTTCGAACAGGGTTACCTTGTCCGCAAGAGCCGCGCAGCGGCCCGAAAGCGCGACCCAGCGAAACGCGGGGGTCCGGTCGGCGTTGCGTTCGAGCAGGCTGATGCCGGCGCTACCGGAGCCGCACAGCTCCCGAGCCGTATCGGCCAGAGTCTGCAGCACGGCGCTGTCTGACGCGGTGAGCGCCTGTGCGAGTCGGTGCAAGGCGTGACTTTCTGCGGCAAAGTCGGGTACGCGATGGAGACGCTCGTCGAGTACCGTTGTGATTAACGTGCCTGCGCGCTCTGCGCGGTCCGCCGCAGGTGCCGCAGACGGTCCGGCCATGGTCAACTCCGGGTTGTAATTCATACGATTGACGTGCGAAAGAATTGCCGTGTCGAATGAATTGTAGTTCTTGCTGCACACGGAAGCTGACGCTCTTGGCGCCGGCGCTGGCAGTTCCGGACCTGGAACGTTCAGTGCTTGTCTCATTGGTTGTCCTTTCATGACGGACACGGCGACTGGATTGGCAACGATACTTTTTGTTGATGATGACCCGAATATCCTGCGCCCGCTTCAAATGCTGTTTGAGCGGGAAGGATACCGCGTGCTCACTGCACAAGATGGGGAAGCAGCACTCGCCACGGCTGCCCTCGAAAGGCCAAATGTCGTCGTGACCGACTGGATGATGCCGCGCGTCGATGGCGTCGAACTGTGCCGACGGTTGAAGTCGGACACGGCAATGGCCGACATTCCCGTGGTCATGCTGTCGGCCGCATTACCGCCTCATCCGACAGAGCCGCTGTGGGATGTACTTTTGCAGAAGCCGACGTCGATAGCCCGAATGATGAGGGAGATTGATGCCCTTCTGGGACGGACGCAGTCAGAAGTGCGCGGCCGCGCGCACGGGCGGTGAAATCTTTGTCGACGTTGGGCCTTGGGGACTCGAGCTGGCTATCGGCGCGAAGCGCTTTGGCAGCCGGTCGCGGCGGTGCCAGAAAAAGACATGCCATCGGCAGCGCGAGCTGAAGACGAAAAGCCCGACCTTGGTACGCCCTCCGAAGCTGAAGACATCATCGGCGACTACCGCTCGATGGAGCAGACGCTCGGCGCGGACATGGCGTGGCCGGGCTTGTCCGGTGGTGGCCACATCGCAGTGTGGCCAAGCTCGTTACCTCGCGCGCCGTGCGACCACGCGGGTTCAGCGTTCCTTCAAATTATTGCTTTGCCGGCTTCACCGCCTTCGCCGCTTTCTCGACTGCCTGCTCCGCCGCTTCGGTCACCTTCGATGCGGCTTCCGTTGCGGCGCTCAGGTTACTTTGCGCGACATCGACTGCCTGCTTCGTGGCATTTTGGATGGTTTCGTAGGCGGTGTTGGCGAGCGAAGAACATTGTTGCAGAAATGTGGTTGCGGCTTCGGAACCGACCGGAGCGTTCTTCGCGGCATTCTCGACGAACCGTTGAACCTGGCGGTTGACCTCCTGGTACCGGGCATTGACGACCTCTGCCAGCTGCGTTTGCGTGGTCGACGCAATCTCGGCAACCTGACGCTCGTACGTCAGGACCTTCTCCGCCGAGGGCAGCGCCAGCGCGTTTTGCAAGCCAGTAACCTCCTGTCCGTCCTTTTTCGTCAACCCGTCCTGCATGCGTTGGTACCAGTCTGCAAGCGTCGTTTTCGCCATATCCAGATTCAGTCTGACGAGCTTTTCCTCGCCTTCCAGCATTTTGCCGGCCAGGCCAAAGAAGAAGTCAAGATTTGCTTGCTGGGTTCCAGCAGCTTGTTCCTGAAAATCACTCATGTTCGTCTCCTGAAGACGTATGTCCAATGTTCAGCATGTCGGGCAACGGTGACCAGGTGATGAAACGCGTCACCTGGATGCCACCGTGTCGACATACATTTTCGAAACAGTCTCCGCAGGCGTATCGGTCTCAGCAGCGACTGCCTGTACAGCTTCCTCGGCGTTGGGCTGCGGGAAGGTGCTCCGCGAGCGTCGACAGATGCAGGAGCTGCAGACGACGAAGATTCCATTACAGGACGGTGGCGGTTGGGATGCCAATTGAATCGGCCTATCACGGGGCACTTTGTGAGGAAGCATTGTTCTTTCGCCGCTACTGGATTCGTCTGCGCCCTCATTGCGATGGCGCTTCCGCCCGGCGGTCATCATCGCGATGCGTGACGAAGTCGCGGAACAGCACGCCCTTTTTTTCCAGGCAAGCCCTATCCTGCCAGTGGAACTTCCCGGACCCGATGGAGACAAAAACGGGTGCCGCCGGACAGGAGTGGACCTTCAGGCGAGTATTCCGACGGATTCTTCGCCGGGTGAGCGTTTTGATTGCGCTCCCACTTCACTCGAAGAAAGCGGCGGAGCGACCTCTGGCCGTGAACACGATAGCAGAAACGGCACCCGGGTCAATTGCCACCGACTGAACGTTAGCTCATTGCGGAGCGGAGACGACATGCGCAAGGGGCGTTTCGATGCAGTGGAGTTCACGCGAACGACACGCCTGCCCGAGCGCTAGTATTCGACCGCAAGCATCAGCTTTGGCGCCGCGTCATACATTCATAGCTTCAGACACATAGGTTTGGTCGGGCTGGAGTCACATGGAGCATTGCACACCATGAATCGTCGCCTGAATTTGGATGCACATCTGGAGAGGACTCTCAGAAACTACAGTTCCAGGCGGGCCTTCGCAGCACGGCTGGATATGACCATCAAGCGCGCAAAGGTTACTTCCGGTCGGGTGGCCAGGTCGCTCGGCGTACCGGAACGCGACGTGACCCTTTGGCGCGCCGGAGTTACCGTTCCGAAGAGTACGGATTGTGCACGCCTTTCTGAACTTCTCCACGTGGACGTCTCGTGGCTATGCGCAGATGAAGCGTAGGTCACAGCATGATATGACAGTTCTCATCGGTCGCGAGCTTGCACGTGGTTCGGCTTGTCGCGACTCAACGGCGCGTCGGTCGGGTCGCGTGCCGGGCCCTTGCCATTGGCCGGCATCACGGTCGAAATGGCATGCTTGAAAACAAGTTGCACGCCTGCGCCAGACTCCAACAGCACTGCAAACTGGTCAAAGCCGGCCAGTTGACCACTCAGTCTGATGCCGTTCACGAGGAACACGTTTACGGTGGTCTTGTCCTTGACGAGCGTCTGCAGAAAATCGTCTTGTACGCATGGGCGTGCAGTCATGTTCTGAGGTCAATGAGATAGGTCCTTCGATTGTAGCGGCGATACCTGAAGCCGCGAGCCAGTCCAGAGGAAGTGTGTTACCGCGACTCGAGGGCGTCGAGGCGTGCCTGCTCCGTATCGTTCGGATGCAGGTGGCGGTATGCGTCGAACAATTGTGAGCACAGGGTTGCCAATGCAGTGAGATTCACAGCCTGGTCTGCATACTCGACCTCGCCTGCGTTAAGGATGTCGTCGAGGACGGGAGCCAGGCGACGCAGTTGCCGGAAAGTGGCGGCGTCAAGTTTCATATCGGAACTCCTCAGCGGGCAGAGCTCACCCCCTAAGCTGACTGGCTCAAGGCGCTGCCCGGCCCCGCCAACTTGCGGGCGCCCCAACAGTTCAGTTAAGCACCCGCTTCGGCCTCCGAAGGAGACGAATCTCCGTTGACGGCTCATGTGACTCGCGGTGCTGGACGTCGGGTGGCAAGGCGGCCTCCGTGGCGCCTTCCGCTGCTGCCAGGCGCATTGTATTCCGGGTCGCGACCGCCCTCAGCACCGCGCAGGTGCGGGCGCGGTTGAGGCCACCCAATGTCCTTTCGGCACGTCGAGTTCTGGCTCTCATCGGTGTCCTCCTGCCGCGGTGCACAGCGAACCTGAGAAACTACTTGAATACTAGACTGCAAGGCCTCTAGGAGCAAGGAAACTGACAGTCCGCAGTGTGGGGCTGCCGACACTCGATAACGGCTGCTGGCCGAGCTGTAATTGTGCACTGCACAGCACGAAAGAAGTGTTACACATTGTCAAACCACACTGAGAGGGTATTCGCTTAAGTGAATGCCCTGCGAGACACCCATGGACACTCCCATCCTGCTGGACCGCAACGGATTGCTTGCCGCATGGCATCGCCTTGTCGCGACAGCGCAACATGCCGTGCGCGACCGGTACGAGTTGAACGGGTTCGGCGAGGTGGTGGCGAATGGTTGCCCGTCGGGGACGCGCCAGCTGGCCTTCACAGACATTTACTGTCAGCTGGCCGACCAGATGGGGCACCTTGCCGCCATGTCAGTGCCCGTTGTGACGCCATCGTTTGGTATCCGGGTCCCGGACGTGGTATGGATGGCGCCCGAAAAATGGGAAGGTCTTGACGGTGATACCCCCGTGCCGTTTGTACCCGACCTTTGTGTTGAGGTGCTTCTCGACAGTGACAGGACGCTTGACCTCGACCGGCGGGTCACAAGCTACCTGGAAGGCGGTGCCCGCGAAGTCATTGTTGTGGGCCAGCGCGGGCAGATTGAAATTTGGGGACCAGAGGGTCTGCGGCAAGCTTCCATGTTGGGGGTAGCGCTACCGCTTGACCGGATGTACTTCGAAGAAAGCGACGTAGCCGCCGCGTTGTCTGCTCGTTGCTGAGTGAACGCAACAGCTCGAAGTCGGTCGTGAGCGCTGTCATCGTTACGCCGACCGCGCATGTCGGACTCCCGCTACGTCAGCGTTGGATTTCGAGGTCTCTGCCACTACGCGGTTGACTGCCTTTCGCCGGTATTTCGGTTTTCCAGGAGTGCAAAGAAAGACGGACGGGGCGGTTGCTACCCGCACGCGAAGGCGCTGCTGACCTCGGCCCGAGCCCACGAAGGAAGAAGCGCTCGCGGCCGCGCAGGTGGATGGCGAGTGCATTGTGGCCGGCGATTTAGCAAGCCCGAAGTCGTAGCAGCGCGCGAACTTGAGCCTGGCGTTCGCAAGAGGCGTCAGCTGGCTACTTTGGCGAATCCTCGTCGAGCAACTCTTCGTCGTCCGACTGAAGAATGGGAGTGGGCGGGTCGGAAGTTGGCGGCGTGCCATCGGGAACCGCAGCTCCGTCTGGCTTGTTGACAGCACCATTTTCATGGTCCGCGTCGCGCAGATGCTCCTTTCCTCGACTTCTCATCAGAGTCTCCTTAACAGAGGTAGTGCGGGGCGAATCGAATGCAATACGCACGGGAGGCCGGCCGCACCGCGCTCCGGAACCGCCGCGGAATTCGACCGCCAGCCGCCCCCCTGACGTTGCTAAATGTCGGTCGTGCGTCCTTCGCTGACATCACGGGTAGCGGTCCAATACGGTTCGCGGTTGTAATAGTTATGGACCGTGGTGCCCCACTTTTCGTCCGCCATCGAAGGCCAGTGGTCCTTGTCGAACCCGGGCTCATCCTTGAGTCGCTGGGCCGGGATGTCTACGACGAAACACTTGTCGATTGCATCCAGTGTCAGAGCGCTCCACGGGATTGCGTGCAGCGTATCACCGATGCCGAGGAATCCCCCGGTCGAGAGGACTGCATAGGCAATGCGTCCGCTCCGTACATCTAGCATGATGTCTGATATCTTGCCCACGTGTTCGCCGTCGGATGACATGACTTTGTCGCCATTGAGCGTCGTCGCTGCCATCACCTCCGGTCCGGGCCCCGCGCCGACGGTGCTGCCAACGATTTTCGCGCCGGTACCGAACGGATGCATCTGCGGGTCAGGCGTAGTCATGATTTGCTCCGGGTGAAGATAACACCGTATGACAAGCAAGCCACGTGCCCGATGACGCCAGTGGATTTACCGGGCAGACGGGGTGCGTTTCGCCTTCCGATGCCCGATACGAGCGGTCGCTGATGGCGAACGTCTGGGCGCCGGTTCCTGCCGAGGGCCTCAGTTTTGGGGCACGGCCGCCGACGCATTCAGGCCGTCTGCAAATCCGCTACGGCCAACACTTCGAACAGATTGGCTGCCATCGGGACATTGCGCGGTCCGAAGGGAATGAGCGTCTCGATAAATCCCTTAGCCGTTTAGCCAGGAACGAGCTCACAGTTGCGTCAAAACTTTCCGGGTCGATGGGTTTGCGCAGAAAGGCGTTCCAGAGTTTTACGTCTCGTTCCGGAGGAGCCCGGGCGGAAACCATCACCACGGGAATCTGGGCAAGCGCCGGATAGAGCTTCAGACGTTCGCACAGTTCGACCCCGCTCATCCCGGGCATCTCCCAGTCGGTAACAATCAGTTCCGGAACGTGGCGGGCAGCCTTTCGCAGCGCCACGTCCCCATCTTCTGCAAAGAGCACGTGATGGCCATGCTCTTCCAGAAGAAGCTGAAGTACCCACAGGTTATCCGACTCATCGTCGACAAGCAGGACTGTTGACATGACGAGATGCGACACAGGACGTTTACGGAGGAGCCGCAACAACCGTGCCGAAGTCCTCCAGCCGCAGACCCCGGCGACGGCCGTGATAGTGGCGTTAATGGTGCAGGGTACACATACATAATTGTTAAATCGCAACGGAAGGGTATACGCTTAAGTAACTTCCCGGGGAGAAGCTTATGGACGCGCCCCACTTTCCTGGACCGCAACGGATTGGTCGCCGCGTGGCGTCGTCTGACCAGAAGGTTTCGACCGCGATGACCCCGTGCCGTTCGTGCCCGACCTCTGTGTTGAGGTGCTTCTCGACAGGGACGGGCCGCAGGTCATCGACCGGAGGGTCGGAGCTTATCTGGAAGGGGGCGCCAGCGAAGTCATTGTCGGGGGTCGGCGCGGACAGGTTGAATTTTGGGGGCCGTTGGGCCAGCGGCAGGCCTCGATGTTTGGCATATCGCTACCGCCTGGTTGTATGTATTTCGAAGCGCGCGGTGACCCCGCAGCTGAAAGGCCCCGAGGTCCATCCCGTTGACATCAGCGATGGCGCCGCCCGACAGGCCTGCAGATGGAAAACCCGACATCTTCCGCCGTGTCGAAATGCTCGCCTTTACAGCGTGGGCAATCGCTCAAAGTAGTCAAAGCGGGCAAACGGCGGCGGCACCTCGGTCACTTCAAGCTCGTCGACCAGCGCTGCGGACATGCCGTCGTTTAGCCAGGCGCACATGTTGGCAAGCTGTTCCGGCGAACCCTGCAGCATCACCTCCACCGAACCGTCCATGCGGTTACGTACCCAGCCGGTGACGCCTACCGCCCGGGCCTGACGTACGCACGCTTCCCGGTAGCCAATGCCCTGCACCTGACCACGCACCTGCACCAGCCGAGTCTCAAGCGCCTCATCTTCGTCGTCAGCGTCCATGCGAAGTCCTTGAAAGAATGACGAGGTGTGTCTCACTATCTCTTCAGCGAGACCACGGCTGGCACAGCGGCCAAATTCGCAGCGTCGTGAGGCGAGCGGTGTTTCCTAAAACCTCTCCACCCATGGTCGGAGTTCCACCTCCCACGTCCACGCACTGCGGTGCTGACGATGAACGTGAAGGTATTCCCGCGCTATCGCGTCAGGGTTCAACCATTTGTCGTCCGTGCCGCCATCGTCTGATTGTGCCCAGCTACTGGCAATGCCGCCGTCAATCACAAAATGCGCAACGTGGATATTCCTTGGGGCAAGCTCTCGCGCCATACACTGGGCCATTCCCCGCAGGGCGAATTTTCCCATGGCAAACGGTGTCGAACCGGCTAGCCCTTTCACACTTGCCGTAGCACCGGTCAGCAGGATGGTGCCGTGGCCGCGGGCCAGCATGCGCACGGCTGCGGCTTGCGCGACGAGAAAGCCGCCGAATGCGGTGACCCTAACGGCAGCTTCAAGTCTCTCTGCCTCGATGGCTTCAACTGCCGCGCGATAGCGGCCACTCGCGTTGTAGACAACGAGGTCGGGGACGCCAAAGGCGCGCTCTATCTGGTCAAAGAGTGCTGCAACCTCGTCCGGGCGACTGGCGTCGCAGCCCACGGCCACGCCACGCGTCTCGTCGACCAGGTCGGCGAGCTTGCTCGTTTCGCGGGCGGCGAGCGCAACCTGCATACCCTCCGCCGCAAACAGGCGAGCAAGGGAGGCGCTCAATCCCTTTCCTGCACCCACAATCAGCGCTGTCTCGGTTCGATTCACGGTTCCTCCGAATTCAACAGGGACTAGAGTAGCTACGTATGCCGTGCCGTCAGTCCGTTTCCGCGCATCCTAACTATTTAGCGGAGGGGATTGCGGGATGGACGCTTCGTCATATTGTCCGCCGGCAACATGCCCGGCAAGGCCTCCACAAAGAAATCTGCTTGCAATGCAGCCCCAGCCTGCACGTCGTACTGTGCAAAGTCGCGCACACCGGCTGCCAGCAGAACCTCGTCGTCGAGGAAGAAGTTTCCCGAACACTCCTTGGCCTGGCGCGTCAGGATATAGTGGGCCGCGTCGGCAACTATCTCAGGCTTGCGACACGCTGCAATCATGTCCTTACCACCAATCTCATTTCGCACAGCCGCGGTCGCGATAGCTGTTCGAGGCCACAGCGAATTGACTGCGACACCTCGGTCTTTGAACTCCCCGGCAAGCGCTAATGTGAACAGGCTCATCGTGTATTTTGCAATGGTGTATGCCGGAAAGTCGCTAAACCATTTTGCGTCGTGGACCAACGGAGGTGACAGCGTGAGGATGTGCGGGTTCGGCGAATTGAGGAGATGCGGCAGGCACGCTTGCGCGCACACGAACGTGCCTCTGCCATTGACCCCATGCATCAGGTCGTACCGTTTGACGGGTGTGTCTAGCGTGCCAGTCAGTCGAATGGCGCTGGCATTGTTCACGAGGATATCGATGCCACCGAACAACTCAACGGTCTCGGCAACCGCGGCTTTCACGCGTTCTTCGTCGCGAATATCCACAACAAGCGGGAGCGCCCTGCCGCCAGCAGCTTCAACAGCTGCAGCCGCCGTGTGAATCGTACCCTCGAGACGTGGGTCTGGGTCGGCGGTCTTTGCGGCAATCACGACATTCGCGCCGTCGCGTGCGGCTCTGAGTGCAATGGCGAGTCCGATGCCGCGACTGCCACCGGACATGAATATGGTCTTGCCGGCAAGGCTCATAGTTGTCTCCTGAACACTCCCTGTAGCATACGCTGCTGCCGTCATCACGCCGTTGCCGATGTAGACGTCACTCGTGAAGCGGATGGCGTACGTTACTCATCTCGTCGTGAGCCGCAGTCGCTGAACCCGTCGTTCGCGCGTGGCTTCCTTCGCTTGTGTTTTGTATGGTGCAACTGGCGACCTTGCGAAGCGCAAGACGCTGCCAGCACGCTATGAGGCGCATCGCGCAGACTCGTTGCCCGCGGCAGGAGTAAGTATTGGCGTGGTACGCAGACGACTTGACGCCAGTGCTAACTGCGACTGGCAGCGACCCTGCAGATTGGTGAGCGAGTCCACGTCGCCAGCGACTCTCTGACGGCGTCGTATTCATCGTGAAAGCCGACATGACCGGCGGTGCGCTGCGTTGACTGCATCTACGGGGGCCTCGGGTAGCTGGATGCCTGGGCGACAGGTGTGTCGCCGGTTCCGATGGCAGTGCGAGCGACCAGGCGCGACTGTCGCCCCTGATTTGCCGATTGTCGATTCCGCTGTCAATCACGACCTTTGCGTTCTATAACATAAACGCAGCAGCGGTCTTATTGGTCAATGGGCGTACAACGTCCTGTCACCAGCGCACTTATTGCGCATCCTTCTGCCCCGCCCGGTACCAGCCTCGCGTCATTACCCAGGTAGTCATCGAATAAGTCCGGCTTTGAGCACAAACGGTGCAACAAGCCCACTTCGCATTTGCTCGGCTAAACGGCGTCGGAGACGACGCTGTATGGCATTTGGTGGAGCGAAAGCAAGAATCAGCAAGGAGCGAGAAAAGGTCTGATGCAACCATCGCGCGCTCCTGGGGATGCCAATCCCCTTGTTATTCCGGGGTCGTGGTATTCGCAACCCGTTGATGAAAAAGAGGTGACGAGATGAAAGTGCAACTTTTAGCTGTAGTCAGTGCGGTATCCCTGCTCGCTGCGACCGGCGCCGCCCACTCGCAGCAAATGCAACCGTCGGGTACAACTGACCCGTCGTCTGCCCAGCAGCCCATGACAACTGCTCAGCCGGCCACGACTATGGACCGCACCCCTGACCTGGGATACGGACCCCAGCCCGGCGGAAGCAGCGGCAGCGGCAAAGCCAGAAACGGTGCCTCGTGCACGGTGGGCCTGTCCTGCGATATCTATCAGGGCAGCTAGCACGCTTGAGGTCGCCGATGCCAGCTTGACCCGCATGCGGAAATTTGGATGACCACCTTGATTGGCCGCGAGTCGTTGTTGCTCGAGTCTCGTTTTAAGCGGTAGGTGGGTCAGCCGAGGCCTCAGTGCGACGTTTTTTTGGGCAATTAAGTCAGAACGCAGCCGGGGAGTGTCATGCCGCGGCTTATCGTCCGACCGCTTTGCCCGTGACGTGATAGTCCCAGGAGACCGTATTTGAAATAGCGGTTCTGGTGGTCGGTTCAAGAAACCAAACCAATCGAACTTTGTGGAGTACATGGATATGAAACCGCTCAAAGTCGCGGCAACTATCACCGCCGTTCTCGCATTCGGATATGCCCACGCGCAAAATATGGCGCCTGCAACGCAGCCCACAAATCCCACCGTGTCTTCGACAGACTCGTTGGGTGGTGTGCCCGCCACGAGGAGTGACGCTGGCGCTCCAACGGGAAAGACCCGAGCCCAGGTCAAGCAGGAGTTGCTGCAAGCGCGCAAATCGGGCGAACTCGACCGCATAAACGCGGAGTATGGGGGTCAATAAGCACGGTGCCTGCTCGCACTGGTCGGGTTTGAGGCGTCCCATCCCGGGGTCGTCAACTTTCATATGCGGTCTGGAAAGGGTCAGGGATGCTGCGCGACAATGCGGACGATGGGCGCGAAAGCGAAGACCCGGATGCGAGGTGGTGCTGTTGGACGTGTACCCAGCAATCTGCACGGTCAGGCTCCCGGTTAGGGAGCGTTACGCGGCAGGTTGCCGGGAGCGCGGATAGCGTCCGGAACGCTTTCATATGTTCGCCGACTTTGAGTTGGTCTGTTCTTTCGTTCGCTCTTGCTCGCCTTCTGTCATCGAAAGGGTCGCTGTGCAAATTGATGATTAGCTGGTCGTGGGGAACCTACCAGGAGCCATGCAATGGATAACGATTCGCGGGAAGAGAAGATTCGTGTAAGGGCCTATCAGCTCTGGGAAAAAGACGGCAGCCCGGAGGGACGCGCCGACGAGTATTGGGAACAGGCGCGGTTTCAGATAGATGAGGAAGAATCAGAAGCCGACGGCAACGGAGACGGCCCGAAGGGCCGGCTGCCAGGGTGACGAAAACCGGCTAGGGGCTGAGGCGTCGCCACGCCGTTGAGTGCGTGGCCGAGCCATAACTCAAGCCATTACATTAGTATTGCTTGGCGAACTGCACGGCGGCACGGTGCTTGCGCGGTATTCTTTCGTTGCCGCTGCGTGCGACCGCGGCGACAGTTTAGCCAGGCGCCTATACCCAAGCTTCGCGTGACGCGGAATCTCGGCGCTCGCTGCCGGGCGGCGCTCTGGGGCTGACTCCGCCCTGAAAATACGATGCCCAACGGACCGGGAATCGTGGGCCACCAAGACGCAGATTTATTCCTAGACCGGTTTGATATTCGCGGCCTGCTTGCCCTTCGGCCCCATCTTCACGTCGAAGCTGCCCTTCTGATTCTCTTGCAGCGACTTGAACCCTTCTGCGCTGATTTCCGAGAAGTGGGCAAACAGGTCGTCCCCGCCGTCGTCCGGCGTGATAAATCCGAAGCCCTTCGCATCGTTTGAATCCCGAGCGCCGGGAGTGAGCGCGGCAAACTCGTGACCGTCATCAAAAGGTGGCGGCGGACACCTGCACGAGAGGGGGCTCTGCAGTTGACTTCCGCCTGTTGGCAGTGGGCGGGAACACGCTCCACCTGCCGTCATCGTTCCTGAAGAAGAACAACGCGCGCGCTCCGGCTGGTGACGACGTTTCGACGCACACGTAGCGTCTCCCATTCCCTGCGGTGCGACTGAATCTGGTTACATGAACGTGCATCGTGGGAGCCGGTGCGAGCCACTTTTCGACCTGACAACGCAGGGACTGCTCGTTCGTGTTTTTCATGTTCCGCTCCAGCAGGTTTTCCGTTCAGGTAACGGGACGGTTTCTCACCGTTCATCTCCTTAACGCCGCAGACGCCCGCAATGTTGACCAGGGATTTGTGATTTCTGAAACCGGATATTTCGAGGTGAGTGGGCCTCAGAGAATCGCCAGGAGCTGGACGGCCGACGGCACAGTCCGGCTCGTACCCTGACCATCGAAATCCGCGCGCCCGCGTTGCCTGAGGGCGACTCCTGTCGCCTCGCCATGCATCGGCAGTTCCGGGTTGCTAATAAATCGACAGGATGGACGCCTTGTCAGACAGGTCCGCGGAGAAGTCCGAGTTCTTGCCGCTCGAGGCAACGCGAACACCGTGCCTCTCACAGCGCTGCGCGACTGGCAAGCTAGAATTGTGCTTCGACTTAGGTAGAGAGAAATGAGCAGATGAATGATGCATTCGAGCGCCGTGCCTTGTTGCTTCACCTTGGTGACGTACTGGAGGTCGTGCACCTCCTCCTGAAATGTGGTGACGGCCACAAGACCGTACGCGAACTGGCCGCAACGAATGACTCGCTTGCAGGGTTCCCGCTCCTCGGACAGGTATCGCCGCGCATGACAGCAGAACAGTTCGTTCGGCACGGGACCGAGGCCTTCTTTGCGTGGCCACGCGAACTGCTCGAGCCCGAGCTGAATCGCAAGAATCTTGCTTCCACTGTTCGACGGACCTTGTTCGCGGACGACGCAGCGGGATGGGGTGCGTACGTCGCTGCGTTGCGCAGTGAAGTTCGGTGGTTCGGCGTGGGCCTGCCGTCGTTGAAAGCCGGCGAGGGCGTGCGCCCGGATTCGACCGATGGCAACCCCGATAGCTTGCAGGCGGACGACGTTCCGGGCGCTGATGATGTCGAGCGCAACGGCGGACAAACCGAGGAGCACCGGGAGAGCATTGATAGCAGTGGGCGAGTCTACCCATCCTGGCCATGGAAGCCAGATGCGTAAGTTGTGAGAGCGGCGTGAAGGTAGATGAGCGCTGACCGCAGTTAGTGCGTTTAAATGTCCTTCTCGTTAACGGAAGCGTTGCAACTCGGGGTCCGTGACTGCCTGTTCGGCATGTTCAGGATTTTCGGCAGTTGGCTCAACGTCGGCATGCCCTGGATGGCGACATACGCGCCGGACGCGTCCTTGTAGAGAACAGTCGGCGTGCCCGAAAAGCCCATATCGGCCATCAGCTTGCCATTGGCATCAATCTTTGCCTCTGCGGCAACCGACACGGGGATGGGGTCAATACCGATTGGATTCGTTCTCTTCCACGTAGGTGCTTTCGCCGTGGCGCAGCATTCGCTTGCTGGAACGCGACCGGCAGCCAGCGCACTTGCAGGCCGGCCGCTTCGTAGGGCTGCAGGGCGGGATGATGTAGCCGGTCAGGCCGCCTGCAGCCGGAAAGGTCTTCTCCAACTTCATGCCCGCGCTCAGCGCCTTGACCAGTGCCTTCGGCAGGTTGTCGGTGTGTTCTGGGTCGACGCGTCGGATGCCTGTGCGAAACTCGTCGAGGCCGAAAGCGCGAGAACTGCCGTAGCCATTGAGAGCGCGAATTTTTTCATTGATTTCATCGTAGCTGATTGCTGACTTCGGCGCCGCTGGAGGCCGGCGCCATCATAAAGATTGTTGTGCTCAGAGTAGCGACGGCTATGTAGCCCAGAGCCGTCCCTCAAGAAAGGTGCCTGAGCCCGACGCGCCAGCAATCTCCCTCTCAGGGCTTAAGTCCAGCTTAATTCCGCCGATAATTTCTTCACGGAAAACTCTGGCGAAGGCCCGAACACGCGAAAGCGCAACATGAAAACGAAGTTAAAGCAGCAAGCGCCTATCGTAGGCGCGGAGCAGGAATAGCCGACATAGAGTTCCTCACTGAGGGTCCTGGTGACCTGCAGGTTATAGCGAGGGCTGTCTCCGACAGACTCAAAAATGCTCGGCGTCGAGAATCAGTTTTCCGTGGACCCGTCGAGGTTGAAGGGGGCACCACCTGCGTGCTGCTCGAACCAAAGGAGCGCATCTTCCGAGCCGAGAAACCTGACACGCTCTCGTGCAGCTTTCAGCGTCTTCACTTGGTCCTTGATGTCCGACGGCGGGTTGCCATAGGCGTTCAGAATTGCCTTGCCCGCAAATACGCGTTCATAAGGTACACCGTCCCTGGTCAAGGTGACCATGAAAAAGCCACGCGAAAGGGGCTCGTTTGTCAGGCTGTCGTCCGCAGTAATCACCTCGACAGAGGCATCCGGGTCAGTCGCTTCCGACCATAGTGGCGAGCCGCTCGCCGTATCAGTGCCTATCAGTTCAGCGGCTCGCGCGTAGCCATCCGGGACACTTGTCACAGTCTTGCGCAGTGGGTCGATGAGAAAAGATACGTCCATTGGCTCCTCCTGTGCTGACAACCTGTTTCGGGGCAACGTCGGTGTTCACGATAATACACGACGCCAGCTGGCCGGAGGCTAAGCGGCCGAGCGGTGTACTTCGGCAAAACGACGCGGTAACCTCAGGGGGAGGGAACAAGCAGATTTGCTGTCGACGCCAAAATGATTTTGACCCGCATGCCGACATCGGATTGGCCTACCTGCATCAAACCAAGGCTCCAGCATCGATGCCTCGCGGCCCAATCTAACTGGTCATCCGCATTACGGCATGCGGGTCAAGCTGGCATTGGCGACAACAGTCCGGCCAGCGCGTGTCTCGCCTTGAGCTGCAAGACACATCGGGTTTGAGCCGGTGTCATGGGTCACAGCGTGCTAACGGGCCGACCTGGCCGTAGCCTTGAGAGGCTCGGCAAAAAGCGGGCGTGTAGCCATCTTGGTTTTTGTCCATACAACTCAACATATTGCCCGTTTACCGCGCTACCAGACAACTGAGCGTGAACCGCAAAATTCGCTCTCGGAAACAAAGCCGTCCGGCTATGTCACCTTTACTGCGCGCGCTGACTTACAGCCACGCTTCGCTCGAGCCCGTGACGCAGGCGATGCTTCTGCAGTGCTACACCGCACTGGATGCTTTCCGACGGGGCCACGGCTCACGCGACCTGTTTTCAGCGCTTGGTCGAACCCTTCTGATTGCGGAAGAACTCGGACGGCTCGGTCATCGGGCATGCGCGGCGGGCGAAATTGAATCGGCACAAGCCGCACTTATGCATATCAACGCCGAGGAGCACGCGGGTGGCGGGTGGCGTGTCTGTGATGCAGATTACTTGCCTTTATCTACCGCTCTTGCTGTATTCACTGAACAACTCAGCGCTGTCTCCCTCAACGACATCGCGAAAGCTGAGGCTCGGATGCTCGAGGGTCTCCTTGGTTCGGAGCGGGCGACGCGACAGGTTAAAGAGCTGGCCTGAAGGCTTTTCATCGCCAGGCTTGCCGCCGTCGAATGCCGTCGCACCGTAGTGAGGCTTTCGGCCCGGACGAGAAGTGTCGTGCGTCATACTCACGCGCGAGCTGGTCCTTCAGAAGGAAATGGCGGGCGCTCAACCAGAACCGGTTCACTCACAAAACGACGCGCTATCCAATTGCTACGCCGACGTCGTGCGTCGCAAATAAAAACGCCCCTCGGATTTTGGTCGCGAGGGGCGCTATCACGTCAGAAGACTTTCGCTTACAGTGCGGCGTCCTTCAGCTTCTTCAGCGGGCGCACCTTAAGCCGCACCGAAGCGGGCTTCGCCGCGAACCATTTGTCTTCACCCGTGAACGGGTCCTTGCCGAAGCGCTTTTTCTTGGCGGGTACGTCTTGCGCGACAACCTTCAGCAGGCCGGGGAGCGTGAACTCTTTCGCGCCCTTCTTGTGAATCGATGCGAGCACCGTTTCTTCGAGCGCCGCCATCAACGCCTTGGCCGCCTTCGGTTCGAGGCCTGAGCGCTCGGCCAGGTGAATGGTCAGCGATGCCTTCGTGAACGAGTCCTTGATAGGTTTCAGGGGAGCAGCAGCCGCAGCAGACTTCTTCGCAACGGGTGCGGGAGCTGTCTTGCTGGCGGGCGCTGCCGCTTTCTTCGCAACTGGTGCAGCAGCTTTCTTGCTGGCGGGTGCTGCCGCTTTCTTCGTAGCCGGAGCAGCGGCTTTCTTGGTAGCTGTCGTTGCCATAAATTCCTCGTGTCTAATCAAAGGTTGCCCAAGACCTTTGCCTTTGCACCGTCACCGACTAGCGCAAAGGTACAAATCCTCGGGTTGGGCGCCAGCGTAACAAGACCGGCGTGAAGGCGCAACGTCTGAGGCCTTAAATCAAGGGGTTTTTGGCGCAAAAATTAAAAAAGCGGTTCCTGTAGCCTGCTGTAGGGACATTCGGCCAGTGAAACCCCGCGGACCGTGGCTTCGAGTGGGATTTCAATGATGGCCGAACCATCGAACCGACCTGCTATCTGGCAGTCGGACGTCACCTGCGACGCGCTTTAGCTTGACGTTTCGACACGGCTTTTTATCCTTGAAATGGCGTGGCTCTGTTTGCCCGCCCGCCAACGCGGCAGACACGATGGAGACGGAAATGACGCCGACGGACGAAATCACGGTATAAACGTTCGGGCTGTCCGGCTTTCCATGCCCGTCCCACACCGTACTGCCAGCGGCGCCTTCGATTGCTCCGGCCGCTTCGCCACCGCAATAGACGCTGGTGCGCCGGACAACCTGATGCCCGACGTGATGAAGGTTGGTGGCGTAACCGGCTGGATGCGAGTCGCTGCGATGGCGCAGGCGAACGGGCTAACCGAACGCCGCTCGACCGTACCGATAGACTGGGTCCTATCGAGGGAGGATGAGCATGTGGCAGTTAATCGCGGGGGTGCTGCTGCTGGTGTTCGTGTCGTGCGACACCTTTGCAGCGCCGGTGGCCCCGGAAGAGGACGACACTAGCATCGGTCCGGCGAAATGCGCGGAGTTCCAGCGCGACACCGTCGCCCAAAGCGTCCGCAGCGCCCAGTTCATCGATGAGCATGTCGAGATTGTCCCGCCGCAGGAGCAGAAGTACCTGGAGACGGGGAGCGCGGCGAGTACGCTTTCGGGCGCCAGTCGACACCGTTTTCTGTTCGTGATTCACCATCCTTTGTACAACGCGTGGCGCTTGCACAATTCGCTGCGGGAACTTATCCATTCGCTCCAATCGATTGACGAACCTTCGCCGGGCGCGAACCCTGACACGCATCGGGTAAAGAAAGCAGCTTTTGCGCTCGTCTCAGTTGCGCGAACAGGTGTTCTGTTCGAAGCTTACTCGCGCGAGGACAGAGCGCGCCCGGCGCCGGTTATGGATGACGCGACTTTCCAGGTGGCCTCAGTCTCACTGGCTGAAATGGCGCCAGCCCTCGCTTGGTTCATCAGTTGCACCGCGGATGCCATGGAAAGCCGAAAGAAGTAACGAACCCAACGAGTCGGCCGTCCGACCCGCCGCGAGCACGGTTCCCTATCTATAAGGCGAGTACACGGCGCTGGACGACGCAGTCGCCGAGTTGTGCGAACAGCCGCTCAGAGAGGAACTCAAGGTCTGTACGACGTACGACATTCAGACCGCCTGCAGCCCTCTGATAGGCGACGAAGTCGCAGCACTGAACTGAGCGCTGCGACTGTCGCAAACCAAGGCACTTCAGCACGCTGAAGACGGCTACCGCCAGCCGACATTTAAACCGCCCTACCTACAGCTTCTAAAAAAGAGTCTTCTGGTTATTAAAGGAGCCCCTTTTCCTATAAAGAATAAGGAAGCGAGCTCCTTGAGGAACAAGCGGAAGGCCTCCCCAACGTCGGAAGCCTCGCTCGTTCGCCAACGCAGTGCCGCCGGCGTAGCGCTTCCGCAGCCGGTTGCGACGCAGGCCTCTTCGCCTACGGTCGCTTCTGCTGCTTCCAGTCGGAGCGCATCCCGCAGCACGACCGGCATGAGCGCGGGTCTGATGACAGTCTTGCTTGTTGCGATTGGATGCGGCGCGCTCGTCAGACGCCGAAAAAAGAGTGATGGCGCGCCGAGGAACCACTAAAGAATGTTCGGTTATCTATTCGGCCACCCAGCAAGAAGTAGCGCAATGCATCTTGCGCATGGCATAGTGCCGGCATCTCAACTACGGAGGTGCGAATGACGCCCCTGGAATCCTTGCAAGCAAAAATCCAAAAACTGCAGAACCAAGCAGACGCACTCATCGCGAAGAAGTCGAGCGCTGCTATCGAAAAGATTCGCGAGTTGATGTCAACGCACGGCCTGACGACAGCTGACCTTGACGCGCATGTTGGCGACAAGAAACGCGGACCGAAAGCCGCAGCTAAATCTGCGGTCATCGCCAAGCCGTCCGCAGCGAAATATCAGGACCCGAAGACAGGGGCTACATGGTCCGGACACGGACGCGCTCCGGGTTGGATTGCGAACGCGAAAGACCGCAGCAAATTCCTGATTGAGGGTAGTGCCGATGCAGTTGTCGCTGCAGGCGTGGCAAGTGCGAAGAAGGCCAAGACTGCGGGCAAGAAGGTCTCGTCGTCAGTCAGCGCCGCTGCTGGCACGGGTCAGCCGAAAGGTCCGCAGCCGGCTAAGTATCGCGACGCGAAGTCCGGTGCGACTTGGAGCGGGCGCGGTCCGGCTCCGGCGTGGCTAGCCGGTGCGAAAGACCGGGCAAGGTTTCTGATTGCTAGCGTTAGCGGAGCTGCAGATTCTGGCGCTGCGAGCAAGCCGAAAGTCGTCGCGAAGAAACCCGTGACAAAGGCGGCGGTAGCGAAGAAGGCACCGGCGAAGAAACTGGTTGGCGCCAAAAAGGTGGGCACGACGACGAATGTCGCGGCTGCGCCGGAAGCTGCGGCTGCTTAATCGACCGTGTAAGCGAGCACACAGAGCTCGCTTTTTTTTGCGTCGGCATGCGCGATTGGCGTGGTTTACCTCGAACGGGTCCGCAATGCGTCCAGGCGGGCGGCGCATTTTGCGTTCGAACCACCACGCTTGTAGGCCTGTGCCGCCTTTGTGCTGTCGGGGACGACGTCGCCGGGAGCACTCGTACCCCAGCGTCCCTCCCAATACAAGCCCAAGTTATACGCGGCCGACCGGTGTCCAAGCTCCAAGGCCGTGGCATACATGTCCTTGGCCATCTCGGGGTCGGTGTCCATGCCACGACCAAGCCTCGCGCTGTCCGCAAGAGCCGCTGCCGCCATGCCACGCAGCGGCTCGCTCGCCAAATCGTCCTTGAGGACATCGCCCAGAATGACGTGTCCGCCCTCGAAATCGGCAGGCCCACCTGTCTCCGTGACAAGAGACAGTGCAAGGGCGACCCGGAGCGACGGGTGCCGGTCAGGGCCAACCCGTTCAAGAAGGCGCCGGCCGAGATAGGGTGCGCCCGGCAACGGGCTTGTGAGCAAGCCATTCGCAATGGCCGCGATTGATTCAAGTGAAAGAAATCCAACCTTGTTCGCTGACACAACGTGCCGGAAGAACTTTTCTATGTCGAGTGCCGGGTCGCTCTGGCGAAGTTGTGCCCACTCACGTTCAATTTGGCCCAACCAGCTGGAATCTACAGACATCAGATTTCGCGTCCTGTGGTGAGTGATGCGCACAATGATACCTCACCGCTACTGCTGTCCGATGCCCCAAGCCGGGCGGGGCTGTATTCGCTATAGCTCAAGTCGGTGACTGCCGCTCTGCCCGAGCAAGGTTCTCATTGATTTTTCCGTCGCGGCTCTGCTGGCTTCCACTACGCCGAAGCGCCCAGCGTTTTCGGCAGGGACTTTTTTCGGAACTCACCGGCATCAACTCGATGCGCAATACTCGCACATGGTGGGTCCCCACCACTGGCGAAACCGTTTCACGCTACTGAGTAGAACGCCCAGGTAATTTTCGTCGAGAGTCGTCGTAATCTATTTGGAGTGAGAGGTGACCGATTCGCAAGACGAGAAGCTGGAGAAAGCTGCCGCCTGGCTGCGAGAGGCCGACGGGCTTCTAATTACCGCGGGCGCGGGTATGGGTGTCGATTCGGGCCTACCTGACTTTCGCGGCAGCGAAGGCTTTTGGCGTGCCTATCCCGCACTTCAGCACCAAGGGTCGTCGTTCGAGGACATGGCAAACCCTGCAAGGTTTGCGGAGCATCCTGAGCTGGCCTGGGGCTTCTACGGACACCGCCTAAAGCTTTACCGCGAGACCGTACCGCACGAGGGTTTCGCGATTTTGCGCCGGTGGGCGGACCGCATGGTCCATGGCGCCTTCGTGTTCACTAGCAACGTGGACGGCCAGTTCCAGAAGGCCGGGTTCTTGGAAAGCCGGGTCTACGAATGCCATGGGTCGATTCACGCACTCCAATGCCTGGAGGCCTGCGCGAACGATACATGGTCGGCAGAGGAATTTCGCCCGCTCGTAAATGAGAAGACGTCCCTCCTGGAAAGCCCAATGCCCCGTTGCCCGCGCTGCGGTTCTCTCGCGCGTCCGAATATCCTCATGTTCGGAGACTGGGCGTGGGTCGATGTGCCGTATGAAAAGCAACGGGAGCGCCTGGCAGCTTGGACTTCGTCGGTATCGAAGCTGGTTGTCGTTGAACTTGGTGCCGGAAAAGCCCTGCCGACAGTACGACGGTTCAGCGAAAAAAGCGCACGGAATCGGCTCATCCGGATTCATCCTCGTGAGGCAAGTACCAATCCGTCGCACGGTGTCGGAATTGAGGGTGGTGCCGCGGCGATGCTTCGACTGCTTGACGCCCGGCTCTAGGTAAGGCGGGTGCAAGTTCACCTTCGCGATGACCGCTCCTTCAAGACTTCGCCGATGATTGATGTATCAGAAAACGCCGTTCGACCAATCAACTCGTACATGAGGACGCTGAAACTCTGCGACATGTCCGGACGACGGCCTGATGCGAACAGGTACATAGCTGCAGTTGCTGCGTTCCGTATCGTTCTCGTGACGCAATCGTTCTGTCGAAGTTCATCGATACGACTTGTCCTCCACCCAAGTTTTGCTTGGCCTTCACACACGGAAAATGGGTATCCACTTCTGAAAACCGTGGTGCAGGCAAGACGTTTTCTCGGTCGAGCACTCCGGTAATCTTATAATCTTTAATCTGTGTAAATCCCTTTGCGTGAGCGAGGAGCCCCAAAAATTGACTCAAGACAGCGATTCCGATGAAACTTCTCGGTGTTGTTGTACGGCCCTGAATATCCCAGAGGGTAGCGCTTATGGCAACCAGGTCGAAGGGCTGTGCGCACGAGCGGCGTTTCTGCTATCAAGCCGGCGCCGCCTTAAGGAAGCGTCAAGCTGTTCGAAAGTCACCGCCGTCCAGCGCACTCCCTGGCTGCCCTCTGCGCAGTCTCGCGAAGGTGACCCGCCTAGCCAGTGACTGGGGCGACTGCTCCGTGCTGAGACGACCTGTCGTCGTACGTTCATAGGGTTTTCATTACTTCGCAAGCGGCTCACGCCGGCGCAACTCGTCTATTCTCGTTGAGGCGGCTTAGCCGGTCTTCCGACGACTCCATTTCGAACAGTCATTGCCAACTAGCTGGTAACACGACGGCGGCTTCTTTTTCTGAACGGAACGGACGAAGCGCTGATTGAGGAGGCATGGCTACCGCTGGCCGCTTCAATTCCCTCGCAACCGGCGTCTATCGGCGAAATCGCGCGCATGGGCTGCAGCAAATGGATTGAAGCCCGTCATTTCTCACGCGTTTCATGGGACGTCACCTCTTCTGGACTTTCGTAGATATATGTGGCGACGCTGCGCTGTTGTAGCGCGTCGCCCAATTTCATCCGCAGAAAGCTGCTTGTCGTATACCGAGTCACATCTGAGTAAAATCGTCCGACAAGGCCGGCCACCATTTTGGAGTATGCATCGATGACCTCGGGCGCTATTGAGAAATTGTCGTAGTTGACTATCGCATGGGGTCTGACATTCAGTCCGGAGAGCGAACGTTCAACCTCGGCGCGGATTGCTTCAACGTCGTCCCCCGTCGATACCTTGTGTCCTTCAAAATTGATGAAAAACATGTTCTTGTCTGAGTCGTAACTAAACCGTTCGCTGAGTTTGAGCCGCAGCAACAATGCACGCAGCCCCATCGGCTGGTCTTCAAAGATGCGAGCGTCCATGATGCGGGGAGTAGCTTTCATGATGGGAGCGAAACCCATCTGAGAGACGATGTCACGGCGGAGGTCGACCCCTGGTGCAATCTCGACGAGTTCGAGGCCATCACGGGTAAGAGAAAAGACGCAACGTTCTGTGATATACAGGACCGGTTGCTGGCGTTCAATGGCGTAACGGCCACCGAAAGTTCGATGCTCTACTGCGTCAACAAACTTCTGGCAGACACCTTCCTTGAGAATCTGCAGACACCCATCTTTGATACTCACATTGAGCTGGCCTGCATTGAACGTACCGACAAAGACGACTTTCTTTGCTGCCTGCGAGATATTTATAAACCCGCCCGCGCCAGCGAGCTTTGGCCCAAACCTGCTGACGTTGAGATTACCCTCGCGGTCAACCTGTGCGAGTCCAAGAAATGCGATGTCTAGGCCGCCGCCATCGTAGAAGTCGAACTGGTACGGCTGGTCGATGATGGCATCGGTATTGGTTGCTGCTCCGAAATTCAGCCCGCCGGCCGGTATCCCGCCAATGACGCCGGGCTCGGTCGTCATTGTGAACAGGTCGCATACCTTCTCTTCATTAGCGACGCTCGCAATTCCCTCTGGCATTCCGATGCCGAGATTAACGACGCTATTGGCCATCAGCTCGAACGAAGCACGTCGAGCGATGATTTTTCGCTCACTCATCGTCATCGACGGAATCGAACTTGTCGCGATGCGAAGCTCACTCGCGAAGCCTGGGCTGTAGGGCTCAGTGAACGTTTGCCAATGGTTTTCCTGTTTTGCAACCACGATGCAGTCGACCAGAATCCCAGGTATTTTGACCTGTCGTGGATTCAGAGTGCCTGACTCGGCGATACGCTCGACCTGGACTATCACAATTCCGCCAGAGTTACGCGCGGCCATCGCGATGGCCAGTGATTCGAGCGTGAGTGCCTCCTTCTCCATTGTCACATTCCCGTTCGCGTCGGCGGTGGTGCCACGCACGATGGCGACGTCGACCGGGAAAGTTTTATACAGAAGGCAATCAGCGCCGTTGACGGATATGAGGCTGACCAAGTCCTCCGTCGTTCGGGCGTTAAGCTTGCCGCCACCGTTGCGTGGGTCGACGAACGTGCCGAGTCCAACTGTGGATAAGTGACCTGGCCGATGAGCGGCAATGTCGCGGAACAGCTGGGAAATGACGCCCTGCGGAAGGTTGTAGGCTTCGATGAGACCTTCAACGGCCAGGCGTTGGAGGCCAGGAACAAGTCCCCAGTGGCCACCGACAACCCGCCGAACGAGTCCTTCATGGGCGAGGTGATTTAGGCCCTTACTGGCTCCGTCGCCCTGACCACCTGCGTAGACCAGTGTCAAGTCTCGAGCCGTGTCGTTTCCGCTGCGGCCTGAGTCAAGGAACAGCTGCTCCAGCGCGATGGCGACTTCTTCCGCGAACCCGATGCCAACGAAGCCACCGGTTGCCACGGTGTTTCCTGGTCGAATCAGCCTGACGGCTTGTTGTGCGCTAACGATTTTGCCTCGCGCGGCACTATTGGCGGCTGCGGGGAATGGGTGTTGAAAGCCTGCGCTCATGATGTCTCCAAACTGCACCATGGAGCCAGGCTCCGGCGCTATATAGTTGTTGCGACCATCCGTAACTCGACCACAGTCTTCATTCTTAGTTAATGATGAATTATCTATCAGCTACGGACGGCAAGTGGAGAACCGTAGGCTCATTCGTAACGAGTGCCCGCCGTGTCATCATTGATTCCCGCGCCTTACAGCCACGACCGCGGTGGGTAAGCTGCCATGGACAAAACAGAGACGGCTGAGCCCGCACCATTAAGCGTGGGATGAACGGTCAGTTCAACCCTCCGCGTCCGGTTGGCCGGAGGGTTCGGCTTGCCTGAAGGCTTTCAAATCAATCGCATTGTCGGCAATGCGTTTGATTGTCGGATAGCTGTCCAGCGGTATGTCAAATCGGCGGGCGTTCCAGACTTGTGGTACGAGGCAGATGTCAGCAAGAGTTGGTGCGTCACCGAACGCGAAATTTCCAACGCGTCTTTCCGCTTTAAGCCGCACCTCCAATGAACCGAAGCCGACATCAATCCAATGCCGGTACCACTGCGACTTCTGCTCATCAGATATGCCGAAGTTTTTCTTCAGATACTGAAGTACCCGCAAATTATCGACCGGATGTATTTCGCAGGCGACCTGAAGCGCAACGGAGCGGACGTAGGCCCGGTCGATGGGGTCTCCGGGAAGGAGCGGCGGGTCGGGATACATCTCGTCGAGGTATTCGATTATCGCCAGAGACTGCGTCAAGACCTCCGGTCTGTCCTCAAGCGCTGGGACGATACCGTCTGGATTTACCCGACGGTATGCCTGTGAGAGCTGTTGGCCGCCATCTTTGAGAAGATGAACAGCCTCATACTGAAACGGCAGCTCTTTCAAGGCGAGTGCGATACGAACCCGATAAGACGCAGAGCTGCGAAAGTAGCTATACAGCTTCATTCACCGTCCTCCGGGACGGGGACCTCAAGCGCGGGCAATATGGCGCCGACGCATGAACCGAACCCAACGCGATAGCCATCGCCTTGGCACCAGCCAGTCAGAGTAAGTTCGTCGCCATCGTCGATAAAGCCCCGTGTCTCGCCATCGTCGAGCTTGAGGGGTGATTGCCCATTCCATGTGAGCTCGAGCAAGCTGCCGAACGTCCCAACCTTGTCATCGCTCGATTCAGATTTCGGTCCGCTGATGGTCCCCGAGCCCAGAAGGTCTCCGACCCGCGTGTTGCAGCCAGCGGAGGTGTGGTGCACCAACTGCTGCGCCATCGACCAGTACATGTACTTGAAGTTGGTCTTGGCAATAGTTGTCGGCGATGCAGCAGCTTTTGGCTTCAGCTGTACCTCAAGATGCAGGTCGACGCCCGCTCGCGTCGCACCGCACAGATATGACAAGGGCTTCGGCGTTTGCGGCGGTTGTTCGACGCGAAACGGCTCCAGTGCCTCCATGGTCACCACCCACGGAGAAATGGTCGTCGCGAATCCTTTCGAGTTGAACGGGCCAAGTGGCTGGTATTCCCACTGCTGGATGTCGCGCGCGCTCCAGTCGTTGAGGAGGACCATTCCAAAGATGTGCCCGTCCGCGTCGGCTGCGCAAATAGGTGAGCCAAGTGCGTTACCCACGCCGACAAAAAACCCTGTTTCCAGCTCAATGTCGAGCTTGCGGCAAGGCCCATAGGTGGGGCGCTCAGCGTCGGGGTCCTTGCGCTGCCCATTAGGGCGGCGAATCGGTGTGCCGCTGACTACTACGGAAGACGCCCGACCGTTGTATCCGATAGGAATCTCGAGCCAATTGGGCATCAACGCGTTCTTCGGGTCGCGGAACATCGCTCCGACGTTCGTCGCATGTTCTCTGGATGAATAGAAATCTGTGTAGCCTGGTATATCGAAGGGGAGTTGCATGACCGCGTCGCGTTGGCGCACGAATGCTTGCTCTCGCAATTCTGGGTTGTCCCGAAGCGTCGAGCCGTCTTTGGCCAATAGCGTCGACAGCTGAATCCGGATACTGGTCCAGGCGGCTTTTCCCAAGGCTACGAAATCATTGAGCCGTGCCTGGCGGAAGACGCTTTTAGGTTGACCTGTGTCGTCCGTGACAACATACGGCACAGCAATCAGTCCTGCGGACTCGAGCTCTGAAAGGTCGACAATCAGGTCTCCGATTGCGACACCAACCCGTCCCGTGTCGGACTTGTCGTCGGAGAACACCCCGAAAGGAAGATTCTGGATGGGAAAGTCGGTATCTGCAGAATTCGCTGACTCGACCCAGCTTCGAAGGCTTGGGTTAGTCGTCCGACTAAGCATCAGGGTATCGTCTGTATTGGCTGGCATCACTTGACGTCCGGATTGAAGTTGTTTCTGAGGCCTTGCCAGCACTCAAAATACTGTGCCTGCAACTGCGAGGTTTCCAGAGCAAACTGAGTTGGCTTGATGAGATTGCGCGTCTCGAACATGAAAGCCATGGTTGAATCAACCTTCATCGGTTTTGTCGTGTCGGACACTGATGCCTTCTCAAACGTGCCGGCGTCGGGGCCATGACCTGACATGCAGTTGTGCAGGCTGGCGCCGCCAGGCACAAAGCCTTCAGCTTTGGCGTCATACTCGCCGTGAATTAGCCCCATGAACTCGCTGGCGAAGTTCCGATGGAACCAGGGTGGCCGGAACGTGTTTTCGGCGGCAAGCCACCGAGGCGGGAAGATGACGAAGTCGATGGTGTCAACGCCGGGCGTGTCACTCGGCGAGTGCAGCACCAGAAAAATTGACGGGTCCGGATGGTCGAAGCTGATTGAGCCAATCGTGTTGAAGAGCCGGAGGTCGTATTTGTACGGCGCATAGTTACCGTGCCAAGCTACGACGTCGAGCGGCGAGTGGCCAATATCTGCGCGCCACAGGTGCCCGTTAAGCTTTGCTACGAGTTCAAAATTGCCCTCACGGACTTCATACGCTGCAAGTGGCGTCAGGAAGTCGCGTGGATTGGCAAGACCGTTCGAACCAATAGGACCGAGGTCGGGCAGGCGTAACAGGGCGCCGAAGTTCTCGCAGATATAGCCGCGTGCTTCGCCATCGGGCAACTCGACGCGAAAGCGTACGCCTCGCGGAATGACAGCGATTTCTTGTGGCTCCACGTCGAGAAGACCCAGTTCGGTCGCAATGCTCAGGCGGCCGGCCTGGGGAACAATCAGCAGTTCTCCGTCAGCGCTGTAGAAGAATCGGTCTGCCATAGACCGGTTCGTTGCGTACATATGGATAGCACAACCCGACATCGCCTCCGCCGAACCATTGCCTGCCATGGTTACAAGACCGTCAATAAAATCTGTCGGCGTCTCCGGCATCGGAAGCGGGTCCCAGCGCAACTGATTTGGAGGCGTTGGAGGCACACGCGAGAAGTCGCTGACGAGTTTGTCGCTCTGTAGCGGCGTGAACGGCATATGGACCGCAGCAGGTCGCACACGATACAGCCACGAACGGCGGTTGTGGGAGCGAGGAGCAGTGAATGCCGTGCCCGACAGTTGTTCGGCGTACAGGCCGTAGGGTGCCCGCTGAGGTGAATTTTGACCAGCCGGGAGAGCACCGGGGAGCGCCTCGGTGGCGAACTCGCTCGCAAATCCAGATTGGTAGCCAACTGGATGGGCGGAGAACGCAGACGCGGACGATGCGCGCTCCAGTAACGGATTGCAGGGCGCGCCCGCCTGAGCAGGCCCACGGCGACTTGATATGTCTCGCGTCGGTTGTTGCACTTTGTAAACTCCAGATTGAGCTTGTCGTTGAAGCGACCTGTGCGTTCCTGATGCACACAGGCCGGCGCGCGATGCAGGTCAGCCCTCGAGGGTTTCCCACATCTCCTTGTCGCGCTGCGCCGTCCAGATGCGAGGGTCCGGGTACTGCGTTGCTTCGTCGTGTGCTCGCGTGACGTCGAACGGCATGCAATGGTCGAAGATGACCCAGTCGCCAAACTTCGGCTTCAGCGTGGCGTAGGTCTCTTTGTAAATGGCGTTCAAGTCTTTGCCTTCGCTGGAACCGGACTTGACCTTGCTGTAGAGCTCGCTGACGAAAGCGCGGGTTCCCGCCAGACCGTCGGCCACTTCCTGCGGCGTCTTGAGAGCAGCGCCTCGGCCGGGAACCAGCTTTTCGGGCTTCAGTGCGGCGATTGCATCGAGCGTGGCAGGCCAGTCCTGGAAATACGCATCACCTGCATACGGAGTTGCTCCGTACTCGACCAGGTCGCCGGAGAGCAGAGTCTTTTCCTGGGGAAGCCAGACAACCGTATCGCCCTTGGTGTGCCCACGACCAAGCTGCAGAATTTGCACTTCGAGCTTGCCCATCCACAGCGTCATCTTTTTCTGGAAGGTAAGCGTGGGCCACGTCAGGCCGGGCACCGATTCAACCGCATTGAAGAGGCGCGGGAAGCGCTCAATTTCGCTCTTCATGTCCTGCTCGCCGCGCTCGACAATCAGGTCGTAGGTGTCCTGACTGGCGATGATTTGCTCAGCGTTATACGCCGATGCTCCAAGTACGCGGACCGCGTGATAGTGAGTCAACAGGACGTACTTGATAGGTTTGTCCGTGACTTCGCGAATGCGGCGAATCACGTCCTGAGCCATCACCGGCGTCGCCTGGGTGTCCGCTACGAGTACTGCGTCGTCCCCGATGATGATGCCGGTATTGGGGTCGCCTTCAGCGGTGTATGCGTACGCATGTTCAGAAAGCTGTTCGAACGTGACTTTCTTTTCTTCAACGTCCGCGTGGGAAGCAAACTTCTTTTCTGTCGCCATGGCAGGGGACCTCTACAAGAGTGATTGAAGGGGACAGGGTGGGTTTTGACCAGCAACCCCGGCATCGAGGTAATTATACATAAGAGAACTAAGTCGCATATAGATAATTTCCCGTACGCCCTGAGGTGTCCCCAAAACCTGGACTGCCAGTCCTGCTTGCCCTCTGCAATTACAAACATCCGAAGCAAGCTGGCATATTGGCGCGCTGGCTGCGGACGAGCGGCGGAAAGCGGGGATGAACTGGCGCGACGCCAAGACGCAAGCGTGGATTTCATTCCGTGTGATTGTCGGAGACGGCACACTTGCGTCCGTGGATGCCTTCGGCACTGGGAGGACGCGTTGCGGCGAACTACCGGGAGGCCGACACGCGTGTTGATTGTTCTTGGCGGCCTCGTGGGCCGACGTGCCGCACTGATTTGTGCTCGACGTCAGGGCTTCTGCGTTTCGATGGGTTTCAGGCAGATGGCCGCGCAAGTGGGCCCAGGTTTTTCAGGCTCGCCTGCGCGATTGGCATCAGAGCGATGCAGGAATTTGAAGGGGGCTTGCGGGAGCGCCGCCGGCGTGCGTTGGAAAGGCCTTAAGTCGCTGACTGGTGACGCCAGCGGCAGCCGCGAATTGTCTTGCATTTCTCGGGCATTCCTGACGCATCGCGAGGAACTAGGCCTCGTCGCCCGGAATGGCCGAGTAGCCTAGTCGGTAGGACAGGTCCAGTGTGGTCTGGCGCAGGGTCAACGCAAGTTCCCCGTCCCAACTTGTATCGAACGTACCTGCGGGCCCAACCAGAGTGATGGCGAGCGCAATCGACCCAGTGAACAGAAATACAGGTGCCGCGATAGCATTTACACCCGGCAAAGGATGGCCCGATGTTCGCGTCATGCCCTCCTCGCGAATCTTCTGATACTCCTTGAACAGGTCCTCCTTGTCCGTTGTCTTCAGTGCGGTTGCACCGCTGAGCCGTATGCCTTCGTCTGCGAGAGCCTTCTGCACCAAGGACTCCGGCATATACGCGCCAAAAAGTCGTCCCGTTGCCGTGTTGACGAGCGACATGACCGTGCCGACTCGCAAAGTGAGATGCAGCGGATATGAAGGGTCTTCCTGCCTGACGACGACCGGTCCGTTTGGCCCCCAAGTCGTCAAAAAAACGCTTTGTCCGGTTTTCGATGCTAGCGCCAACACGTCTGCCTCGGCTTCGCGCAGAGGGTTCAATCGTTGCAGACCATACAGGCCAAGCCGCAGCGCGAGAGGACCTAGGGCATAATCGCCTGACGGCTCCATTCGCTGTACCAGTTGAAGCTTGATGAGGCTCACCAGATACGGGAAAAGTTTGGCGGGAGACATCCCGGTGACCCGCGAAATTTCTTTGAGCGGTATGGGCGAGTCAGATTGCGTGAGTGCCAGCAGAATTTCGCTGCCCACTTCAACTGACTGGATTCCCCGCTGGGCTTTTTCGGTGCTTTCGGTGTCCATTTGCGTATCTTGTCGGATTCAGAATCCAAGTGGCTTACGGTAACCAGGAAGCCGGTAAAATCGGCGAAACATAATGTGTTCGTGCACAGAGGATTGCATGGTAACGAAGCAGCGGGCAAAAGAAAATCCGGAAAGCCTCGATTCAAGTGCCCGGAAGGAGCAACGCGGCATTCAGAGCATGGAAGTTGGTGGCCGCTTCCTTCAGTATCTCGCGGACGCTGGCGAACCAGTGACACTTGCGGAGCTCAGCGCGCGCAGCGGCATTCCCACGAATCAGGTATTCACCTATATGGTGAGCCTGCTTCGTACCGGCCTCGTCAAACGGGACCCCGTCACCTCGCGTTTCGAGCCAGGGCCTTTGTCTCTCCGCATGGGGTTGCATGCGCTTCGCATGGTGCCCGCAGTCCGTAATGCAATGCAGCCTTCCACCGACCTTGCGACGCGCGTCGAGCAAAGTGTGCTTCTCGCCGCGTGGGGAGACCGTGGTCCAACCGTTCTGCAAAGCATTGAGCCGGCCGCCTCGCTGCATGCAGGTGTTCACGTCGGCACAGTTATGTCGCTCACGCATTCGACGACTGGCCGTGTGTTTGCTGCATACAAGCAGAGTTCCACGCTCGACGAGCTCGTCGGGGCGGACTTCGGGTCGCAAACTCCTGATGGCGAGCGTCTGACCATCACGCAGTTTGACGCCATTTTGGCGGATATTCGAAAGCGAGGAGTCGCGCGAGGAGAAGGCATGCCGATTCCAGGTATCAACAGCATCAGCGCACCGGTTTTTGACAACAACGGAGAGATTGTTCTTGTTTTGACGCTCTTCGGCGTTGCCGGGAATTTCGACGTTTCCTGGAAAGGCCCGCTGGTTACCAGTCTTCTTGCGACCACCAAGCTGTTGACCGAACAGAATTCCGCGCCGACTGTACCGGCCGTCTAGGCACGCATGTTCCATCTGATTCGCCGTGCGCTTCCTTTGCCAGCTGGCGGCCACCCCGGGTCTCTGCTCCGCCGGCATTTCGTTAGGTCCTCGCCAACTGTGCGGTTTGGCGAGAAACCAGCGACGAAAACACGACTGCGACTAGAAAAAGGCCGAAAGCACAGCCTATAAAAACGGGCGGCGCTGAGAATCTGTCAATAAACCACGCGGCGCAGGCAACGCCTAGTGATTGCCCAAAGAAAAGAAAGCACGAAAAGAGGGACACGGCGGTTCCGCGCACGCTCGGTGCCATCTGCGTGGCATGGGTCTGCAGGGTGTTGTGCAACGCATAGAAGCCAAATCCAGCCATCAAGCAGGCGGGCAACGCGAGCCACCAGGTGTTGAGAAGCGCGAGTCCGCCGTATGACACTGCGAGACAGGCACCGCCAAGCCTCGCCAGATTGGCTTCTCCCAAGCGACGGACCAAGAGGCGCGCGCATCGGCTATACGTTAAACCGCCTACCCCATAAAGAGCCACAATCGCGCCCGCCCTCGACATCGGAAGTTCGAATGTCCCGTGTAGATAGGTCGGGATGAACGATAGCGCGCTGAACGCGAGCGAGCCTTCAATGAAGGTGACGAGGAGCACTGTTCGAGCCCAAGGAATCGCCAACACCTCAAAAGCACGGTACGCGAAACGGCCGGGCGTCGACTTGCCCGTCATGTCCGCCGAATTGACTTCTCGCAAGACGAAGAGCCCCGCAACCAGATAAATCAGGGCCAGTGAGGCAAACGAGATTCGCCAGGCAGCCGCGTCGGCAAGCAACGCCCCTAGCCACTGACCGGCAATCATCCCGAAAACCGTCGCGCCGAGCAGCCGTGCAAGGATTTCCTGACGCCGTTCATAAGGCACTGTGTCGCCAATCCACGCCATAGTTAAAGGCACTATTCCCGCGGCCGCAGCCCCGGACAATACGCGGGCCGCGACCAATTGGCCCATATGACCGGACAATGCTGCACCTAGGTTTCCTATCGTGCAGGCCAGCGTGGTCAGAGCGATTACGCGGATTTTTCCGAACTTGTCTCCCAAGGGCCCGAAGACGAGTTGAGTAAGGCCGTATGCGAGGGCGAATCCGGAAATTGCCATGGCGGCGTGCCCGATGTTCACGCCAAACTCCGCCTGCAACGACGGTAGCAGCGAATCGCAGACCCGCATTGACGCCATGCTGGCAAAGCAGCACGCGCTCAGAAGCCACAAAATTCTCGCGGACAAACTGGTCTCCTTAACGATGCAATCGCTGTACGTGGCAGCTTACCCGCGTTTTATTATATATATGCAATCTAATACGCGTACAACCAAATATTTTTGGTGACGCTGCAGGACCCCAGGCAAAGCGAATTCGAGGCAAACCCGGGCAATTCGAACTTGCTTGTCCTAGCCAGTGCGACGAATAGCCCGAGTTCCGATAGTTCTTAGGCTCATCTAACGAACCAGCCGCAGGCTCACTAGGTGTTTACCATCATTTCGACGGCGTATGCGGTCCAAGAAGAGCCAGATAGGTACAAACGAGAATTATACATGTGCGAAGTGAAGCGTTAATATGTAATCAAGAAGCGTGGACCTGCCATGGTGCGGTTGCCTTCTGAGTGGGTTGGCGGTCAGTGGGGTGGCGTAGGTACTTCGACTGACAGCGGACCACAACTGAAAATAACTGCACTGGAGTTTCTGATGACAACGCGAAGTTCAGTCGGCACGGTCCCTGCACCGACGAATCCCCCATCTGTCGGCACATCGGATGACACTCTGTTTCGCAAGGTGACGCTGCGAATCATTCCGTTTCTCTTCTTCTGTTACGTAATTGCAATCCTGGACCGGAACAACATCGGGTTCGCTCAGTTGCAGATGAAGCACGACCTTTCCTTCACTGACGCCGCGTACAGTTTGGGCGCAGTGTTCTTCTTTGTCGGGTACGTCCTCTTCGAAGTGCCCAGCAACATACTCTTGCATAAGTTTGGAGCGAGGAAGACCTTCGCGCGAATCATGGTGTTGTGGGGCGCGTGTTCGGTCATGATGGTCGCGGTATCCAACAGCATGCAGTTTTACGTCTTACGCTTTCTTCTCGGTGTATTCGAGGCCGGCTTCTTCCCAGGCATCGTTTTATATCTGACGTACTGGTTCCCGGCACGCCGTCGCGCAGGAGCGCTATCCGTTTTTTATGCTGGTGTCGCCGTCGCCGGTGTGCTTGGCGGTCTGGTCTCTGGCTGGATTATGCGCGGCATGGATGGGGTCCATGGTGTCCACGGTTGGCAGTGGATGCTGGCCATCGAGGGTGCTCCGGCAATCCTGCTTGGTGTTATCGCATTCTTTTTCTTGAAAGACAGGCCGTCCGCTGCACCGTGGCTTAGCGCAGGTGAGAAGCGGCGACTGGAAGACGTGCTGGCGAACGACGGAAAGCCTGCTGAGCATAGCCATTCCCTGCTTGCGGCGGTGGGTAACCCGTACGTCTATGTGTTCGCGTTTGTGTACTTCTGCCTGACCTCGGGCATCCTCCTGTTGCTATTCTGGATGCCGACGATGATTCGCGAATTCGGAATTACCGACATCGTTCAGATTAGTCTGTACTCGGCAATCCCGAATGCAATCGGCGCTGTGGGCGTTATTTTGATTGCCCGTCGTTCCGACCGACGCAACGAACGCAAATGGCACTTCATCGTCTGTGGCGCTGGCGCCGCTGCAGCTCTGGCGCTGCTGACCTCGCATGGCCTGGGCTTCGCACTATCCATGGCGCTGTTGACTGCGGCGGCCGTATTTATTTACGGGGCTCATCCCATCTTCTGGTCTGTGCCCGCCAGCTTCTTCCGTGGCTCCAGCGCTCCTGCGAGTATCGCTCTGGTCAGCACTATCGGCGTAACGAGCGGGACCATCACCCCGTATCTAATCGGTCTTATCAAGACTTACACTGGAAGCATGAACAACGCGTTCTATTTCATTGCATTCATGCTGCTTCTTGCCTGCACGGCGATGTTTTTTGCGTTAAGGTCTGAACGAGCGAGCAATCTGCATAAAGCGTGAACTGAGAGCCGAAAATGAGATGCACCGGGCGCTCGGAGCTTCAGCGCCCGTTTTGTTTTTTTGTACGGGCTGATAGTGCGGTTTCGTAGCAATTGCGGAATTGCGTTGCGCTATGGTTTCGTTAGAGAGAGGGGACGACGCGCCCACCAAACCGGCTACCGGTCTGGAATGGTCGCCGGCATCAGATGCCGACGACCATTCGGGTTACCTGACCACGAGCGGGTTGATAAGGTAAGCAGCTGCGCGGTCCGCTAAGCCGCCAATCTTTTGCACCAGGCTGCTCTCAGCTCGAAACGCTTCATGCGCTTCCGCAATATTCGTGAACCACAGCGCGGCAAGCACTGTGGGCGCAACCGGCTCTGCCCATAGGCGTTCGCGCTTCGCGCTTTCGTTCGTCCAATTGAGCGATGTTGTCGCAGGCGTCGGTTGTCCCTCGTCGGATTCGACGATTATCTTCTCGAACTCGATTCGTGAGACACCTGCCTTTAGAGCAGCGACAAGGATGACCTTCTCGCCTGCATGCTCTTTGGCTTCATCTTCATGGTTGACCACGCAAAGCGTCCATCCACGCAGGAAGTTTGGCTCATCTTCGGGAATGTATCGACTCCCGACCGCGGAACGTTGCGCTTCGGACATGAGTTCATCACTTTCGAAGCAGAGTTCGACGATGCCATCGACATCAAAACATCCTGAACCACCTGCGGACTTCCAGAGAGTTTTCTCGACCCTGTTTTGCGTGTATTTCGCAATGCCATCCATGCACAAAGCGAGTTGAGCATGGCAGCCAGACCAGTACGCACGAAAGTCGCTTACCGAAGTGCCTTCTTTGCGCGCCAGCAAAGTCATACGTTTAATCATGTCGTCTCCAGAGTAGGTGAGGCAAACGGTACAGGCGACAGACCGCCGCGTAGCCAGAAATTCGATGACAAAGGTGGCGAGCGCAGCGCCTGCGCCCAAGACCACCAGTTGCATCCAAACGAAAGGCCCCAAGCCTTTCCCATGGAGTCTTCAATGTACATCCGAGGCAATAAAATCCTGCATAGGGATTGTACGTACGCAAGTAGATGTGTGTATATGTAATTTGCGGCGTATGATTTGACTATGGCCCGGAAGACGGGGAATGATTATGAGGACGCACCTGAAGTGGTCGCGTCTTCGCTATCGGAGATGCGTGATGAAGCAGGAAAGCGAATACAGCTGTGACGTGCTTGTTATTGGTTCGGGATGCTCGGGAATGTCCGCGGCAATCACGGCCGCCTCTGAGGGGCTCAATGTTCTCGTCATCGAGAAAGAGCCCAAGTTCGGCGGCTCAACAGCTCGCTCGGGCGGTTGGCTCTGGATTCCGAATACTGCGCTTGCAAAGGTGCAAGGAATTTACGAAGCGGGCGATGCCGCGCGTACGTATCTCCAGCACGAGGCGGGGTCGAGCTTTGATGGTGAGCGCGTCGACGCCTTCATCAAGAATGGGCCGGAAGCTGTGGACTTTTTCACGGCGAAGACAGCTGTGCGCTTCGACATGCCTCTCGTGTTTCCCGACTATCACGCCGAGGCGCCCGGTGGCACCCAAGGTGGCCGTTCCATGGTCACTCGTCCGTTTGACGGCCGTGAACTCGGCGCGGCAATTAAAGACCTCGCTCCTGCTCTGCCTGAACTCACCGTATTCGGGATGATGCTTGGCTCGGGCAAGGAAATTGTGCACTTCATGCGGGTGACGAAGTCAATCGAGTCTGCCTGGTACGTCACCAAGCGTCTGTCGCGCCACTTTGCAGACGTTTTGAAGCATGGTCGCGGCATGACGCTGACGAACGGCAACGCGCTTGCCGGTCGTCTCGCGAAGTCGCTCTTCGACCTGAACGTTCCTCTTTGGCTCAACACCAAGGCGCTCAGCCTCACCAATGACAACGGCCGAATTACTGGTGCGGTCCTTGACCGGGCCGGTTCGAAAGTACGGGTGACCGCGAACAGTGCTGTTATCCTCGCGAGCGGCGGTTTTCCGTATGACATCGAACGTCGCAAGCAACTCTTCCCCCACGCTCCGACAGGTTCCGAACATTTCTCGCCTTCTCCGACCGGTAACACGGGCGACGGATTACGCATGGCTGAAGCAGTCGGCGGTCAAGTGACGACAACGCTGCCGAACGCGGCTGCTTGGGTGCCGGTTTCGACGCTGACCAGAAAGGATGGAACAACAGGCATCATGCCGCACTTTATCGACCGCGCGAAGCCTGGCGTTATATCCGTGCTGCGCGACGGCCGTCGGTTCACGAACGAAGGCCACTCGTACCATGACTTCGTGCAAGCCCTGGTGAAGTCGACGCCGGCGGGAGAGGAGATTTCCGCACATCTCATCTGCGACCACAAGACTCTCCGAACGTACGGCCTGGGTAGTGTTGCTCCGTTCCCGATGCCCATTGGCCGCTATCTGCGTGTCGGCTACCTGACGAAAGCATCAACCGTAGACGAGCTGGCCGAGAAGATTGGCGTCAATGCGCTCAACTTCAAAGAGACGGTGCGGGGCTATAACGCCGAGGCGCGACTAGGTCGCGACTCACTCTTCGGGAAGGGAAGCACAGCATATAACCGTTATCAGGGTGACGCTCTTCATTCGCCGAATCCGTGTGTTGCGCCTATCGAGAAAGGCCCTTTCTATGCTCTCAAAATTCGCATCGGTGACATTGGCACATTCGCTGGCCTGAAGACTGATTCTTCATGCCGCGTGCTCAGCTCCGACGGCTCGCCAATCCACGGGCTGTTCGCGGTTGGCAACGACGCATGCAGCATCATGGGCGGGAACTACCCCGGCGCCGGCATTACGCTGGGACCGGCGTTGACTTTCGGCTACATCGCAGGCAAAGCAATCGCATCTGCCACAGAGGTTCGGAAGGAAGACACTGTGATGGACACTCAGGCCACCAAATTTGCAGTGGTGTCCCATTAACGAAGCGTAGGAATTCCGATGGGCGTGCATTGCCGCGGTTGCTGTTGCCCAGCGGCCGCGGTTTTTTTTCGCATGTCGGACCTGGTCGAGAAAACGCGACGTGCCGACGGGTCGGCATCACCAGGTCCGGGACGATGCTCGCAATCGAGGGGGAGATATGGAGGCTGCCGAATGCGTCGAGCAACTTGCTCCGAGAAGAACCAGGGAGCAGCGTGGAATTCATGCGATGGAGGTTGGAGGGACGCTTTTGCAGCACCTGGCTGACGCCGGAAAACCTGTTTCGATGCTGGGGCTGAGCGCAGCAACCGCCTTACCTTTGAATCAGGTCTTCACATATATGGTGAGCTTGGTTCGCACAGGACTGGTTAGCCGTGATTCAATGACCCACAGCTTTGAGCCCGGACCACTTGCATTGAAGCTTGGCCTGCGAGCTTTAGCGCAGCTCCACCCATTGCATAAGACGGTGGAGCTGGCCATTGAACTGCTTAAAGACGACAATCACGGTGCGTTTGTCGCGATATGGACAGACCATGGCCCCACCGTCATTCGATACCACGGCCCCGAAATGTACCTGCATGTCGGCTTGCACGTGGGGTCGGTAATGTCTATCGCCCACAGCAGCACAGGACGACTGTTCGCCGCGTTCCTTCCGAGGCAGACGATAGAACCGATGCTTGCTCGTGAAGTTGCGAAGGCCGATGCGGTCTCAGCGCGGTGCTTTGACGATGTAATTGAGAACTTAGCAGGAGATGTGCGGGGCACACATCTGTCACGAACGCTGGGTGTGCCAATCCCAGGCGTCGACAGCCTGAGCGCGCCTGTTTTCGACCGCGGGCAGATGGTACTTTCAGTTACCATTTTCGGCCCGTCAAGCACGCTGGATACGTCTGATACCGGAACTGTTGCGAGGGGACTGCTTCAGCTCTCCGAAAAGCTGTCTTCGTGAGGCCTTGGGAATCGAAGATTTGTGTAGTCCATGCCTGCCCAGCAAGCTGGTGGAAAGGATGATTGGAGGGAGGTTCTCGAAAATGCGCAGCTTCTCGTGCTGGCGTCGGCTCGTGCCATCTGCAACCGGATTTCGCCGCGAGAGCAGCGAACGACTCGCTCCTGACTGCTGCGGCGTGGACGGTGTTGCGCCAAAAAAAGCCCGCTAGGCGGGCTTTTGCAAGACAGACTTTAGATAGCTAGAAATCCACCATCTACCGCCAGGGTTACGCCCGTCACGTAGCGCGACATTCCAGACGCTAGGAATATTGTCGGGCCGACGAGGTCTTCCGTTTGGCCAACCCGACCCATGGGGATGCGTGACATAAACGCCTCAAGACGCGCCGGATGCTCGCGTGTTGCAGCCGTCATCGGGGTTTCGATGACGCCGGGCGCCAATGCATTTACGCGTACCCCATGAGGCGCGAGTTCGGCGGCTAGCGACTGCGTGAACATCTTGATTGCACCTTTGGACGGGGAATAGCCGAGGCTAGCGCCTTGTCCAGCATAAGCGGCGATAGACGCAACGTTGATAATCACGCCTTTGGTGGTCTTGATAGCCTCAAGAAACGCGTGCGTGACATTGAACGTCCCTTGAACGTTCACGTCCATCACTTTCTTCCAGTTCTTCGCTGCATTCGGGCTTGTCGAATTCTCACGAATAATGATGCCCGCATTATTCACAAGCAGGTCGACACGGCCGATGTCGTTGGAGACCTTTTCGGCAAGTGTGTAACACGCGTCTGCGTTCGTGACATCCAGCTCGAACGGGCACGCTTTCCCACCTCCCTTATCAATGAGCGCGGCGGTTTCGCTAACGTGTTCAAAATTGATGTCACTGACCACAACTTTGGCGCCGGCCTGCGCAAGGCCGAGCGCGAGTGCACGCCCATTGCCTTGGCCGGCACCCGTTACCATGGCCAGGCGGTCTTCGAGCAGGCGAGGCGCGATGAATTGAGGGAACGACATGGTTTCTCCTTGATGTCCTGATGGATAAACAGGCTTCGATAGCCCCTGTACCACATTAGTATTGCACATAAGCATATATAATTGCATAGCTGTAATTACGCGGGTCCATGAATTTTATCGGCCTCGGTAGTCGGATAGCGCTGTCGTGTGCATGCGACCGCACGCATGACCTCCTCTGGACTCGACGTAGCGCTTGGGCCCGCGCCGTGCACACTGTTTTTGAGCAAATGTGAAGTTCTCCGATAGGGGATTGCACCTATGCAAAAGAAGTAGCGTATGTTTAATTTTGTGACGTAGTATCTGGTCTATGGGGGGAGGCAACCCTCCCTCGAGACAACGAGCGCCGCAAATAAGTCATTCATGCGTGCCGCGCGTAACACGGTGCATTCCTCAAGAATCCAGTGATAGCAAATCGCTATACCAATTCGTTATCCTACATATAAAAAGCCGAATCGGCCTGTTGCCTACGACAGGCTGCGACAAGTGATGGCATTCAGACGCCACCACTGACGACTCGGACTAGAGAATTATTAAGGAGACTTTTAATGTCGAAGAAGAGAATTGTTCAATGTGTTGTAGGTGCGAGTCTTGGTCTGGCTGTTCTTCCTGCATTTGCTCAGTCGAGCGTGATTCTGTACGGCATTGTCGACACGTCTATCACCTTTCAAAACAGTCAAACAACTCTCGGCTCGACGACGCCAGGAAAGTCCAACGTTCGCATGCAGTCGGGTGTATGGAACGGAGACCGCTGGGGGCTGCGTGGCACAGAGGACCTCGGAAACGGCTATCAGACATTGTTTGTCCTGGAGTCGGGTTTCAATCTCGCGAACGGCGGGCAGCAGTTCACGAATGCCATGTTCGGTAGACAGGCGCGCATCGAGTTGTCGAACCCTGCATACGGTGCCTTATCAGTGGGCCGCCAATATAGCGCTTATTACGTGATGCTCTCGCCTTGGGTTCCCGCGTTCTATCAGACAGGGTACGGTTCGCATCCCGGCGACCTCGACGGCATGGACACCTACTATCGCGCTAACAACGCGATTGTTTATACGACGCCAACGTTTTACGGCATCACGGCGAGCGGCGAATTTGCACCTGCCGGCGTGCCCGGAAGCTTGAATCAGGGGTCGACCTGGAGCGGCGGACTTCAATACAAGGGTGGGAATTTTGGTCTTGCCGCAGGCTTCTGGCGCATCAATAACTCAACTCCTGGCGGTGGCCCATACGGCGCAGAATCTTCAGTGAACTCGTCCGGTCAGCAGGGCGTATCAGCCATCACAAATGGCTACAGCCAAGCCCAGGCTCAGCAGCGTTTCGCTGTCGATGGCGGCTATGTCTTCAACCAGAACTGGGACATCTCGTTTGCATATTCGAATGTGCAGTACATCCCGGGTGTGAATTCCAAGTTCACGGACACGGCCATCTGGAACACGGTGGGCAGTGTGCTTCATTGGAAGCCGGCCGCTGCGTTCGACTTGTCGCTCGGCTACAGCTACACCTGGGCTTCCAAGGCGAACAACATCTCGGACGCAGCCAAGTATCACCAGGTCGTTCTCTCCCAGTATTACGCGCTTTCGAAGCGTACAGGTTTATACGCGCTCGAAGGATACCAGCGTGCGTCGGGCCAGACGCTGGGTAACCCGGGAACTGGCGCAATTATTAATGCCACACCGGCCATCGGTGACAGCTTCCAGACAACCCCGGGGGCGAGCCGCTCCTTGGTCGCGGTCAGTCTGGGTGTCGTGAGCAAGTTCTGATTGATTGAAACGACGATGGGATGAATACGCCCATCGAATGCTGAAGCAACAGGTTGGAGACATCATGAAAGCAATTCGCGTCATCGCAGGAATCGTAGCCTCGCTCAGTTTTGCTGCGGCGGTCCCCGCCGCGTCGGCGCAGGAAATAAAGATTAGCTTCAACGGCGACCTTTCTGCGTCGCCATCGGCACAGAGCGGACAAGCCGCTGTCCTGGGCATGCAAGCTGCAATCGCTGATGTAAATGCGGCGGGCGGACTGCTCGGCAAAAAACTGGCGCTCGTCGTGCGCGACGATGTATCACAGCCGCCCAAGTCCATCCAGAACATGACGGACCTCATCGACAACGAAAAGGTTGTTGCCGTCTTCGGTCCGACGAACTCTGGAAACGCAATGGCATGGAAGCACATCGTCAATCAGAAGAAGATGCCGGTGATTGACAATGTCTCGTCGGGAACGGACATCACCAAGCCGATGAGCCCCGGTGCGGACAACTACATGTTCCGTGTCTCGATGGTCGACCGTGAGCAAGTCGCGGCGCTGATGGCGTATGTGAAGAAGACGGGTAGTGCGAAGAAGGTTGGCTTCATGACCGAGACGACAGGCTACGGTCAAGGTGCTCTCAAAGACATGAAGTCCATCGTCGAGATGCAGGGAATCACTCCCGCTGCCATCGAACAATTTGGCGTCAGCGACACAGACATGACTTCCCAGTTGAACAAGCTTAAGGAGGCGGGTGTCGACACGGTCATCATCTGGGCGCAGGGTACTCCTATCGCTCAGGTCATGCGGAGCATGGAGAAAATCAACTACTACCCGCGTACGCTAAGTTCGTGGGCGGCGGACAACATCACATTCTATGATGCAGCTGGAAAGACGTTGGCAGAGAAGCCGCTCTTTCTGCGTACCGTCAGTGAAAATCGGACCCCCGCCCAGGACAAGCTGTTCACCCGCGTTGGGTCTCAACTGAAGGCACCCAGTTCGTTCTCCTTTGCGCTGCACGGCTACGACTCAGTGATGATTCTAGTTCAGGCAATCAAGCAGGCGAACAGTACAGATGGCTCGGCAATCCGTGTTGCGCTCGAGAACCTCAATGCACCGGTGCAAGGTCTGCTTAAAACCTACAACAAGCCTTTCAGCAAGACAAATCACGAAGCACTGGTAGCAAAGGACTTCGTTTGGGTGCACTGGAAAGATGGCCGACTCGTGCCGTACAGCGATGCGCTCGTTGCGTCCCTGACCCCGGCCGACTACAAGCAGTAACGGTCCCATTGATGATGGCGGCACCGCAGGTGCCGCCACAGCGGAGAACACTCATCATGGAAGCTATCTTTCAGGCGTTAATCAGTGGACTGGCGGTCGGCGGCGCATATGCGCTTGTGGCGCTGGGCTTCAGCATTACGTTCACTACGACGAAAACGCTCAACTTCTCGCACGGCGAGTTCGTATCGAGCGGCGCATTCATTGGAATGAGCGCGATGCTGCTCCTCTTGGGCAAGCCAATCACCTCGACAACTTTCGGCGGGGTAGTTCCTGGCGTGAGTGCGCAATTGTTGGCGCTGGTTGCCGCACTCGTCGTGATGGGCGCGCTCGGTTGGTTGTTGTATGCCGTCGGCGTGCGTCCTTTCGCAAAACAGCCCGGAATGGCGTGGGTCATGAGCACTCTCGGGTTCGGTGTGGTCCTGGACAGCATCGGGCTGGCCATCTGGGGCCCCAAACCGGTTGTGGTGCCGTCCCCTGTTGGTGACTCCGTGATTCAACTTTTCGGAATCGGCGTGCGTCCGCAAGAGCTGCTTCTCCTGGCGGTGGCCGTCCTCGTGATGATTGCCTTTGACATCGTCATGCGAAAGACGATGGTTGGAAAGATGATGCGCGCTGTCGCCGCCAACGGTAACGTCGCGAGCCTGATGGGCATCAACACGAATGCAGTGATGATTGGGTCCTTCGTGGTGAGCTCGGCGTTGGCTGGGCTGTCTGGCTTTCTCATTGCACCCATCACGCAGGCGTCTCTCTTCATGGGCCTGGCCATTGGGCTGAAGGGCTTTTCTGGCGCGATGGTAGGTGGTCTCAACAATCCCCGCGGTTGCGTTATCGGTGGCTTTGCTCTCGGAGTGTTCGAGTCAACGGTCAATTTGTGGCAGGCGCAGTGGCGTGAGATTGCGGTGTTCGCTGTGGTGATTCTCGTCCTTGCTTTCAAGCCGACGGGCCTCTTTGGCAGCCGCCTCGTGGAGAAAGTATGAAAAAGTACAGCCACATAGCATGCGTAAGCGCCATCGCGGTCGTGCTTGGCGCCGCCGCGCTGTCCATCGGAAATGACTATTACCTGCACATCGCGTTCATGATGTGCGTCTACTACCTGTGCGCCGCCGGCATGAACGTCCTTGTCGGCTTCGCAGGGCAGAAATCGCTCGGTCAAGCTGGGCTCTTCGGAGCGGGAGCTTACGCAGTCGCACTTCTCACATCGCAGACGGAAATCAATCCGTGGGCAGCCATGGCCATCGCAACGGCCATCTCGGGCGTCTGCGGGGTGCTCATCGCGCTGCCGTCGCTTCGCGTCAAAGGGCCGTACCTGGCCATGGTCACGCTCGCGTTCGGTATCGTTGTGGAACGGCTGGTCAGCGACTGGACAGACGTGTTTGGCGGAGCCCAGGGCATCTACGGGATTCGTAGCCCGGAAATGGGTGGGCAGCTGATGTCGCTCGGTCAATGGGTGTGCGTCGGACTCGTTTTCTGCGCGGTTACTCACCTGTTGCTTCGCAACCTGCTGAATGGAAGGTTTGGTCGTGCCTTCCTTTCGCTTCAGGCTGACGAAATTGCATCATCGTCGGTGGGCGTTCGTGTCTATCGAGGCAAAGTGATTGCGTTCGTGATTGCAGCGGTCACGTGTGGACTTGCTGGCGCAATGGTCGCTCAGCAAAACCAGTACATCAATTCCGATTTTATTTCGTTTCAGCTCTCCATCTTCATCCTGCTGCTCGTCCTTTTTGGCGGAGCGGGAACGAAGCTTGGACCCGTGGTTGGCGCAATCGTCCTGACCCTGCTCGACGCACTTCTCGCGCGTTGGCCTTCAGTTCAACACACGCTGTATGGGCTGCTTCTCCTGTTTGCGCTCTATGTGATGCCCGGGGGAGTTGTCGGCGCGCTGTCGAAGCTGGTCGGACGCAAGAGTCGAGACTCGAAGGAAGAATACGCTGCCCCGGGCGGGCAGGTTACGACGCTCTTGCGCGGCGGCCGGGCGAACAGCGCAGAACTGCTGATAGTCACGAAGCTCTCGAAAGCATACGGTGGCGTGAAGCCGGCGCAAGACATTTCGTTCGCCTTGAAGCGGGGTCATATCCACGCGCTCATCGGCCCGAATGGTGCCGGGAAGAGCACGATGATTAACATGGTAACGGGCATCGTCCGTCCGGATAGCGGGTCGATTCGCTTCAACGGGAAGGAGATTGGCGGAAGCGCGGTTCATTCCATCTGTTGCATGGGGATGGGTCGTACCTTCCAAAACCTGAGACTCTTCGCCGATTTGTCGGTTCTCGACAACGTAATGCTTGGTCGGCACAGCCGGATGAAGAACGGCTTGTTTGCTTCCTTGTTCGCGACCCCGAAGGCGCGTCATGAGGAGGAAATCACGAGGCAACGTGCGCGCGAGCTGCTTGAGCTGGTTGACCTCGGTCACCTGGCGAGCCGTCCCGCAGGGAGTCTGCCGTATGGCCTGCAACGTCGGGCCGAACTCGCCCGTGCACTCGCCACCGAACCGCAGCTGTTACTGCTGGACGAGCCGGCAGCGGGTTTGAACCCACAGGAAACGGCGGAGCTGGGACAGCTGCTCCTTCGTATCAGCAAATATGGCGTCAGCGTCCTGATGGTCGAGCACCACATGGACCTCGTCATGTCGATTTCCGACCACGTCATCGTGCTTGACTACGGCATCAAGATTGCCGAAGGCAAGCCTGCAGACGTCCAGGCCAACCCCCGCGTCGTCGAAGCATATCTCGGCGTCGACGAAGCTGAAGCCGCGTGAGAGAGGAGCAATGATGCTCAAAGTCGATTCAGTAAAGGTCTCTTACGGCGCTATTCAGGCCGTGAAGGGTGTGAGCCTCGAGGTGAGGGAAGGCGAAGTCGTCACCATCATCGGCGCGAACGGTGCCGGGAAAAGTAGCCTTCTAAAGAGCATCGCGGGGCTGCAGGCGGTCTCCTCTGGTCGCATCACGGTTGGCGGTCGCGACTGCACCCAGTTGCCTGCACACATGCGCCTCGGCCTCGGCATTGCCCTATCGCCCGAAGGTCGCGGCGTGTTTCCCGACCAGACCGTGCGTGAGAACCTTCTTCTCGGGGCCTATTCCCGCAAGCAGCCGATGTCCGCGACTGAGGCAGCGATGGAGCGGGAGTTTGACCGGTTCCCGCGTCTTCGGGAACGCCAGAACCAGCTCTCGGGAACGCTGTCCGGGGGGGAGCAGCAAATGCTCGCGATTTCGCGCGCGTTGATGAGTCAGCCGCGAATGCTTCTTCTCGATGAACCTTCGTTGGGCCTGGCTCCCTTGGTCATCCGTGACATTTTCGATGCCATCCGTAGTCTGCGCAAGGAGGGTCTCACCATTCTGCTGGTTGAGCAAATGGCGAAGCAGGCCTTGGGCGTTGCTGACAGGGCGTACGTGCTCGAGGTTGGCAGTATCACGCTGGAGGGCTCCGGGCGCGACTTGCTGAATGACCCAAAAGTCAAAGCAGCATATCTGGGCGCAAATTGACGGCGCCGACCTTTCGACCTGAAGTCACGACACTGGAGGATTGATGAGCACGGTACGCATGGGGCTTATTTCAAGAAAGCCCGAATGGTCGAACGATGAGTTTTACAAGCATTGGCTCGGTCATCACGGCCCGTTGGTGAAAAACGCACCTGGACTTAGTCAGTATTGGCAGAACCACATTGTCGACCGTGTTCAGCGGGGAATCGACTTCGAGCGGGAGCCGTGGGAGTTCGACGGTTTCTCGCAACTGTGGATTTCGGACCCGAACAAGCCGTTCGGAGAGGCGGAGCTGCCGCAAAGAATCATCGAAGACGAGAACCATTTCCTCGGCCGCCTTCATATCCTGACCGTCAAGCAGACGACGGTCGTGGAAGTGCCGGAAGACGCGTCTCGTGCAAAGCTGAAGAAGCGGATTTCTCTCATCCGCCGTCGCCCTGAGCTTTCGGAACAGGAATTTCTGAACGAGTGGAAAGTACATGCGGATTTCGTTCGCACGATGCCCGGCGTCAAAGGCTATCGGCAGAACGCGGTACTGCAGCGAGAGCTACAGAAAGGCACACCCTGCAGTTACGACGACCTACCCATCGATGGGGTCGTTGAGTTCTGGTTCGAAAGCACTGAGTCGCTGCAAAAGGCGTTCGAATCAGAGGTTGGATTGAAGACGATGGAACATGCGAAGACATTCCTCGCCGGCATCACCGCGTTCCTGGTCGAGGAGCACCGAATCATCTGACGTCGCTGGAATTGAGTAGGTACCCGCGTCCCGGCGACGGCGCGGGCTGCGGTTGTGGTGCCGGCGTAAGTGGATTACGTTTTGTAAATAAATTTAGGAATGCAGAGTCAATTCTATCTAACAATTGGCGAAACACCGATGGAGGTCGTTATGAAGCGTTCAAGTCGTGCAGGGCTGCTTGCAGCCGTGGCAATTCTGTTATCCGGTGCGGCAGCTCCCGCGCTTGCGTCCACGCCTTTTCCGGGTGGAGTATGGAGCCCGGGCAACCCGACTTACGGGACTGCACTAGACAAAAGCGTCCCGGTCACCATGAGCGATGGAACAGTGCTTATGGTCGATGTGTCCTACCCCACCGACTTGCATACCGGTGCTCGGGCGAAGGGTCCGTTCCCTGTCATCCTCACTCAAACGCCATACCTCACGAATCCGTCCACGGCTGGTGATTACTTCGTTCAGCGAGGCTACATCTATGTGACAGCGTCGGTCAGAGGGACACGGAATTCAGGCGGCGAATTTTCCTTCTTCGGGAGCGACGGGAAGGATGGTGCCGAGATAGTCCAATGGGCCGCCACGAAGCTGCAGAACTCTAACGGCAAGATTGCTCTGCAAGGCGGTTCTTGGTCAGGACTGAACCAATATACGACGGCGCTGGCAGCCGGAAAAAATTCACCAATCAAAGCTCTGGCGCCGTTTTGTGCAGGGGCGGAGTTTTACCGTGAGACGTATTTCGCAGGCGGAATCCCGACACAAACGGGCCAATTCCCATTGGGTTTCGGTGCGGCGGTTGGTAACAATCATGGCGCGACCGCCTACGGCCAGTCTATGGTCGACGAAATCAACGCGGGTGGTCCCAGGGCTTATGACAGAGATTTTTGGAAGGCGCGCTCTCCCGGCACGTTCGCTCGGCAACTCGCAGACCTCGACATTCCGACTCTGATTTGGAGCACGCACCAGGACATTTACGCTGAGAGTTCTATGTCCATGTACGCATATCTGCAGAACACGAGAAGCGGCCAATACGTGTACGGGCCTATGCGTCCGAATCAGGATGTCACTGGCCGCTATCAGGTGATTATCAGCCAAGGCGGTCACTGCCAATTTGAGGAGCAGACGACAGGGCAGAACATTGCAAACAACATCACGCTGGAATGGTTCGACACCTGGCTTAAAGGCAAGAAGACGGGGATGGCCGACACGAAGCAGCCGGTCCACGTCCACGAGTTGATTTCCAACAACTGGATTAGCACCTCGGCTTACCCTGTTGCGCCCGTGTACAAGCAATACTTCCTGACGCCACGGGGAATTCTATCGAAGAAGCCTTCGAATCAATCGGCGGAAGTTAATCTACTTTGGGCGCAGCCAGGCGCCGGTAGCACGGCCCAATTTGATGGGCCGGTTCTGAAGAAGGGAGCGACGCTTGCCGGCCCGATGAGTGCGTCATTCTACGCCTCGTCGACAACGCCGAATCTGGAACTCATCGCGACGGTGCAACTGGTGGGTCCGGATGGGACTGTCACTCCGCTTTCCAGTGGTACTGTCCTTGGCAGCCTCTCGAGGAACGACCCGAATCGCTCGTGGCTCGATAAGAACGGCGTGCCTGTGAAGCCTTACGGCGAATACTTCGCAGACCACTACGTACCCGCCGGTAATATTCGTCGTTACGACTTCGTGATTTCGCCGAAGTTTGCCTCAATTCCGGCGGGAAGCAAGGTCCGACTCATCGTCAGCACTCAGACTCCGACGCAGCAGTCGAACGGCATCGGGTCGCCGCCTCCGGCAAACTCGCAATGCTCTCCCGTACTCGGCACGGATGCGTGCTTTCCGACGCATCCTCAGGTGGTCTCACTCACGGGAAGTACCGTCTCACTGTATGTTGGCGCAAGCCTCCCGTCGTCCTTGAATTTGCCTTTGCTCAAAGCAGGCTGCTTCAAGTCTGAAGGCAACACGAGTCTCCCATACTGGGACTCTGATTCGGCGAAGATGGAAGGTCCCGTGTGCCAGGAGGCAGACGACGACTGAGCGGGATTCGATGCGGTAAGTAGTTCGCCCCGTCCTAAGGGACGGGGCGTTTCGCGGGGGTCGGAAATTTCCGATTCAACAGGTTGCCCCAATGCCGTCGACTCCCATAATGCTTTCAGTCGAGATGGCGCGGCGAGCAAATCGATAAGGCGGCGCCTATTCGGACAGGTGAGTTCGGCCGGTCGCTCCAACGCCGCAGCGGAATTCGTTGCGCGGTGCGAACCTCGGGGCGGATGCGGTTGACAATCATCATGCCGATGGTGGTCCAATATTCTGACGCTGCTTGCTCAGTCTTCAGGGACTCGTGCTCGACAATACTTGCGTTCATCGGGCTCACCAGAAAATCTTCGAGGTCTGCGAGGCTTGAAAAGCTCATAAGACTTATTCCATCAAGCTTCGCTGCGTCAGGGTGAAAAAACGGCTGGCCGGGTTCTCGACCACCGATGTTGTGAAGCTGGGCATAACGTTTGACCAACTGACTGCCCTGGCAGTGACTGCTGACATTGGGGCCATGGTCCTCGAGCCACCACTGCTGGAATGATTCGCGCGCCTCGTCTTTTCGACGCACATGTAGCTTGACCAATGTGACTGCTTCATTTCCCGATTCGCTGGGAATGATGATGTGCTGCCGAGCAAGTACCGGCGCGATGTCACGAAACATGGTCAAGTCCTCGGGAAGAATTTTGGTGCGCACTCGCTCGTTAGCGAACACAGCAGCGACGTCGTCGATGCTCTCAAAGTTGAGATACGCGACGCCGTCCCAGCGCGGCCGTTGATACGGTTCAATGTGTCCGAGAATTGTCGGCCAGAGCATTCCGCTTTCGTCGACTGGAGCGCGGTATGGGGGCGCGTTAAAGCTTGTTGGCCCTGGAGCGAATCGATGCAGTTGGTCATAACGCAGCAGTCGCTCTAAGCTGCGGTCGTCGTCCTCTTCGATGTGGGTGAAACGAACGCCATGCACCTTTCGCCAATACTCGCCCCAGTGCTCGAAGTTGACGTTGGGATTACTCTCGAAACCAATGGCGGAAGAGTTTTCCGCCGGGTCTCGTAATGGATGGCCAGACCTGTCGAGCGTGTAACCATCACCCACTCGACGTACGTCGATTGGCGTCGTGTCCGCACGGGAAAGCAACGAAAAGAGAACTGTCAGCGGCCCGCTTCCACCTGGTCGAGTTTGGACGTAGGGCGGTCGAAACAGCTTTTCGACAACGAAGTTAGACATGGGTTGACCTTCGGACGATTTGAAAGAGAGAAATGGGAACGGGAATGGAGACGTCTCCCGCAACCACGCTGACATCTCATCGCCCAGCGCGCCTCCTTCGATAGGGGTAAACGGCATTAAGGCTAAACATGCGGAGACTCGACACCGACACACTGACGAAGGTCTATCTTGAGTTCATTGTCACTCGCTGTCCGCGACGTGGGTTTCGTCTGGAAGATAGAGTCTTGACATCTGCCGAGGTCGATAACCCTTGCATCTGGCGCCACGATTGCCCTCAAGACGGAGCGTAGGGAGCGTAATCCACGTAACCCTCTGCGCCGCCACCATAGAAGGTCGCCGGATTTGCGGGGCTCAGTGGCCAATCATTCTGAAGGCGGGCAACGAGGTCGGGGTTGCTGATGAATGCAGCGCCGAATGCAACGAGGTCGATAACGTCATCGTCAATCATTTCCTCCGCAAGTTCTCGCGACATACCTCCTGCAAGAATGAGCGCAGTATTTGGCAGATAGCCTTTCAGGAGACGCAGGAGGGCCATAAATCCAGACTCGGATTCCGGTTCAAGAGCGTTGTCCAGGCGCGAGTATCCCGACTGATTCATGACGTGAACATACGCGAGCTTTCGCTTCCCGATTTCGCGGCAGAGCTCAGTGTATGTCGCATCAATGGTCGGATAGAAGGGCATGTCGAATAGCTTGCCATAAGGCGAAATTCGAATTCCGACCCGCTCAACACCGATACGCCCAGCAACGGCATCGATGACTTCGAGAGTGAAGCGCAACCGATTCGCAATGTTGTCGGCTGAGTAGCAATCGCTCCGGTCATTGACGAGCGGGTTCATGAACTGCTCGAACAGATAGCCGTTCGCGCCATGAATTTCGACCCCGTCAAACCCTGCCTTCATAGCATTGTCGGCAGCCTGAGCGAAATCCTGGACGATACGCCGAACTTCCTGCGTCTCGAGCTGACGAGGCGTGGGCGTGTCTACGGGGTTGGGCTTCCCGTTATCGTCGTAGGCGAAGGCCTTCGCGTTCACTGCATGTTTGGAACTGGCGCTGACGGGGGCCTTCCCATCATCCTGAATCGAAGGATGGGAAACGCGACCGACGTGCCAGAGCTGCGCGAAAATCTTTCCACCGACGGCGTGAACGGAATCGGTAGTCAGGCGCCAGCCGGCAATTTGCTCCGGCGTGTAGATGCCTGGGTTGAAGAGATAACCCGTTCCTTCTCGCGAAATCGATGTGCCTTCGCTGACAATCAGACCAGCGGTAGCGCGCTGCGTGTAATAGAGAGCAATGCGTTCATCAGCGACATCACGCGAAGCGCGTGCTCGCGTTAGCGGAGCCATGACAATGCGGTTCTTTAATGCGGTGCCAGAGAGATAGAATGGTTCAAAAATGGTTTTCATAGATGGATTACGCGACCACGTCAGGGAGCCAGCGTGCACTCGGGTGCACATCGTCAGTGTGAAGGAAAGTGCGGAAGGACTTCGGAAGCGAGCTCATCCATCAGCTCAGCGTACGGGCGTCGACTAACCTTGGGATTCAGCGCGATGTGATTCACGCCCGCCGCTTGAGCGTCGTGCAGAAAGTTCACAAGGCCTTTGCTCCCGGCTCGAAATCCGCCGCGCGTGCGGATAAGGGGCTCATTCTGGTTCTCTACCAAGTCGAGGAAGCCTCCTATACCAAGCGGCTTGAATTGTCCGGAACCGCATGTCTGTTCAAGCTGAACGTTCCATTGTTTCGCGAATGATGGCAGCTGTTCGGGCACCGGCGAGGAGCCAATGAATCCGTCCATGTTCTCAGCAATCCAGGCCATGCTTTGTTGGGCTCGCCCGATTGCAATAGTCAGCGTCCCACCGAATGGCGGCTTCGGTACAAGGTCGTGCGTTCCACGCGAGCTTCCGAATCTGGGCGAAGAGAAGCGGGGAAAATCCTCCTCCAGCACCTTGGTGAAGACATCAAAAGCATCACGGAAGCGCTCGCCTCTTGTCTCAAAGTCGATGCCGAAGAGAGGGTACTCGGCCGGGCGGTCGCCAGATGAGAGCCCCAAGACTATGCGTCCGCCCGACAGCTGGTCAAGCGAAGCTATCTGCTTGGCAAGAATCAACGGCTCGCGCATTGGCAAGACAATTCCTGCCGTCCCGAGCGCTATCTTCCGAGTAAAGGCAGCGAGATAGGCGATGTATGGAATAGGGTCGAATCTGACCAACATCGCCATAGTCAGGGTCATAGAACGGGACGTCGCGCATCCAGAGGGCAGCAAAGCCGAGACTATCGGCTTTCTGAGCCATCGTAACGTGGTCTCGCATCGTCGGCGCCGGCCTGTTCGGATGGGTTTCAAGCGGCAGAATCAGGCCGACGGTCAACTTTTCTCGCAAAAAGAGCCGCGCATAAGCGGGCTGTTCAGAAAGCTGGGCGCGGCTTAAGCCCTGCTCAACGTAGGCGTTCATACGGGTTCTCCATGTTGGCTCCATTCTAATTTCGTCCGAAAAGACAAATAACCGCCTAGAATTCCATTTACTTCATCCCTCGATTCCCAAATCATGTCGAAAGATAGATTCGATGGACTCAGCGAGTTCGTCCTGTCAGCCCAGGAGGGAAGCTTCACGGCAGCCGGCGCTCGGCTTGGTTTGACCAGCAGTGCGGTCGGCAAGGCCGTCACGCGGTTAGAGGGACGTATTGGGGCCAAGCTGGTTCATCGAACCACTCGGCGTCTCACCCTAACGAACGAAGGAGAGGCTTACCTGGCCAGCTGTCTGCGCGTGCTTGAAGATTTGGACGAGACGGAGAGCTTTTTGGCCACAGGACACCAGGAACCGGTGGGTCGAGTCAGAATTGAGTTGCCGGCCACCTTTGGCCGGCGTCACGTGCTTCCGTCGCTGCTCGAACTTTCGCGCCGCTATCCTCGGCTGGACATTTCGGCGAATTTCAGCGAACGGCTGGTCGACCTTATCGCCGAAGGCGTCGATGTTGCAGTTCGAATCGGCCAATTGAAGGATGACGCTGACATTGCCGCGCGACGACTTGGGCAACAGCGTCTGGTGATTTGCGCCTCGCCTCAATACTTTGAAGAACACGGGAGACCTAATGACAAGGCAGACCTGCTTCTGAATCACGACTGCATTGCGGGGTTGCAACGAAGTCGCCGGCCCGCGTGGCTGCTTCGGAATGACGCTGGCGAATTTGAGCTCACGCCGGTAAGAGCGCGGCATGAGTGGGGAGACGGTGAGGCGATGCTAAATGCTGCGGTAGCAGGTTGCGGCGTTGCTCAGCTTCCAACTTGGCTTGTGGGTGCGCATCTTCGCAACGGGGACCTGATTGAAATCCTCCAGGAATGGTCTGGTGGGGAGATGCCGGTTCATGTCATCTGGCCGAGAACAAAATATGTCCAGCCACGAGTCAGAGTGGTGATTGACGAGTTCATCCGGTTGGCCAACGACGTTAGCTCCGGGTTCAAGCCTTGAATATCAGGCCTCGGATGGTCTCGTGGCACTCGGTACCAGTCCCGTGCCGTCGCCAGACACGGCTAAGCCCGGTTGCATCTCGACCCGAGGACCCAGCGTCACTCTTCGCCATCCCGCGCGACCGACAGCGGCCGAGCTGCAAGCGTCGTCTCGCGGCGTAACCCAGTAACGCTCTCGTTCCACCTTCCTACGTTTGAGCATGTTCTCTGGCGTACATCTCTTGTTTCTGTGAATGCCCCTTGGTGAAGTTGAGCCCCGCCTTATCCTGAGCGAGACCTTCAGACACGTTCCAAAGCATCATGAGATGCCCCTCGGAGCCAGCGTCGCCCGTCAGCCGTTCGCCTCAGGGCGCTAACTTCGCCACCCTGTCCGGTGTCTCAAGGCTATCCCACAGTACCGGTTGTCCCGCGACCGCTGCCGTTGATGTCCGACCAGTCGCGCGGCTGCACCGCGTAACGGACAGCAGTATGTATACCGCGCAACAGGGTTGATGATTTCGCATTGGCGGGGAGCGCGAGGAAATCTGGCAGCGTGCTCGGGAGATTTGCCTGCGAAAAAAATGTTGGAGTCTGGGGCCGAGCTGCGAGAAGCTGAAGTTCAGCGAAGGTTTGCTGCGCTGGAGGGAAGCAAAACCTCTCTTTTGCCGCCTATAGTGCAGCGGGCGACTTCCGGAGTGATTCGCCTTCGGCTCGAGGCGGCGTTGTAGGGACGGCTGGTCGTCAGCCGCCCCTTCCGCAGACGACGAGCGCTTTGCATTGCGGGATGACCAAGCTGCGGCATAGAATAGCCTCTCAACCTCGTTGGGCGGCGTATTCGACCTCGGCAAACGACCCGTCATCGACTCCCTCGAGGTGTGGCGTTGCCGCGCTCACCGGCTGAGGGATTTCCAGTCGTACTCGGCCAATTGCCGCCGGGAGAGCCGTTTGCCGACCGGCCGCCACTTCCCCTCGATTTGGCGCCACTGGACGAGCCCTTCGATGCACCGCCCGAGTTGCCGCGGGCGCCACCTTGGCTACCACCTGTTCGTTTGCTCATCGCCGCCTCCGCTGGATATATTGAGCGCTACTGGCCGCTTTCGATGAGTCGGATTGCGCATGGCAATCAAGACCGTCGCACAACGATACTCCTACTCTTAGCGAGCGGCATGCGCCAGACGGACCTCATGCACCGAGTTGGTAAAATCACCATGTATCTATCAACCAACCGAACAATCAAGCGTCGTTGAATGGACATCTTCTACTACTGGCAAAAGCTCGAAACGAACCTCAAGAACCGTGAGGTCGGGTACTTTGGTTCCAACAACCCAAAGCTCTCGGAACTCGCTGGACGATTACCCGAGCGAATCTGGGTGTTCAAGACGCCGAAAGGCATGAAAGGTTCAATTCAGCTAGTAGGGTCGCTGATGGTCTGCGACGAGCCGCGCGTTGCAGTCAACACTGACTACCCAAACGTGATTTACTACGACCCGTTCTCGCCCGAGTCGGTCATCTACACGGACTCAAATACGCCGGAGCGAATAGCCGAAGTCTCAGGATACTTTCAGTACCGGTTCCACTCAGCGTTCAGTGCGAACTTCAACGGTGACGCGGGAATACAGCCGCTGGAAACCAATGTGGTGCGGGGCCTGGAGGCAAAGGTGGCGGACTGGTCTAAGGTCCAGATGCTCGAACGGGTCAAGGAACCCGAGAAGGTGTACCCCATCAACCCATTCGCTCAGCAAACCCGGTAGCTGCTCAACAGAAATTTCGACTGACAGCCGCAAGCCCACCGAGGAGGTGCGACATATCAACAACGCGTTGGGCGACCAGGTGGCGGACCTCGCCCTCGCATTGCCACATTTCATACGCCGCGAGCAGCGAGGCGCCCAGCGCTGCCTGCTGGAATTTCTCGAGCGGTGTCGGCCAGACGATGACGTTCACGTTGTCGATGCCGGCCACATCTTCAACGTAGCGCATCGATTACCTTCAGTTCCTGACGGAAATCAAGCGGCCATTCCTCACCGTCGCATCGTACGGTCATGCCGTTATGCAAAGAAATGAGATACCGCGCCTTGTACAAAGCGTCGACGAGCTTGGATTCTCGTTCCGCTTCACGGACCCACTCATTCGCTTTCACTTTGAACCTCCTTGGGTGACGCGAGACGCTTCACCACCGGGCACCTCAAATACTGTATGAATATACAGATAACCAGGATTTTCGCAGGTATCATGGCGCCATAGAAGGCGCGCACGTGCACGCGCTATAAAGCCAATTCGCACAACGCTTGGGAATGTTCAGTCTGATTTCAGTGCGGGACTTCGACTACTGCCCCGAGATTCTTGCTTGTGCCCTCCGGTGCATCGGAGACTATTCATTGCAGTCTCGCGCACAAAGGGCGCACATGGACGCTGACAAATATAAGTACCGCTATCGGGCTGTGATTGAATACGCGAATGGCGCGATGTTCAACGTCGGCGAGCTGGATACATGGGCAACATCGACAAAGATTCCCATCTCGTTCAGCAAGCTCTTCGCTGTAGCTGACCCGGGTGATGATTATGATGCCGCGCACCACTTCATCTCCTACGAAATCCTGTCGGACACGATTTCCCGGAATGTCGTCCCAGACGACACCGACCCGGAAGACGCACGAACGCAGCTCGGGGCTGCCCACGACTTCGCCGCGCCAACGAATCCGGTCCAGCGGCTTCGTGACCTAGTAATGGTTCGCTATGACCGTCAACTTCTGTGCGGGGTATATGACGGCGAGCTACATCTGTACGATACCTTGACGCTCATGAGGATGGACGTGACCGCCGGGCGCCTTCGGTACGAAGCACGGGCCTTGTCCGCACTTGCCCATCCTGATGCAATATCGGAGTCAACGCTTTGGGCGCGCCGCCAACCGGCTCCCTTGTTTGCAGGCGCCGGTTTTAGTCCGGAGTTGCTGAAGCGGACAACGCTGACTAAATACCTGGAATTTGACACTTGGACGCCAGCCGCGGCCGCGATGCTCATTTGTGGCATCCAAGCTCCAATTGTTGAGGGGCAGCTATGCACCGAGATTTCCGAAAAAGGAGCGATGGGTCTCGACAACTGCTTCCTCTCAGGCAGTCAAGACCCATTTCACGAGGCTCGACGCGTGTTAGGCATCTGGCGCAGCCAAGTCAATCCGCCAACCAAAATTCGTCCGCTTGATTTCGTCCGATGGTGTCAGGCAAGAGGCTTAGATGTCGGTTGGCTGCGAAGCCTTGAGGAACAGGCGTCGAACAGGGAGCGGGACGACATGAAGGCCGCGATGGGCTCTGGCGTGGTGGTGGTTCCCAGCACACCGCTGGTTTCATGCGACTGGCTGGCGGACCATATTGCATTCACGTTCGTCTCAATACCGGACGACGAGCGCCTGACCACGGTTTTCAAGGTGACGGTGCTAAAGCAAATCCCTGTTCTAACTCAATCGAAACGCGAACCGTTGACCGGTGCTGACTGGCAAATTGTGCGCTCGATATGTGGGAATCCCCCAACGCGATGCTCGCGCGCCCAATTTGCTGAGTGGCGTGAAGTTTTCGACCAGGCACCCAACCGCCCCGCATGGTCGTTGGGCGGAGATTTCTGCGGGAGCGCAGAGATGCAAAAGGCGCAAGCTCGATGGTGCGACGTATCGACAGCACACAAGGCCCAAATCGCTCAAAACGTTACAGATGGCGAATTGGCGCTCGTGACGGCAGAGGGCATAACGACAGTAGACACCGCGGCGGGTTTCATCCGCCGAGACGACATTAAGCGGTATCTGGACCGCTATCACCTGCGGTGGCAGGATTCCCATGGAACGGCGCGCAATGCAGTGGGAGTCGCAAGCATCTCGGGAGGGTCAGAATTTGTTGGTCATGAAATTGTTCCCGATGCTCGCGAGTTGTCGACCATCGGCCTGACACCTGGAGACTGGGCGTTGATGAGCAGTTCGCAGTGTCAAAGTGCATCCCGAGCGATTGCGGACACCGCTGCGCTCGCCGAACAGGGCGCCCGCCAAGCAGAGGAACGGCGCGCTTTGGGGCGATACACATTGAACGATGCTGGGAAAGCGATTGCCGCGACTGGCGAACGCTTTGAGGCGCTTATCGAAAAAATCTCCAGCGCTGCACGGCGTGGCGACCTTCCGATGCATGCCCCGGGCGAGCGAGCACGCTACGAATATTTGGACGACAAGCCGGTCAGGCCATTCTACGAAGAAGCGTACTGGAACGACCTAAACACATGGCCTGAAAACCACGAACCACGCATAACGTTCCGCTTTGATGCGCCGCACGTCGAGGCAAATGCTAGTGCGGCCACTCCGCAATTTGCCAACGCGGCCCAGCCAGTCACTGAAGCTTGCGCTCCGGTGCGGAATAATTCGACATTGCCACAGCAAGCCGACCGTGCAGAACCTACCACTGCTCCGTCGCGCGCGACGCGGCATACGCTAACGACTCGTGGGGACCTGCTCACGCCGGTGATTAAAGCGGTTGTCACAAAAACGGGAAGCTATGATACCAACGTAATATTCACACCCCTTCGAGAAGTCGCTATCGAAGAGGACGGACCATTCAACGGTGTGGACGACGATGGCGCGCTCCTGTGGACAGATGCGAAGGGTTCCAAGCAGCGGCTGACAAAAAAGGCTTTGGCCGAACGCCTGCGCAATATGAAGAAGCGAGATATGGCAGGCTTAAACAGCGCTGTACAGGACAAGGCAGGCTAAGGCAGGCGGCTATCGGGATTTCCGTTGGCATGTAAAAGAATCCGTATCACCTTCAATTTGCGCCAACGGCGCGACGGTGATACAACATGAACGAGAAGCGACAGGCAGGAGTTTCAGGAAAAGGGCATCGGAGTGTGCGACCAACACGTCCGCGCAAACTCTATCTCGTGGGAAGCGCTGCGCTAGTTCAGGCGTGCAGCAACTTCGTCGTGCAGCTCGATGCGCACAGGGTCGGTGCCGCTATCTTCTTAGGCGTTATCGCCCTTGCGGCAGTCACCATGGTGTTCGTTGCCATGACGCTGCGCACGGGCAAGCCATTGACAGCACATCGACTATCAGATTGACATACCGGGAGGGGACGTTGCTTAAATGCGAAACATGACTGTCGCGTCCAAGTCAGCATCGCGTTCGTCGCTGTCCAGCTCTATGCTCAGTCTTTCGATGACGAGGTCTGCAATTTCGTCCTTGTGGTTTCGAGTGCCGGCGAAATTCAATCGGCGATTCACTGAGCCTGCGACCACGTCTGCGAGTTGCACTAACGCACTATTCTTCGAAGACACGGCAATGATTGACTCGAGTATCAGCTCATTTCCGTGTCGGTTCTGAAGACCATCGTGAATGCGTTGCTTCATGCCCTCAATCGCAATCTGGTCGAGAGACTGTTCCTCGTCCAGCGTCACGGTGACGTACCGAGGCAGTCCCACTCGGCCGCTGTGCACCTCGTGCTCCAGACCTTTAAGCAGCATGAATTCATGCAGACGTTGCACCGTGTCCTCGATGCTTCGTTTCAGATTGTCTCGCCGGACCGCAATGAGTTTGAAGCTCAGAAACTCCCGATTGGCATTGATGACATCGAGATAGTCGGCAATTGCAGCAATGTCTCCTTTGCCGAACCTCGCAAAATGCATCTCCCTCTTCGCAAACGTGGAGCCGGTCTTCCACGTATTGATGGCCTGCGACACGTCGAATACCGCGCGACCATTTAGCACCCAAACGGCTCCGACGATAACGTGCGCCTCGGTCTTGCCCGTCTCGTCAGCAAATACTTGGAGCGTTTGCCTTGGCGCCGCATCCTCGAGGACTGCATCGCGCATTTCGCCCTCAAGGCCCCGACGACGACGTCGTACCTTGACGTCGGCTTGAAACAGCTCGAATTCGTTCTGAATCTTGGCGCGCGCGCGAACGAGAAGTGGTACGTGCTCAAGCTCGAACAGATGTTCGGGCTTGATGCCGTGAGGGTTGAAGAAAGCGGGCTGAAACTCCTCCCAATACTTGAGCGCAAGAGTAACGTCGCTGTTGCGGGCGGCGGGAAACATATTCAGGATGTAGGCGACGCGGGCTCGTTGGGTCGAGAAGTCACCGCTGGCCAGCGAGTCGATGAGGTCACACTTCTCTTTGCGAAGACGTTGGACCTTCTTTTCCGCGGGGTCCTCTACCGACCCTGGCACATTTTCAGCGGGAACTGCTACCGCGCCCTCGCCAAGTGCGAGGAGCTCATCGCTCGTGGACATCTTGAGTCGCCTTCAACCTTTGGGACTTCAGTTTATGGCGGTATCCGACGACGCAATGTCCCGAAAAGGGGTAGATTTAGTGCCGGTTTCATCGTTTCGACGTCGTACGCAACTCCTTCGGTAGCATACGGTCGAGTTCGTCATCCGAGAAAAAAAGCTCTTCCGAATGCTTCAACGCCTTTTGTGCGTCGGCGTACGCCTTGCTGTCGGTGCGAGGCGCAGCCTTGTATATCTCTTCCATCGACGCGTTCAGGCGGTCTCGCGCGCTGCGTATTTCATCGACCGCGCGCCCATCCCTCATGTCGACTAAGAGCGACAGCAACGCCTCGCGTATGCCCCATAGCTTTGACGCGACGACAGTGTGTTTTTGAGCTTGCTCGCCGAGGCTCGCTTCTTTGAAATACAGAGCGAATCCCAGCAAGACTGTTGAAAGTGCCGCGCCAACAATCGTCCCGACATGCGAGTCGCCGAGGACCGCTAGCAGCAAGCTGCTCGCCGTTACGGCCGACAGGACAATCTCGGCAGTCTTGATGCATTTGTATCGCCTGATGTATCGGTCCGCCATCTTCTCGTGCGTCTTGTGCGTGTAAGCCGCGCGCGCGTACATCTCCCGCAGCTGACTTTCGAGCGTCGCTGCAGGCTCAACCGGCATGTCGTCATGCTGGGAATGCTGTTCCATAAATTTCCCGGTACTTTTGTCGGGCTGACCAGTCATGGTTGTTTCGCTGGTACTCAAGTGCCTCGAGTGCCCTTAGTTCGGCGGAGCGGGCCTTGTACTGGAACACGTCCCTGCGGTAGACATATGAGTTGCTACCAGGAGCGAGCCAGTACGTCTGTTGGGTGTCCAGATTCGCGAGGTAATTGAAGAAGTCGCGGGTCATCCAGTCGTAATAGACGTATGACTTGTCGCGGTACGCCCACGAAGCCAAGAACTGATAGGCGAGCGTGTCAATCAGCATTCCGCTCATCGAGACGATATTCGTGTCACGCCAAGCCCTAGCCATGCGACTCAGTTCGACAAGGTTGTAGTTGCACGCGACATTCCTCGCCGAGAAAGCCTCCATTTCCTGCTTAGGCTTGCATATTCGCCAAGACCCGCCGCTGTTTGAATCGGCAAAAGTATAACTGCCGTCATCGTTGACAAAGGCCGGCAAAACTTCAAACCTCACGCCATCGGTGAAGTTGATGACCACCACCTGTCCGTCGCCAGCCATATCCGAGACGTTATATGTCTTGCGGATTGAATTTTTGATGAGCGAGAGCAACGCGGACTGGCCGTTCCCGGCATGCCCGTGGAATCGCTGATAGAGCGAGTAAGGCAGTTCATACAACAGGTCGACGTCGCTCACGCTGGGGATGGCCGTGCTGCGACCGTACGACCCGACGTAGAAGCGGTAAGCGGCGTCCGAATTCAAACCACGCAGGTCGGAACTGAGTCGACCGACGATGCGGGCGGTCCGATTCGCGATTGACGTGCGTTTTTCACCATTGATTCGAAGCGAGCTGCAAAACCCTGAAAACCATTCCCCGACACGCATGTTCTATTGCCTCTACTTGTATTTTTATACGCCTATTTGAATCCTCCCATCTCTCAAGGGAAGACTCGCCAACAGTCGACGTACCCTATAGGCGACGCGCGGCCGTTCTCATTAAAGGATGTTATCAATAAGCTAGCGCGCCGCGGAAAAAATCCGAGGAAAGGGGCACCCGCGCTGCTGCGGCTGGCGCTCAGACCATCGGCTGACGGTCTGACTGTGGACATTGTGAAACGACGAGGGCCCTCTCGCGCAGAGCCCCTGTCGATTGCCCTTCAACCAACCCCTGTTCTGCTTTCCCGCCATGCGCGTCTTTCTCGCCGTTCATCTGCCGAAGTTGCCGCTCGAGGTCTTCAGACCGAAGTGGTCACCTGAGCCTGCTCACGGCAGCGCCGTGCTCGAGAAAGACAAGGTTGTCATTGCGGATGCCACTGCCCGCACGGCAGGAGTTCGTCTTGGGATGAAGCGCGGCGGTGTGCTGACACTGTCGCCCGAGACGGAAATGCATGAGCGCGACATTGGTCGCGAAGGCGCGGCGCAGCGCGAGGTTGGCATCGCGCTGATGAGCTTCTCGCCCGAAGTCGCACTGCTTGACGAAGCGACTGTCGTCGTCGAGGTCGGCGCCAGTTTGCGCCTCTTTGGCGGCCTGCTTGCGCTGTGTCGCGAAGCGAAGGCCGTCCTCAGTGCGCTCGGCTTCACCGCACGCGTCAGCGCCGCGCCGACTGGCCAGGGCGCCTGGCTGCTCGCGAAGTCTGGGAACCGGCGAGTATTGAAACTCGCGTCGCTTGAGCATCACCTCTCCGCGCTGCCAATGGTGGCGGTCCCCGAGGTCCGTCCGTTTTTCGACTGGTTCAATGGCCTGGGCTGCGAGACCATAGCGGACATACGGCGCCTTCCTCGCGCGGGGCTGCAACGCCGATGTGGCGAACATCTGCTGGACTCTCTTGACCGAGCCTTCGGTACCGCGCCCGAACTGTTTGACTGGCTGGAGCTGCCGCCGACCTTCTCTGCGCGCATCGAGATGCCAGACCGACTCGAGCATGCGGACGGAGCGGTGTTTGCCGCGCACCGCCTGATTGTGCAGCTATGCGGATGGCTTTGTGCCAAGCAACTCGCGGTGACGGGCGTTCGCCTTTCTCTCGAGCACGAGCGTGGCCGTGATGCCATTGAGCCAACCATTGTCGACATCGCATTGGGAGAACCGACATGGCGCGAAGAACACCTGCTCAGATTGTTGAAGGAGCGGTTGCATCGCATTGAACTGGTCGCGCCGATGATTGCTTTGCGGCTTGATGCCACGAACGTCGAGTCTGCAGCGCCAGCGTCCGACACGCTTTTTCCTGAACCGGGTGGCTCGAAAGAGGACCATCAGAAGCTGCTTGAACTGCTTGTCGCAAGACTGGGCGAGGAGAACGTCCTGCGGCCAGCGCCGACGGCGGACCATCGCCCCGAAATTGCGAACCGCTGGGTTCCGGTGTCGCAGAAGAAAAAGCCAGACGCACTCCCGAAAGGTCTGCCAAGGCCCACCTGGATGCTCGATACCCCGGTGCGATTACTGATGCGTCAGCACCGCCCGTTTTATGGTTCGCCGTTGCGTATGGTGTCGCCTGGTGAGCGCATTGAGGCCGGTTGGTTTGATGGCGAACTCGTTACGCGCGATTATTTCGTCGCGCAGGGAGAAGACACGAGCTGTTACTGGATTTACCGGGAACGCGTCAGCAGCCGCGATGCGGAAGAAGAGCAGCGCTGGTTCCTCCATGGCCTATTTGGATGATGTGCTGTGGATACGACCTTCAATATCCTTCCGGCTTACGCCGAGCTTTTCTGCCGGTCGAACTTCTCTTTCCTGAGAGGCGCCTCGCACGTAGAGGAGCTTGCTGAGCGCGCGACGCAGTTGGGTTACTCAGCGCTCGCCGTAACGGATGAGTGCTCACTGGCTGGCGTGGTGCGCGCTCACGTCGCCGCGAAGACAGCTAAGCTTCCTTTTATCGTCGGCGCCTACTTCAAGCTGGTCAACGCCGACGGTTCGCCAGCGTTCGGAATCATCCTGCTGGCGAAGAATCGAGAGGGATACGGCAACCTGTCCGAACTCATCACTCTCGCCCGGACACGCGCACCGAAGGGCGAATATCGACTCACGCCTCAGGACCTGTCGCGACCAGAGAAGGAATATCGCCATCTGCTGGGAGCGCCAGATTGTCTTGCGATTCTCGTCCCCGACTTCCCCGCAAAAGAGGACGTGCTGGAAGCGCAGGTCGACTGGCTCGACGACACGTTCCCCGCGGCATCTGTCACAGCACTCAGGCGGCTTTGTCATCAGCCGCGGCAAGCTCACGCGCCTCGTTCCGGTCGAAAACGCAGCGATGGCAGACCGCAGCGTGATTGAGTGGGCAGGAGTTTCGACCGGAGGCCCGCTTCAACCAAGATGCCGTTGATATTCTCGAAGCTTCGATGTCGGACTCGATTGGGTGTCCGTCGTCGTAGCTGCACCGCCTCAGTCGTGTGAGAGTCCGGCGGTAGGCCTGTTTGCTGACGACCTCGGCTATAACGTGCAGACAGTGCGCGGCGTGGTTTTTATCAGCTCGTAGCCTGTCTGTGGTCTCGGTGAAACGCTCCGGGGGAATCAGACCTGCTGTCATTTGCTGCTATCACAGACGAGCCACCACCGGAGGTCACTGCGGCAGGCCATGACCGGTGCATCGTTCCCCTCAAGCCGAAAAATGTGAGTGAGTGAGTGAGTCCGGATGCGTCTAATCGCGAGGCTTCATTTCGGGACTGGTCTGCTCAGATGTCGAACGTTGTCTCTTGTAGGTGACAACGGGTTGTTGAGCTACTTTTTGGCTCGCCGGATACGGTATCGTGCTCTGTCGCTCGACAAGCGAAACCAGCTTGGAGCTTAGTTCCGGAGTAGGTGCCGATTCTGTTGTGTCCGTCTTTGAAGCAGCGGCTTTTTGAGAAACGGCGACGTCTGCCAGCACCTGAAGGGCCTCAGCCTCCGTGAGTCCCAACTCTATCATCAATGTCGATTCCTGAAGGTAACGCCTCTCATCGAGTGTCTTTTCACCAAGTTCAGTGTCCCACCCTGTTTCGAACTCCAGGTCGCTGTTCTTGAAATGGATGAATTCCGACCAGTTCCGGAATCCATACACCTTGGCTAAAAGGTTGAGTGCTACTGAATGTGTAATCGAATCTCGACCAATACGCTTTCGCAGGAGCTTGGCCTTTTTCTTTGCCCAGTCAATCGACGAAGCGAAAACTATTTCATCCGATTTGTCCATGGTTCCTCCGGCTGAGCCATTCCACGCAAAGAGCGTAGCATGCCGCGCGGATTTCGCAAGGGTCATATTTCTGAAAATAGCCTACGACAATTTCTTCGATTCTTGGCGCGACTGCCGCTTGACTTGCGATATTGACGATTAAAGATATAGTGCGCGACGAGGGCTGTAGGTTCGCTTGGCGAGGTCAGTGCGGTGCACTCTAGCGGGGGTTCACAGACCCTTAAGATGTGATGTTGGCTTTGCACGGTATAGTAAAATAGCTTTGTTAAATTATTTAATTTGTATATCGAACTAACGTGTATAAAGCGCCGTGAACGAATATAGGTCACGGCGAGCCGCTCTGCGATTTTTTTCCAGTCGGTGTGCGTACCAATGGCCTGACCTGCTTGTTCGTGCGACTCCGCTGTCGAGCAGCTGGGCGCAGGAAACCGGGCCGTCGCCCGTTGCAGACGAGACGGTCTGGCCTTGGACAGACAAAGAATGCCTATCTGCTGCTTGAGAACATCGAGTATGTTCCGGGACGTTATGTCGCTACCCACCTGTCCGCCAGTGAGCTGAACGACCGTGGTCAGCAAAGTCTCGCGCCGAGGCGCATGTATATCGAAGGAAAAGCTAATCGGTTTTCCCGCCAGGTCAGCTGGGACGGAGTAACTCTGGCAACAGTTCGAATGGGTCGTTGAACCCGGCCCGGCTGGGTCATACGGATGGACCCTGCGAGTAGCGACGGTCCCGCACCGCGCTCAATGTGACGTCCTTGTTCTCGGTGCATAGGAAGGACATTTCGTACGGAACGAACGCACGCTCGCCGCCCTGTATGAACCACCGACCAGCGTGATGTGAGTCGGGAGAGAAGCAGTTGCACGATTAGTCGCCGAAGAGAATGTTGCATTAGCACAAGTGGCTTTCACGCTATATGTCGTTGAGGGAATAGCTGTTCGGTTGGTGAAACCTTGCAGCTTCAAAGGACGAGCCCGAGCCCGTCGGCAACGCTCATAATCGCGTCGCCTCCTCTTTGGTCAAGAAAGGACGTCACGGCGTCCGGCGCCGCAACTAGCGCTATACATGCGGAAACCAGATGAGCGATTCACATCGCCAAGCCACGCGCAAGATGGATTGAGCGCCAGCATACACAGGCCGAGCCGCAACAGGTTCGATGTGTCGACTAGCCCCTTGCGGCATGAGTCAATTAACTTTGGATGTATCTGCCGCTTGCTGCCCGCCGTCTCAATATGAGATTCGCTGGCGCATCACCTGTCTTTTTTGGCCTTTCACTGGTACGCGTTGCACGCTTTCGGCGCGTCAGACCAAGGGATGCGAGCGGGAAGGCTTCATGATGCCGTTACCTTCGTAGTGTCGTATGGCTTAATGTTAAAGGTATCAGTAGACCAGGACCGCGACCATTGCTTGCACAACCGTATAGCTTATTATCCGCAACTCGCAAGCATGTGTCGGCGGCAGCTTATGTCCTCAGGTGCTGGCAGGCCACCTCCGGTGTGCATGCGTTTTTCACCGTCGACAGAGATTTCACGGCGGTCATACTTAGGTCTCCTTTGCCAGCAGATGGCTCGACGGCCAGAGCCGCGACTTTGGTCTGCTTGATTGTAGGCCAAACTTTTGCTAGATTGCGCTTTGGGCGCAATGCCCAAAGGTTGCTACCGCATTCGAAGATGTCATTGGCCGCAAGAAGGGGCCGCCTCGCCTATTTATGAGAGGGTACTTTGGCGAGGATGCGATGCGGTATGAACAGATGGATTCGATTTTTCCGCCGAGGACAGGCTCTGCGCCATCGCGCGCGGAATTGAGCTTCGCAAATGGGGACACATCATGTCCCACTTGCCACCCGAGTGGTGCGCGACGGCACCGGCATAGCCGATTGCTTAAATGTCCTCTCCGCTATCTCAAACCACGTCGTCCGACAGCGAACCCGCGTGCGTCTTGTCGCGAGAACTCGACTGGAACTGGTCACCTATCTTCCGCCGCCCCATTTGAGACCTGTGCCTATCGTCCTGTCCTAGCTTTTTTGGGGTCTAATCGATTCGACCGTACTTGTCCAGCCCGTTGGTGCATTGGCCGTCGCGAGGGGCTTTCCGCGACCAACGGATACGGAGCAAACGATGCGGCTTGACTACATCCACCGCGGGTTCTGCGACGCGTCGCCCAGCAAGAGTGGCGAGCTGGTCCGGACAGAGTCTGCTGCAAATCTATCGAGAGGCTTCAGCTGTGTCCGTGCCCCCTTGGAATCCGGCGTTCCTCTTCAATCTTTTGACGACTTTAGATAATGAAAGTCTACCCAAGCGAGCGCTCCTTCGAGGTCGGCGGTCAAAGTTATGAAGGCTTCCCCATACTTGTCGACAACTTCGGGGTGATTGTCGAGTTGACTCTTCGCTTTTTCGTTGATGAACTGCTTGGCCGGTCCGGTGCCCGAGACCTGAAGACTTGGGATGCATACGGTCGGCACTTGTACGACTATTTCGGCTACTTGGAGGCTAAGAATCTCCGCTGGGACAGTATTCCTGGGTTGGGTAGCGGAGATATACCTCCTCTCGCGCACTACGTTCGTTGGTGTGACAGCACAGTAGGCAACAAGCCTAGTTACATTAATGACAAGCTTGGAACAATCGTGCGGTTCTATCTTTGGGCGCAGCGTGTGGGACTTGTTAAGTCCCTCCCTTTCCAACAGACCGATTCAGTCTCCTCAAATGCCATGGGTATGCTGAATCACAATTCGGCAAATCCTGGTCGCCGTAAGACTACTACCTTGCATATGACGGAGGCAGATGGGCCGATTAAGGTTCTCTCCAGGAGCCAGATTGAGACCGTTTTGCGGTCAACGGCAAATCCTACGCACCGTGCGGTGGTGCACTTAGGGCTCAACGCCGGCCTTCGGGCGGAGGAGCTTGCCACCTTCCCCGCGCACTACGTCGAGGACTGCAGCAAACTGTCGTCCAAAATTAAGAGTGTCCCTGTGTACTTGAAGCCGGATGACATGGACATCAAAAACGACAGGCCGAGGAAGGTTCGCGTCTCAGTAGAGTGCATGAATCTGCTCTGGCAGTACAGGGAAGGGGTGCGGCCGGCACTTCAGAACACCGGTTCAGCATGTAGCTCCAAGTTGTTCATCACGCGCTACGGAGAAGAATTCGCTGCCGACGGCTTCGTCGCCCCGCTCGCTCGCCTCGGGCTACGCTTAGGGTTTCACATACACCCGCACATGCTGCGGCACTCTTTCGCGACGCATACACTCGCCTCCCTAGTACTACTGTGTCACAAAAGTAGTTGCGCAGTCTATTGCCGTACAGGAAGAGAGCCACCGTTGCATGAGCCTTTGTCCAAGCAGGATGCGCAACGTAGTAATGGAATCAGGAACGTGACGTTGAGCGCGCTGGACTGCCCCGGGGGATGTAATCCGAGGGAAGGGCAGGCAGCGCGCATTCAAGGAAGTTTTTTTTACCACGTCCGTCTGATTGCATTCTGAGTCGCTGAGCCATCAGAAACCCATACGCAGCGATACTCAGTGTGGCGTGATGGTGAAAGCCACGCCAGCCTCGCCCTTCATAGTGACCGAGCCCGAACTCCTGCTTCAGGTCCTGATAGTCGCGCTCGATGCGCCAGCGCATTTTGGTCACGAACACAAGCTGCTCGAGGGTCGCCTCTTCGGGGGCGGTAGTGAAAAAGTATTTGAGCGGCTCCGTATCGCCATCAGGCCATTCAAGTAGCAGCCATTCTTCGTCGCGAACGGTACTTCGCCAAGTGTCGCGATGGGCGGGACGAACCCGCACGGCGGCAAAGCGTGAGGAAAGTGCCGCATTGCTACCTTCCCGCCAGGTTACGGTCTGCCATGCGCTTGCGGGTAATTGCATGGCCAGGTCCTTCACTGCGAGCGGTTCATGGCCGGGCGCGCGGCGTAACAATGTCGGGGGTTTGCCGCGCCCGCTCCAGGGCTTGGGCGGAAGCGGCGCCGTACCGGGTGCCCACACAGAGGTGCCCGGCCGGATCCCTACCGCATACAACAAACCCAGTTCAGTTACGCTTTCACGGAAAGCGGTTTCGTCGCCGTACCCGGCATCGGCGAGCACAATGCCCGGTGCAATGCCGGATGCTATAGCCTCTCGAAGTTGGGCTAGCGCAATCTGTGGCTTGGTCTCGAAGGCGAGATCGTCGGGAATGCCCGCACGACGCGCTCGTTCCCGGTCGTCAATCCATTCCTTGGGGACATACAGCTGCCAGGCAATTGGCAGGCTCCCGCGTTGCGTCGCGATCGACAGGCTCACGGCGATCTGGCAGTTATCCTGTTTGCCCAGTTGCCCACAGTATTGCCGCGCTACGCCGACCGAATGCTTGCCTTTCTTCGGGAAGCCCGTGTCGTCAATAATCCAGTAGTAGCCGCTTTCTTCAGCAGCGTGCTTGTCTAACGCGGGCATCACCCATTCGCGTACCCGCTGCAGGACCTCACGGTCAGACCAGTCTGCCTTCGCCACAAAGTGGTGGAGTGACTGGTGCTTCGCACTCGCGTGAAGTGGGTCAATGTGCGCGGCCATCGGCTCGACGCTCTTGCGAGACAACGGCAACACCAGGCCCGAACAGTAACCCTTGAAGCCAGCGTGGCGATCGGCGTGCCCTAACGTCTGCGCCAGATGATTCAGATACGCGTCAAATTCGTCGACATCTTCTCTCATCATCATCGCCCGAAGTCTGTATTATTCAATACTACCAGGTATCGCTTCGCTGTAAATAGGTTTTGTGACACAGTAGTACTAGAGGACCTGAAGCGTGCTGGCCGCTTGAGGAGTTCACCGTTGGTGGTGTTGAAGGGCCTACTAGGTCACAGCTCCACCCAAACAACGTCGCGGTACCTACATCATTTGGACGCTATTGATGACGCGTACGGAACCCTCTATCAAGCCGAGATAGATGCCCTTGCTTCGGAGTACCTGAAAGAAAAGGGAGTGACCGTATAGATGGCTAAGAAAAAGGATTTCGGAATTGGAGGCCCGGTACCGGCACGTGTAATTCCAATCGTCTCAGTGCCCGCCGAAACACAGGAGTGCAATGCGCGAGTGACCATTCCGCTTCCGAATGGTCGAGTTGTTGCGGCAGACTTCAGCGAACACCTCGGCCGAGGTTTTGATGACACTGTTTCGGCTATTACACAAGTATTATTGGCTATGGTCTCTACGAGGAAACCAGAGCCATTGTCACTCCAAACCATCGTTAACAGTGGCTTAGTGAACTGGTGGAAGTTCTGTTCCGAGCGCGCCACACAGGGTGAACCTCCGACGTTGCTCGCGATTGACGCCTCCACCATCGAAGCCTACGTGAGTTGGCTAACCACTAGGCTAAAACCTAACGGTGAAGTTTGGTCGAAGAACACAGCTCGCACTACCTACGCAAAGACAAAAACCGTGCTTGAGGCCCTTGTGGAACGCAAGCTTCTACCAAGCCATGGATTGTTTCCCCCTAACCCATTTCCGGGCGCAACTGCGCCGCACAATCGCCGAGCTTACATCCGACCACTTTCGGACGCAGAGCGTGAGCACATCCTCCGACCGCTCTCGCTTGAAGTGGCACAAGTCTTTGATGGGACACACTCCGGCGGCGAGATGACGCGCCTTGCGCTTTGCGTCTTCGCAATCCTTATGAAGACGGGCGTAAATCCCACTCCTCTCCTTGAATTGCCGAGGGACCTGAAGCTTTGCTTCATAGACCACCCTCGGGTCAACCGAAAGGTACTGGTGACATTTAAACGTCGGGCCGACGCGTACACGCAAACTCCACTCGAGCCTTCAGAGACGAAGGTGGTTTCATTAGATGTCTACAAGCTCAGTCAACGGGTCGTCGTAATGACTGAGCCGGTCGCTCTGGAAGCAATTGATACGCCTCTCGAAGGATACCTCTGGCTGTATCGGCAACTCGATGGCACTCTTCGCTGCTTGAGCACTCAAGAGCTTAGCATTGTCGCAAAGGCCTTCACGGACCGGCATAGACTCCGCCGCGATGACGGGACCCGCCTGAAGATGAGCAGCCAGCTATTTCGCAACACGAAGATAAATCGCGTATGGCGGGCATCCAAAGGTGACATCCTTGCTACGGCGAAGAGCGGTTCAAATACACCGCGTACGGCGGAGCGCTATCTGACTGTTACGCCCGACATGCTTGAGGAACATCGGCTTGCCGGAGAGGTTCTCGTTGAAACGCTCTCAGGGAACGTTCCGCGCGAGGCGACTCCCCATTCTGGCTGCAAGGACTCGATTAGCGGCGAGTTGGCCCCAAAAAATGGGGAACCTTGCGTGGACTTCCTGTCGTGCTTTCGCTGCAAATCCCAGGTCATTGTGCAGGACGACCTGTATAAGCTCTTTAGCTTTTATTGGGCGCTATTCGCCCAGCGCAGTCACGTTGGCTCGGACAACTGGAAGAAATTATTCGGATGGATTGTTCGCATCATAGACCGTGATATTGCTCCGAAATTTGACGCCGCGACTGTCGCACGAGAGAAAGCGCGCGCACGAAGCGAGCCACATCCCATGTGGCGGTCTCCTAGCGTTCTGGCAGCATTGAGGTCAGTTTTATGAGCGACGCAACGTCTGATGCCTTGCACAGTGACCCCGCGGCGCTCTCGCGTGAAAACCGAAATGCGCTCGTGGTGACTTACGTCCGGCTGGAGGACGATTCCTCAGTCCCGTTGTCATATTACGGCGAACCGGTCTGGAACTATAGCCCGTATGTCCCTCACGCAGCTCGGGCTCGCGCGGAGCGGGCAATCAACTGGGATAAGACGCCCACAGAGTGGGTCGAGTCCGCGAAAAGCGCGATATGGGCTTTTACACACCGCAAGCCGCTAGGAGGCATACAACTCGACCCTGCTACCATTCCGAAGCGTGCTCTTACCTTGAACGCATTTGCGAAGTGGTGCAGCTCTGCAGGCATCAAGCGGTTCAGGGACGTCCGGGCGTTTGACATCGCTCGATACCTGCAGAAGCTGCGCGACAAAGGTGTCTACGACCGTACGCTAGCCGGGCATATTGCGGTCCTGCGGAAGGTGTACGACATGCGGTCATACTTAACGGACAGCTTCACTGATGAGGCCATTGCCGCTCTTCGGTTCGACCAAGTGGGGCCATTGTGGGAGCCTGATGCAGATGAGCAGAGGCGCACCGAATTGATTCCACTAGGTGATGCCGTACGGCTGTTTAGCGCAGCCAGAGCGCACTTGGAGGACGCGGAAAGACTACTGCGCATTCGGGATAAACTCGAGTTTGAATGGCAGACGGTCAAGGAGCGCGTCGACCGCAAAACCTGGGGGAACACCGTCAAACGTCCGGCTGTGTTGAAGGCTGGTTTCAAAAGCGCTTACGAGTTCGAATCTGCACTCGTTGATATTCGAACAGCAGCTTACATTGTTATTGCACTCTCCACTGGGTGCCGAGTGCACGAGTTAGGGGACGCGCGGGTGGGCTGCGTCTATTCGGAGCTAGTGGACGGAGAGACCTATTGGTGGCTAAAATCCGCAACTCGAAAGATTGGCGACGGCCCCGCGCGGTGGCTTGCACCTGAAATTGCGAAAGAAGCCGTGTCCGTTTTGGAACGGCACTCGGCCCCTCTGCGAAAGCGCGTAATGGACGAGCTGGACATGGCACGTAAGCAGGTTTCACAGCCAATGTCCGACAAGCAGCGGGCGCATCTCGCAGTTCGAATTCTGGAACTTGAGAGAAATTCTGAGCGTTTGTTTTTAAGCGATACGGCGGGAGTCATCGTGTCGACCGAAACCAAAGCCCACAACAAGCAACTTAGAGCGTTTGCAAGCCGAAAAGGCATACAACTCGACTCCGCACTTCACACTCATCGCTTTCGGCGAACTTATGCGGTCATCGTCGTGCATCTCAACAAAGGGCCACGCATCGACCTTGTGACGCTGCAGCATCACTTCAAGCATGCTAGCGTGGTAATGACTGAGTGGTATGCTGCGCTGTCTGAGACCGACAGGGAGCTATTTGAACTCATCGAGGAAGAGACAGACCTTTTCGACTTAGCTTTGGTCGACCATTGGATGGTCCCCTCAACACCGCTCGCGGGCGGCCTCGGCAAGCGCATCAAGGCGTACCCCGGCAGGCATCATCAACCGATGTTTTTCAAAAGCCGACGTGAATTTGTCGACAGCATCCGGGATGGACTGAATATCCGCAGCACCGGCCACAGCTGGTGCCTAGCTGAAGCAGAGGATTGCGGAGGGCGAGGGCTCTTCGAAGCTTTCACGTGCGACGGCTGCGGCAATGGCGTCATTGATGACAGCTTCGCGGAGGTATGGCAGAACCTGCGAGCGCATCACGTAGAACTGGTCGGACTGGAAGACATCGGCCCCGGCGGGCGAGCAAAGGCGAAGAGGGGTCTCGCGGCAGCCGATGCCGTGCTGGCCCAACTTGCAACGGGCACGGAGGAGGATTCAGATGCGTGAAGCACTTCCAACCCGACAGCGCTTACTGCTCGCCCTGGCGAAGCTGAGGAGGGATGCTGGGCCAAATGCCAAGACCGGTCCATCCATCAGCGCAGTGGCGCGAGAAGCGGGCGTAAGCCACACCCTTATCCACACCAAACACTCGGACATCGCCGACAAGATTCGAGACGGAAACGGGAAGGGACCCAAGCAGCGGTTAGCGAAGCAACAGGAGTTGCTCGAACAAGCCCAGGAAAGTATTAGAAAACTTCGTGATGAACTAACCACGGAGAAAAAGTTAAACCGAGGCCTAGCGAGTGAGAACGGCCGGCTGACGCTGTTGGTTTTTCGCCTTGAAAACGAGGTCGCGGCGCTCGACTCGGGTGCCCGTGTGCTTCGCCCTAAGCCTCAAAGTCATAAAACTACTCAAGACAGCGGGTAAATCTGTTACCACTAGCCCGTCAACCAGCTCGAGCAGTCATCTCGCGCCCAACGGGGATTTCCGCCAAATCGGCTATGAGTAACAGTTACCATGTCGTAAGAGCGGGTGAAGGATGATGTCGTAGGCGGGGCGATGCGACTCCGGACCGGTTTGTCCAAATCCCGACACGCTTGCGTACACGAGCGCAGGATTCAGTTCGCTCACCTGCGCATAAGCGATTCCGAGCTTGTCCGCGACGCCGGGCCGGAAATTCTCGACCACCACATCCGCGCTCGCGCTCAATGCCTGCGCGAGATCGCGGCCCGCGTCGGTTTTCAGATCGATGACGATGCTTTGCTTGTTGCGGTTCATCGCTGCGAAGAGACCGCTTTCGCCATCGGCGAAGGGCCCCACCAGGCGATAGTCGTCGCCCGTGGGCGGCTCGATCTTGATCACTTCGGCGCCGAGGTCACTCAACAGCGCGGTGCAGAAAGGCCCGGCAAGTACGCGTGAAAAGTCGACGACGCGCACGCCGGCGAGCGGGAGGTTGGGAAGGTCCAAAGCGAACTCCTTTGTGAAATCAGGTCCGGACGATCGATCGACTGCGTGTTGCCGGTGCCTTGTACGTCTTACGGAAACGCGGGTCGCACTGCAGGCCGGATCGACATCCGATGGCCCGATTTTCGGCATCCCAACCTATCAAGTAAAATATTGGAATAAATTAGGACGTATAGGATTTATTGATGCATATCTCCTTGCGGCTTCTCCGCTATTTCGCGGCTGCAGCGGAAACGGGCAGCACGACGGCGGCCGCGAAACAACTGAACGTTTCGCAGCCGTCCATCTCGGTGGCCATCCGTGAACTGGAAACGCTTTTCGAAGAGGCGCTGTTTGCGCGCGAATCAGGCGCGAAGATGGCGTTGACGCGCTTTGGCGTACGCAAGCTCGCGGAAGCGCGGCAACTGCTGACCGCCGCTGCTGCCTTCGAAGCGGACGATAGCGGCGATGCCGCATCGGGCGAAGTGCAGATCGGCGTCTTCACGACGCTCGCGCCGGTGTATCTGCCCGTGCTGCTGCGCATCGCACGAACACGCTTTCCGAATCTCGCGGTTCGTTTCGTCGAAGGCGATCTGGTCCAACTTGAGGACTGGCTTCACAGCAGCCACATCGAACTCGCGCTGACTTACGACGTCGGGTTGCCGTCCGATATCGATCGCGAATGTCTCGCTGAACTGCGTCCATACGGGCTGGTGCCTGCCGGCTCGCGGCTCGCTAAAGCGCGCGGTGGATTGTCATTGCACGAACTTGCGAAAGAGCCGCTCGTCCTGATCGATCTGCCGCACAGCCGCGAGTTTCTGATGGCGCCTTTCTGGCAATACGGGCTGTCGCCGGAGGTGCGCTACAAGGCGACCTCGCTCGAACTCGTGAGGGGCATGGTCGCGAACGGGCTGGGCGTGTCGCTGCTCATCACCCAGAGCGCAGCGGCCGCAAGCACCACCGGCATCGTCGAACGGCCCATTCGCGAAGAGACGATCCGGCAGCCTCTCGTGATCGCGCGCTCGACGAGGGCGTCGCGCACGGGCGCGTCAGAGTTGCTCGCGGGCTGCATCCGGGATGCGGTCAGGGAGGCAATGACCGCACATGCAGGGCGGACGCGGGGAAACAGAACAAGGTGAAACCCGGCGGCGCTCGCGGGCACTTCACCGCTCTTCGCGCTCGCGCCTCTTCGTCACCAGAAAATCGATCAACGCCCTGAGCTTCAGCGGCATCTGCGCGCGGCTCGCAGTGTACAGATAGAACCCCGGAAACGACGGGCACCATTCGCCCGAGCACACTGACGAGGCGGCCGTCCTCGATCTGTTCGCTCACATAGTCGTCGATCACATGCAGCAGACCCACGCCGTCCTCCGCCGCCCGCACCATCGTCCGCAGATCGTTGGTGACAAAACTCCCCTGGGTCTCAACCTCGAACACCCGCTGTGCGTCGCCGGGTGGTGCGAATTCCCATCGATAGATCCCGCCGCTGGTTAAAAAGCGGTAGCGCAGGCAGTTGTGTGCGACGAGATCTTCCGGTGTCTCGGGTTTCGGAAAGCGCTCGAAATACGCTGGAGAACCGACCACTGCCATCCGGACCTCGCCGGAAAGCGGAACCGCAACCATATCCTGCGCGACACGCTCGCCAAGGCGAATACCAGCGTCGAAACCTTCGCCGATCAGATCGGCCAGGCCGTCATCGAGTGCCAGTTCCAGCCGGATGTGCGGATACGCGAGCGTGAACTCCGCGAGATGTGGCAGCACCAGCAACTCGCTCGCCACTCGCGGCAGATTGATGCGCAATGTGCCGGCAGGATGATCGCGCGCCTCGTCGAGCGAATCGAAGGCGGCGTCGAGCGCCGCCAGCGCGGGCCGCACGCGCTCCAGAAACTGCGCGCCTGCTTCGGTAAGCGCGACGCGACGCGTCGTCCGGTTGAAGAGCCGCACGTTGAGTTGCGTCTCCAGCGCGCGAATAGTCTGCGACAGCGCCGACGGCGACACGCCCGTCTGCCCCGCCGCATGCGTGAAGCTCCCATGCCGGGCCACCGAATCGAACGCCATCAATGCGGGTAATTGCGCGGGATCCATACGATCTCCATTCTGAAGTCCGGCTTCACAATCCATTCAGACAGAGCGGATTTTTCCACAGAAAGACTGGGCGCACTATACGTCTATCGCCGCGTCACCTCGCGGATTTTCGGGACACCTTCAAGGAGACAGCCATGACGATGAACCGCTATACCCTGCTCGGCCGCTCAGGCCTGCGCATAAGCCCGATCTCGCTCGGCACGATGACCTTCGGCACCGAATGGGGTTGGGGCGCGGACGAAAAGACCGCCCAGCGCCTGTTCGATCTCTACATGGACGCGGGCGGCAATTTCATCGATACCGCCGACCTCTACACCGACGGCACGAGCGAGAAGTGGGTTGGAAAGTTCGCCGCGGCGCGCGGCTTGCGCGACCGTCTGGTGATCGCCACCAAGTACAGCTACAACGCCGAAAGCGGCAACCCGAACGCGGGTGGCAATCACCGCAAAAACCTGATCCGCGCGCTCGACGGCTCGCTGAAGCGCCTCGGCACTGACTACATCGATCTGTACTACCTGCACACGTGGGACCGCGTGACGCCGGTGGACGAGGTGATGCGAGCAATGGACGACGCCGTGCGCGCAGGCAAGATCCGCTATGTCGGCCTGTCGGATACACCGGCATGGTTCGCGGGCCGCGCCCAGACACTCGCCGACTGGCGAGGTTTCGAGCCGGTCGCGGCGATGCAGCTCGAATACTCGATGATCGAACGCAACGCGGAAAACGAATTCGCCGACCTCGCCGCCAACCTGGGGATGGGGCTCGTGCCCTGGAGCCCGCTCGGGATGGGTGTGCTGTCGGGCAAGTACCGACCGTCGCAAGGTAACCTCGCTGGTAACGTGTCCGGTAGCGGGCGCCTCGCAAGCCTCGCGAGCGCGCCGCCTCCGGGTTTCGACAAACTGACCGGGCGCAATTTCAGCATCGTCGCAGAACTGGAAGCCGTGGCGAACGAAGCCGGCCGGCCGATGGCACAGGTCGCCCTGAACTGGCTGCACCAGAAGCGCGGGGTGTCGAGCATCATCGTCGGCGCGACGAAGCCCGAGCAGTTGCAGGAGTCGCTCGGCTCGCTGGACTTCACGCTTGCGCCAGAATTCGTCGCGCGCCTGGACGCGGTGTCGGAACCCGCACGTCCTTTTCCGTACTACATGTTCGCGGACGGCCACCAGGCCCGCATCCACGGACAGGTCGAAGTGACCGGCAAGCCAGCCAGCTATGATCGTCCGGTACGCGTGCCCGCTCCGGCTCCGGCTCCGGCTGAAGCGCGCACCGACGAGACGCGCTAGCGATGCCACGCGTCCGATCGACACATTGCCGGTGTACACGGGGCTGCCCGCCGCGTCCCGCAGGAACGTCTGCGGGCGGTCCTTATAGTGGTTTTCCCAGTGACCGAGCGTGAGCATCGCGTCGACGCGGTCGGTGAACGCGTAGCCCATCCGCACCGTTTCGCTCAGTTGCTGCGTGCGCTCCAACATCTGCGGGCCGACGATCACGCGTGCCAGGCCGTTCGGTCCGAAGTCGCGCGCCGCACCCGTGACGGGCACCGCCGGCCCGAGCTTCGGGTCATACGTGCTATTCGGACTCGCGTACTGCAGCGGCTGGCTGTCGTTCTCGAGCCGGTCGAGTGTCAACGAATACCAGAAGCGGCCGATGCGGTCTGCGAGCCGCGCCGACTGACGATTGCCGCCGAAGCTTTTTGCAAAACCGTACGGGTCGTTGTAACGCTGCGTGAAAAACTGCGTGTCCAGCGACGCCTCGAGCTTCTCTGGCTTCCTCGTCGTGATCTGCACGGTCGAGCCGAGCAGGTTCGACAGCAGCAGCCCGTCGGCATACACGAGACCGCGAGCGCTTTGCAGCTCGTTGAAATGGCGGCCGGCCAAAACTGAATTGCGATCGCCGATGAAGCGCTTGCGCACCATCGGATTGGGCGCGTACTTCAAGGCGCCTTCGGTATTGACGATATTGCGAGCGTCGATTTTCGAACGATTGATCGTTTCAACGACGGCTGGCGTATCCGGTGCAAATGCCGAACGTGCGGCATTAACCGTAACTGCCTGCAAAGTATTCGCGCTCGTCAACGGGATAGCGGAATCACTCGTTATTAAAAAATCAGGGGCTGTCTGTTCGCCCCACGCAGTTTGAATGGCGAACGCCGCCGCGTATGCGACCGAAAGCGGTCGACGCGCGGACAGCGCAGCGAATGCGATGCGCATGAAGAATCATGAAAACTTGATCGAAGACATCGCGCACGACGAACACCAACGCCTGCGCTCAATGGCGTTAAAGGCGTGAGTGAGGAACGTGCAGCGACGTTCCGTGCGCCGCGAGAGGCGCAGCGCACGGACGGGCAAAGAGCTTCAGATCAGCGTCACAGGCGGGGCGCGTGGTTGCGCGACGCGCACGCTGCGCCGCACAAAAACCGGCGCGACCTCGAATACCCGCACGTAGGCAGGTGTTGAGACTGGTGCGGCAAGTAGCGGAAAACTCGAGCCGAGCGCGAAGTTCTCGGCGAAGCCCGGGCAGTAGACACAGTGCGGAGCGACGCGATGAGGCGCGGAGGCGCCGTCGTCCTTGTTGTCTCCATTGAGATCGAGGACGACATTCTGTGCGCCGCCGTCGTGGCAGCTCGACGGTGAGCGGACCCTGCGCGGTTGCGATGCGCGCATAGCCGATGACGGGCGCCAGTACATTGAGTACCAGCGCCAGCCATACGAGGCCGATCCAGCGCGTCGTCGAACGTTTCATCGCGTCTCAGGGAAAAGTGAGCGCGCAGTACAGCAAGCGTCCGATAACGCGGTATCTATAAGGTGAATTGCAGGCAATCGTTAAATTCTATTCAAGCGCTATCAAAACGAACAGTAGTGTGCCGTTAAAGCAACAATGAAACGACGAAACCGATAGCGCAGCTTCGCAGCACTGGTGTTAAACGAGGACCGAGGCAGATAATCGATTCGTAAAGGAGAAGATCATGGATAACAAACCGCCAAGAATTCCGACCCCCGACAAGGTAATGTGTCCGGATCCGGAACCCTCAGGCGTTGAGTTCCTCGGGGCTGAACTGCCGGAGCACGTCCGCGCGTTTTTCGACGAACAACGCAAGTCGTGCGAGCAGAAGTAACGTTGGTGCTTGTGACGTTTCGCGAAACTCCGCGATGCCGGCGTGGTGATGCTGGTCGCGTGGAGGCATTGCGTTGAACACGCGTGTGCGGGCGTCGATCGCCTGAGCATCGCTGAATCCGGCAGGATTCGGCAGCTGTAGCGTTGCCTGCCTGCTGCCGATATGCAGTACCTGGTCTATTCTTCTGCTTTTCCTGTTGCCGCCATCTGGCCAAGTCCCTTGCCCATGAAACTCATGACTAGCGCTGGCGCGCTATGCGCCGCGGCGATTGCGACTGTGCTTGCCGTCAATCCGCTTCCCGCATCCGCCGACGGTGACGATACCGCCCTCACCAACCTCATCGCACTTGCCTCGCAGCGTCTCGCACTGGCTGAGCCTGTCGCCCGCTATAAGTGGGCGAATCACCAGGACGTTACCGACACGCCGCGCGAAAACGCCCTGCTTGCCGACGTAGCAAAACGCGCGAGCGCGCTCGATGTCGACCCGGCATTCGCACGAGCGTTCTTTCAGGATCAGATCGATGCGAGCAAGGAGGTGCAAAACGCGCTGTTCGAAGCGTGGCGCAACGGCCAGCCGCCCACGGGCGCAGCACCCGATCTGGCCACGAGTACTCGACCTCAGCTTGACCGTTTGACGCAGGCGATGGTGGCCGGACTCGCGCGCGTGCAGCCATTGCGCACCGCAGCGGATTGCCCGTCGCGGGTGGCGCAGGGTATCGCGAACTGGAAATCGTTGACCCGCTACGACGCCGCACATTCGAGCGCGCTCACGCACGCGCTCGGCCACGTCTGCGAATCGGGTGGAGTAGGCGCGACCGGTTAAGCGACGCTCCCAGCACCTGCGACGGTTGGCAACGCTGCGCTCGCCGGCGCGCTCAGCGGCGTCGCCTGAAGGCCGCGGGCCAGATGGGTTTGCAGGATCCGGTACGTCGACAGCTCAAACGCGCCGGCGATACCAGGCACAAGCAGGGTCTCAGCTTCCTCCACGGACGACTCGCTGCCGAGGTATTGCCACCGGTGGACGACGTGAAAAACGGCCGTCCGCAGTTCGGCATCGCGCTCTTCAAAGGCGACCGGTCCAGCGAACGGCCACGGCGCGTCCATCGGGTCGCCTCTTCCGACGCGCGGCGCACGGTTGTGAAGCGGACGCAGCGTCGAGATCCATTGCGCCTCGGCGAGCAGCGCGCCCAGTTCACCGCCTGTCGCGAGCCATTCCACCCGCCGCACCTGCTGCGCGAGGCGCATGTCCTTTGCCGAGCGCCGTTCGGCAGTCAGATGCGCCCGTACTCGCTGACGCACCCGCACACTGCGTCCGACGTAGAGCGGCAGATCCTCTTCCCCGTAAAACACATAGACGCCGCAGCCGACCGGCGCGGTGTCGAGCAGATCCTCGGTGATATCGCCTGCAAGCTGGAAATAACGCGTTGTCCGCTCAATCTGCGCACGCAGCACATCAAGTGGCACGAGGCCATGCAGGCGCTGCCAGAACTGCCACAACAGATCGGCGTCGGCGAGCGCACGGTGCCGGTCGGACGGGACGAGCGCGTGGCGCTCGACCAGCGCGTCGAGGCCGTGCCGCTTTTCGGCCGGGAACAAGGCCCTCGACAACCGTACTGTGCACAACACATCCGGATTGAACGACATGCCGACGCGGGCAAATTCGCCGCGCAAAAACCCGCGGTCGAAACTGGCATTGTGCGCGACGAACAGCTTGCCCTTCAGACGCTCGAGCAGCGTCGGCGCGATCGCTTCGAACGTGGGCGCGCCGCGGACCATTGCATCAGTGATGCCGGTGAGCTGCTGGATGAAAGGCGGAATAGGTTGCTGTGGATCGAGCAATGTGCTCCACCGGGAAACACCTTGCGGCCCTACTTCAACGACGCCGACCTCGGTGATGCGTGCTCGCTGGTTGATCCACCTGTGGTTTCCAGGTCGACGAATGCAATGGGTACGTCAATTGCCGGGGTCGGCAAAAACTGTTGAGACATGAGAAATGCGGTTCCGGCGTGACTTTGGGCAAGTATGCACCAGTTACCACCCAGGCAGGAGCCAGGGGCGAAGTTTTTGTGGAGCCGCGGAGATTAACACCAGACACTCGTCCGGATTAATAATCATATACCGGAGATCAAGATTATATTGTTATTTAAACTACCCCAACGACGTCCGGTTTATCAATACAGCTGCCAGAATAATGCCCAGCATTTGAAGGATAACGCCGGCTCGCCGTATGCCCTTAACCGCACCGATCTGAAAAAACACAGGCGAAGGCGCCTTTACCGCCTCTGATACGTCCGCGCGCTCTTTTACAATCACAAAAAGGCCCTCGATCTGTCGAGGGCTTTTTCGGCTGCCGCAGCGAGGCCGCGCGGCGAGCGCCGCCTTACAGCGGACGGATATTTGCCGCCTGCTTGCCCTTCGGACCCGCTTTCACCTCAAACGATACGCGCTGATTTTCCTTCAACGACTTGAAGCCTTCCGCGCGAATTTCCGAGAAATGCGCGAACAGATCTTCGCCGCCCGTATCCGACGTAATGAAGCCAAAGCCTTTAGCATCGTTGAACCATTTGACGATACCGGTTTCCATATTCCAGTTTCCCTCGAGATTTTAATCAAAACGGGCAACGCCCTTATGCTGATTGCGATACTGCATTCCATTACTGAAAGTGCGCGAAAGCGCTATTCAGCATAACGCACGGCACTCGAAATTCAGCATTGCCGTTATACGGGGAACAAAGAGCGGCCGTCAAGCGAATTCTTCGAGGCAACCCGGCGAATTTTACGATAAACCAATATGGAGTGACTGCCTGGTTAAAACCGCGCAAGCCATTCAAACAGGTCAACATTACGTTCGGACGAGTTTGTTTCAGCGATACAGGAAATATTTACCATATATGTAACAAAGAGTGTCTTTCGTAAGTGTTTATACTGGTTGTTCATGTAATGCATTCACATCAAGATGCGAAACAGCAGTACGCAACGGGAGATTGTCATGTTTCTTGGTGAGTTCGGCCGCCTGACCAGCTGGCTTTTTCATTCTCGTGAGTCAACGGCATCATCCGGCGCTGAGCCTGAGAAGGCGACATCTGCATTTGAGTTCGATCCCATGTGGCATGGCGATCACTGGCAGAACCTGCTGTCTTCCCCTATGGACGCCCGACACTACGTAATGGAAGATTGGAGCGTGTCCTCCGGCTTCGAGCTGGCCGCTGCAAACCCGACAGCCAGCGACGGCTAGCAGGGTAATCATGCCCCTGAACGCGAGGGGCAAAAAAAAAGCGCGGCTGGAAGGCCGCGCCGACAAAGGTTTGGAGATCTTTTTCGTCAACGAAAAAGTCTGCTTTGGAAAGCAGAACTTTTAGTATAGCGCCCAGTGGCCTGACGATTGGCAACAGTAACTGCAACCATCTATTTCATAAACAACAATAATCATCCCGAAACCGAATCCTGCGTCGTATTTATGCATTATGTGTTGTAGTAATTGCGCAACACCGTAAGGTTGACATCACCCTCGCCACCCCCGCCGAACTCGCCGAAGCCGTTACCAGTAAGGCTCCAGGCGCAACTCCCCATCATTTCCGATCGCGTAATACTCTATTGCGGTTTTCGGAATGTCTGCCCCCTGAGCACGTCTCTACACTGCGCTGTCTGGAAACGAACGCGCTGATTGTATTGGCGCGTTTTCACGTGAATTTCGCCTCTCGCAGCGTTGCGTGATTGTTTCCCTGAAGCCTGGGTTTCCAAAACCCATCCTGTTCTCGGAGCTACAAAGATGAAAAAGACACTCATGGTCGCGGCCCTGTCGGGCGTTTTTGCTACGGCTGCTCACGCGCAAAGCAGCGTCACGCTGTACGGCCTGATCGACGCCGGCATCACCTACACGAACAATCAGGGCGGCCACGGCGCCAACTGGCAAATGACGAGCGGCTCGGTGAACGGCAGCCGTTTCGGCCTGCGTGGCGCTGAAGATCTCGGCGGCGGTCTGAAGGCTATCTTCACGTTGGAAAACGGCTTCGGCATCAACGACGGCACACTGAAGCAAAACAGCCGCCTGTTCGGCCGTCAGGCATTCGTTGGCCTGGCAAGCAATGACTTCGGTGCGGTTACGCTCGGCCGTCAATACGACAGCATGGTTGACTACGTCGGTCCGCTGGCACTGACCGGCACGCAATACGGCGGCACGCAGTTCGCGCACCCGTTCGATAACGACAACCTGAACAACTCGTTCCGCGTCAACAATTCGGTCAAGTACCAAAGCGTGAACTACGCCGGCTTCAAGTTCGGCGGCATGTACGGCTTCTCGAACGACGCAGGTAGCTTCGCGAACAACCGCGCATACAGCGCCGGTGCTTCGTACACGTGGGGCGGCCTGAACTTCGCAGCGGCATACCTGCAACTGAACGGCGGCGGTTCGACGAACACGTCGGGCGCAGTGTCGGGCGACGCCACGTTCGCGGCTAACCGTCAACAGACGTGGGGCGCTGGCGTGAACTACGCATTTGGTCCGGCAACGGCTGGCTTCGTGTACACGCAAACCAACCTGAACGGCCTGACGGGCATCAACCCGTCGGCTAGCGGCCGTGCATCGCTCAGCGCCCTGCCGAGCAACAGCGCCCGCTTCCAGAACTTTGAAGTCAATGGCCGCTACGCCCTGACGCCGGCCCTGAGCGTGGCTGCTGCGTATACGTACACGCGCGCAAGCCTGGAAGGTGTCCGTCCGAACTACAACCAGTTCAACCTGCAAACCGCCTACGCGCTGTCGAAGCGCACGGACGTGTACCTGCAAGGCGTCTACCAGCGCGTGAACGAAGGTTCGGGCATCGATGCAAACATCAACGGTCTGGGTTCGAGCGCTGCTTCGTCGACGAACAACCAGGTTGCTGTGACGGCCGGTCTGCGTCACCGCTTCTAAGCTGCAGGCAGTATCCGCAGAATCAAAAGGCGCCGCTTGCGGCGTCTTTTTTATTGTTCCCGGCGTCCACATTCGGGCAGCGACACGATGGGACGGTCCTCCGTCAGACAGGTGTCGTGCAAGCCACCTGAGGAGCCGCGGTGTGACAAGCCCAGATCAGAAAGACCGGTTATCCAACGACCAATGGAACGTGGTCAGTCGTCTGTTCCCGTCGCCCGCAACAAAGACCACCGGCCAGCCAACAGCCGACGCCAGAGCCGTACTGGACGCGATTCGGTGGATCAAGCGGACGGCGAGCGATGGATCTACCACTCAGGCCTGCTCGATCAGGTTCGCGCGCTGCTCCGCACGGACAGGCATGCGCCCGCCGACACCGAAGCCCGGCCCTTCAAACCTTGATGCTGCTTTACGCTGCGGCCTCCGCAGGCGGATACCGCACGTCGAGTACGTCGATCGGTTCCGCGCCAGCCGGCGTGTGCAGCGTCACCTGATCTCCGATCCGCGCCTTCAGCAAAGCCCGCGCTACTGGCGAGATCCAGCTCACATGACCGCGATCCAGGTCAACCTCGTCTACGCCGACGATTGTCACGGTATGCACTTCGCCATCCTGCGTCGCGTAGTCCACGGTCGCGCCGAAGAATACCTGATCGACATTCTCCTGCTTGCTGCTGTCCACGACCTCTGCCAGATCGAGTCGCTTCGTCAGAAAACGGATGCGCCGGTCTATTTCGCGCAGACGCCGTTTGCCATAGATGTAATCGCCGTTTTCCGAGCGGTCGCCGTTCGATGCAGCCCATGACACCAGCTTCACCACCTCCGGCCGCTCCTCGTCGATCAGATGCAGCAGTTCGTCACGCAGACGCCGGTAGCCAGCGTGTGTAATGTAGTTCTTGGTGCCCGCAGGTATCTCGGGCTGTGCGAAGTCGAGATCGTCGTCCTGATCCTCGGTCGATTCTTTGACAAAAGCTTTGTTCATGGTGCATCAACGCGGCAAACGCCCGTCCATCAAGGGTACATATCAGAATAATGGGACAAATCCGCGTTTGTCGCTTCCCTTTTTTTGAAGCTTTGCTATAATCCCGGTTCTGCGTGCGGCTGTAGCTCAGTTGGATAGAGTACTTGGCTACGAACCAAGGGGTCGTGGGTTCGAATCCTGCCAGCCGCACCACTTATTCGAGGGCCTTCTTCCGGGAAGGCCCTTTCGTTTCGAAGAGTTTTGCCAGATTGTAAGCAGTACCGGTTTTGCGTGCGGCTGTAGCTCAGTTGGATAGAGTACTTGGCTACGAACCAAGGGGTCGTGGGTTCGAATCCTGCCAGCCGCGCCAGCTTTGAAGAAGGGCCTTCCATCCGGAAGGCCCTTTGTCTTTTGCGGCGCAGATTTTCCTCCCTGTGGCCCATCGTCGAACCAAACCCGGCGGCACAAGCGGGACTCAGCGCGGCGCAGACTGAATATCGCCGATCCGGCCATCGGGCGACGGCGGGTCTTCGAACGAAGTTGACGCTCTCTGCTCACCAATCGGCTCTGCCCGCGTGCCAACCAGCGATTGCGACTGGCGCAGCACGTCCGGAACGGCGTCGCCGAAGCGACTCGCTACAAACGCCCGCAGCAAGGCAGTTCTCAACGACTCGCCACGCCCTTCCACCGTCCGATGCCCTCCCTCGAAGGCAGCAACGCAATGCACCACGCCTGGGTGTACGCGTTCGCTTAGCTCCAGTCGCTGCGCCCGCTCCAGCACGACCGCCGCAGCTTCCCACGACGTCGAAGGCGTAAAACGGCCGTCCCATGGACGCCCTCGGTCGCTGCCGCGGATCGCGACTGTCCGGCCGCTGTCGGTAAAGTGGATTTCACGCACGAAGTCATGCAGGCTACGGGCCACCCAGTAGTCGAGTGCAACGCCGGTCAGATCAGCTACGTTCATCGGGTTCACTCCAGGGCGAGTTGAAGAGCGTCGGGGTGCTGCAAAGCAGCGAAAAAATGCGCCGGACGGAATGAAGACGGCGAGCATTGATCGGCAAACTCAGGCAAACTCAGGCGAATCGTTAGCGCCCGTGGATCGGCTCAGACATTCTCCGTACCCGACGGACATATTGTCCGCGCCGCAGGCACGCAACACGAGCGCCCGACTACGCGTCAGTAGTCGGCACGCTCCCGATCGATCCGCATGCCGCCCTCGTGACGATGGTGACCTTCCTCGCTCGGCCGTTCGCGTGCGATGCGCATCACGTCCGGATTCGTGCGTACCCGGCGCATGACGTTGGCGAGATGCAGACGATCACTGACCTGGATCACGAAGCGGAGCACCGTCGATTCCTGCGACAGGTCCTCGTCCATCGCGATGTGGACGATATTGGCGTCGGCGGAGGTGATGTCCGCGGCGACGCGAGCGAACACGCCTTTCGTGTTCTTCACCAGTACCTTCACCGCGACATCGAACAGGCGACCCGGCTGCGGCGCCCACGCGACGTCGATCCAGCGGCCCGGATCGCGGCGATGGATGCGTTGCGCGACGCGGCAATCGGTCGTGTGAATCGCCATGCCGAGGCCGATGCCGATGTAGCCCATGATGTCGTCGCCCGGAATCGGACGGCAGCAGGCAGACAGTTGCACCGACATGCCCTCGGTGCCCGTGATCACGACAGGCGGCGCATGCGACGTGGATTCCGGGCGCGGACTGTCATCATCGGCGTCGCGGCCGCTCATCAGCACTTCGATGCGCTTGGCCATCACCGCAGCGACACGCCGGCCGAGGCCGATATCCGCGAAAATTTCCTGACGGTTCTTGTTGCCCGTCCACAGAACCAGTTTCTCCCAGACCTCGGGGGTCACATCCGACAGCGCAAGGCTGTAGCCCTTCAGCGCCTGATCGACGAGCCGCTCGCCGAGTTGCACCGACTCATTGAGCCGCATCGTCTTCAGATAGTGACGGATCGCCGAGCGTGCCTTGCCGGTCCGCACAAAACCGAGCCACGCCGGATTCGGCTTCGAATACGGCGCGGTGATCACTTCGACGATGTCGCCACTCTTCAGTTCGGTGCGCAGCGGCAACAGTTCATTGTTGATCTTCACCGCGACGCACTGGTTGCCCAGGTCGCTGTGGATCGAATACGCGAAGTCGAGTGCAGTCGCGCCGCGCGGCAGCGCCATGATCTTCGACTTCGGCGTGAACACGTACACCGCATCCGGGAACAGATCGATCTTCACGTGTTCGAGGAATTCGCTGGAATCGCCCGCTTCGCTCTGGATGTCGAGCAGCGACTTCAGCCACTGGTGCGCGCGCTTTTGTACATCGTTCAGATCCGCGCCACCGTTCTTGTACAGCCAGTGCGCGGCAACGCCCGCTTCCGCGATCTCGTGCATCTTGCGCGTGCGCACCTGGAACTCGATCGGCGCGCCAAACGGGCCCACTAGCGTAGTGTGCAACGACTGATAGCCGTTGACCTTCGGAATCGCGATGTAATCCTTGAACTTGCCCGGCACGGGCTTGTAGAGCGCATGCAGCGCGCCAATGCAGGTGTAGCACTCCAGCGCGCTATCGACGACGACACGGAAGCCATACACGTCGAGCACCTGAGAGAACGACAGCTGCTTGTCGCGCATCTTCTTGTAGATGCTGAAGATGGTTTTTTCGCGGCCGGTGACTTCGGCGTCGATCTTCGCGTCGGCAATTGCCCGCTGCACCGATTCCAGAATCTTGCCGACCACTTCGCGCCGGTTGCCGCGCGCGGCCTTCACGGCCTTTTCGAGCGTCGCGTACCGATGCGGATTGAAGTTCGCGAAGCTCAGGTCCTGCAGCTCGCGATAGGTATTGTTCAGACCGAGCCGGTGCGCGATCGGCGCGTAGATATCCAGCGTCTCGCGCGCCACGCGGCGGCGCTTTTCCGACGGCACCGCGCCCAGCGTGCGCATGTTGTGCAACCGGTCCGCGAGCTTCACCAGAATCACGCGCACGTCGCGCGCCATCGCGAGCAGCATCTTGCGGAAATTTTCCGCCTGCGCCTCCTCGCGGTTACGAAACTCCATCTTGTCGAGTTTCGACAACCCATCGACCAGTTCCGCAACCTTGGCGCCGAAGCGCTCGGCGAGTTCCGCCTTGGTCACGCCCTGGTCTTCCATCACGTCATGCAGCAGCGCCGCCATGATCGACTGGGCGTCGAGCATCCAGCTGGCGCAGATTTCCGCGACGGCGACAGGATGGGTGATGTAAGGTTCGCCGCTCTGGCGATACTGGCCGAGATGAGCCTCGTCGCCGAAATGAAAGGCCGCCTTGACGTCCTTGATCTCTTCCGGCGCGAGGTATTCGGCAAGCGCGGACGTCAGCTTCGCGATCGAAACGACGTCATGCCGGCGCGGCTGCTCCGGCGTGGCGGTCGGCCCGAACAGATGACGAAACGACTGTTCGAGAACCGCGTCGATGTACTTGCGTGCAGACGAAGGCGAATCGCTATCCTGCGCGTCGTGTTCCACGTCCGAAGTGGCAGGCGACGGGGTAGTGCTCATTTTCGCCTCCGTGTTGGATTACTCGTGGGTTGAACGCCGGTCTGCACGCGTTGCTTCAATTACATGGCAATCGAAAACAGATGCAGATGGGCCTTAGACAGGCACCTTCTTCAGCATTTCGACGCCGACCTGGCCGGCCGCGATTTCACGCAGCGCGACGACGGTGGGCTTGTCGCGGCTTTCGATCTTCGGCGTATGACCTTGTGCGAGCTGACGCGCGCGATAGGTTGCGGCAAGCGCCAGTTCGAAACGATTCGGGATCTGTTTCAGACAGTCTTCGACGGTAATGCGGGCCATGTTGGAAATTCCTTCTCAGTATGTTGCTTATTCTACCTTATGTGCCGGTCACCCCGCCGTCAGCTGGCGTGCGGCAGATGGATGCCAAGCTGCACGAAAAGATCCGTGTGCCGGGCGTACTGCGAAGCGAAGCGCGAGCGCGTCGCGGCGACGAGACATTGCAAATCGGCCAGTGCGCGATCGAAGTTCTCGTTGATCACCACATACTCGGCTTCGGCTGCGTGCGCCATCTCGCTGCCGGCTGCCAGCAGGCGTCGCGTAATCACGTTCGGCTCGTCCTGGCCGCGCTTCTTCAGACGCTCTTCGAGCGCATCGAGCGATGGCGGCAGGATGAAGATTTCCACGGCATTGTGGAACTGCTTCTTCACCTGCTGCGCGCCCTGCCAGTCGATTTCGAGCAGCACGTCGTGGCCTGCCTTCATCTGCTCTTCGATCCACAGGCGCGAAGTCGCATAGTAGTTGCCATGCACTTCCGCGCTTTCGAGAAACTCGCCTTGCGCGTGGCGGGTGAGGAAATCGTCGACGGTCGTGAAATGATAGTGCTGACCATCCTGTTCCTTCGGCCGCGGCGGGCGCGTCGTGTACGAGATCGACAGACGGATTGCCGGGTCTTTCGCAAGCAGTGCGTTCACGAGCGTCGACTTGCCCGCGCCCGATGGCGCGACGACCATGAACAGGTTGCCCGGATAAGCTCCGGAATAAGGGTTGCGTGGCGCGTGGCCTTCGCGTGTCTGGCCGGTCATGGGCTCTTTACTCCAGGTTTTGTACTTGCTCGCGCATTTGCTCGATGAGCAGCTTCAGGGTCATCGACGAATCCGCCAGTTCCTTCGCGGCCGCCTTCGAGCCGAGCGTGTTGGCTTCGCGGTTCAGCTCCTGCATCATGAAGTCGAGCCGTTTGCCGACCTTGCCGCCCTTCTCGATCACATGCCGCGTTTCGTTCAGATGGGCGGTCAGACGCGACAGCTCTTCGGCGATATCGATACGGATACCGTACATCGTCACTTCCTGACGGATACGTTCCGCGATCTCTTCGCGCGAAATGCTGGTGGCCGTCGTATCCTGCACCGCAATACCGAGCGCTTCCTGCAAACGCTCGACAATCTTCTGCTGATGCTTCGTGATCAGTTCCGGCACGAGTGGCGTGATCTTCGCGACAATCGCCTCCATTTCAGTGACGTTCGCGATCAGCATCGTCGCGAGTTGCGCGCCTTCGCGGGCACGCACGTCGATCAGATCCGTGATCGCCTGCTTGCCGCACGCGAGCACCGCATCGCGCAGCACTTCCGGCGCCACGGAGCTTTCGGCCAGCACGCCGGGCCAGCGCAGGATTTCACCAGTCCGCAGACGGCCGGCTTCGGGAAACACGCCGAGCACCGCGCGCTCGAGCAACGCGAGCTGGTCCAGCGTGTCGCGACTGACCGCGCCGGCGTTTGCCGACTGTTCGCTGCGCTGCAGGTTGATACGGATATCGACCTTGCCGCGCGACAGCTTGTTCATCAGCATCTCGCGCAGCGTCGGTTCGCAGACGCGCACGTCCTCGGGCATGCGGAAATTGAGGTCGAGGAAGCGCGAGTTCACCGTGCGCAGTTCGACCGACACGCTTACGCCGCCAGTACCTGAGGCGGCTGCGAGTTCGCGCGTGGCGCTCGCATAGCCAGTCATGCTGTAGATCATCGTTCGTCTCGCGATGGGAGGCCGTTCAGCTCGTGATACGGCCGGTGGAGTCGGGCCGCCCGGCGTGTACGAGACGCGGGGCGTGGAACGCGCATTATCCCATTTTTGCGGGAGCGCCTCGCGAGAGGCGCCCGGTCTCGCCGGGCCGATCGGCGGTAAAATCGCAGTTTCCCCTCTGCCCTCTCTTTCTCCGGTTCCCGACGATGAACGACACCTCCCAACGTCCCAGCGGCCGCCGCGCCGACCAGCTGCGCGACGTGCGCATCACGCGTCATTACACGAAGCATGCAGAAGGCTCCGTGCTCATCGAATTCGGCGACACGAAAGTAATCTGCACGACCAGCATTGCCGAACAGGTTCCGGCCTTCCTGCGCGATCGCGGTCAGGGTTGGCTGACGGCCGAATACGGCATGCTGCCGCGCGCGACGCACACCCGCAGCGACCGCGAAGCCGCTCGCGGCAAGCAGACGGGCCGCACGCAGGAAATCCAGCGTCTGATCGGCCGCGCGTTACGCTCGGTGTTCGATCTGGAGCGCCTCGGCGCACGCACGCTGCACATCGATTGCGACGTGATCCAGGCCGATGGCGGCACGCGCACGGCGAGCATCACGGGCGCCTTCGTCGCGGCGCACGATGCGGTGGCGAAGCTGCTTGCCACCGGTCGCATCGAAAAATCGCCGATCACCGACTATGTTGCGGCGATCTCGGTTGGGGTGTTCAACGGTCTGCCGGTGCTCGATCTCGATTACGACGAAGACTCGCAATGCGACACCGACATGAACGTCGTGATGACGGGCGCAGGCGGCTTCGTCGAAATTCAGGGTACGGCCGAGGGCGTGCCGTTCTCGCGCAACGAGACGAACGCGCTGCTCGATCTGGCGCAAGCCGGCATCGAAACGCTGATCGCGAAACAGAAGGAAGCACTGGAGTTGAAGGGTGACTGATCGCAACAACATCGACGGTGAGCGCCGGACGATCGCGTCGGCGCTTCGCCAGGTCGTGCTCGCGTCGAACAACGCGGGCAAGCTGCGCGAGTTCGCGGCGCTCTTCGAAACCGTCGGGATCGAGCTGATTCCGCAGGGCCGTTTCAAAGTGCCCGAAGCCGAAGAACCGCATCCGACCTTCGTCGAAAACGCGCTCGCGAAGGCGCGTCATGCGGCAAGGCTCACCGGGCTGCCGGCGCTTGCCGATGACTCCGGCCTGTGCGTCGTCGCGTTGCGTGGCGCGCCGGGAGTTTATTCGGCGCGTTACGCGCAACTGGCCGGCGGCGAGAAAAGCGACGCCGCCAACAACGCGCGCCTCGTTGCTGAACTCAGGTCTCACCATGATCGCCGGGCGTACTACTTCTGCGTGCTCACACTCGTGCGGCATGCCGACGACCCCGAACCGCTGATCGCGGAAGGCCGCTGGCACGGCGAAGTGCTCGATGCGCCGCGCGGTACGAACGGCTTCGGCTACGACCCGTACTTCCTTGTGCCGGCGCTGAATGCGACCGCCGCCGAACTCGATCCCGCCGTGAAGAACGCCAAGAGCCATCGCGCAATCGCGTTGCGGCATCTGCTTGCGCGTCTGTCGGAGGCAGCGTGAGCGCCGCATCGACGGGCGCCGGTGCCGGCGTCGGCGTCATCAAGGCCTTCACGGCGCCGGGCGGCATCCGACTGGCGTCGTTGCCGCCCCTCGCGCTGTACGTGCACTTTCCGTGGTGCGTGCGCAAGTGCCCGTACTGCGATTTCAACTCGCACGAGTGGAAGGGCGACAGCTTCCCTGAGAACGAGTACCTCGATGCGCTGCGCACCGACCTCGAACTGGCGTTGCCGCTCGTCTGGGGGCGCCAGGTGCATACGGTATTCATCGGCGGCGGGACACCGAGCCTGCTGTCGGCGGCCGGGCTCGACCGCCTGCTGTCGGACTTACGGGCCTTGCTGCCGCTCGACGCCGACGCCGAAATCACGCTCGAAGCCAACCCCGGCACGTTCGAGGCCGCGAAGTTCGCGCAGTTTCGCGCAAGCGGGGTGAACCGTCTGTCGGTGGGAATCCAGAGTTTCAACGAGGCACATCTGAAAGCCCTCGGACGCATTCACGACTCGGCGCAGGCGCGTCACGCGGTCGAAGTCGCGGCGAACACCTTCGACAACTTCAATCTCGACCTGATGTTCGCGTTGCCGAAGCAGACGCTCGCCGAATGTCAGGCCGATATCGAAACGGCGCTGTCGTTTGCGCCGCCGCACCTGTCGCTGTATCACCTGACGCTCGAACCGAACACGCTGTTCGCCAAGTTTCCGCCGCCGCTGCCCGACGACGATCAGTCGGCCGACATGCAGGACTGGATCCATGAGCGCACCGCCATTGCAGGCTACGCACGCTACGAGGTGTCGGCGTATGCGAAGCCGCATCGGCAGAGCAGACACAACCTGAACTACTGGCGCTTCGGCGACTATCTCGGCATCGGCGCAGGCGCGCATACGAAGCTGTCGTTTCCGAACCGCATCCTGCGCCAGGCGCGCTACAAGCACCCGGCGACGTTCATCGAGCAGGCGAAAGCCGGCGCACCCGTGCAGGAGGAACACGAAGTCGGACCGCGCGATCTGCCGTTCGAATTCATGCTGAACGCGCTGCGCCTGGTGGAAGGGTTTCCGGTGCACCGGTTCATCGAACGCACCGGGCTGTCGATGACATCGATCGAGTCGGCGTTGCAGGAAGCGGAAAAGCGCGGCCTGATTGTCCGCGATCACGAAAAGATTGCGCCGACTGCGCGCGGCCAGAACTTCCTCAACGATCTGCAGGCGCTGTTTCTGAAGGACGGACATTGATCGCTGGCGGAGGTAGCCGCCGCTGATCGATTTCGGGTTACAATTCGCGGCTTGGAGGTGTGGCCGAGCGGTTTAAGGCACCGGTCTTGAAAACCGGCGAAGGAGCAATCCTTCCGTGAGTTCGAATCTCACCGCCTCCGCCAGACATACACGAAAGGCATTGAATTCTTCACGGATTCAATGCCTTTTTTGCATTTCTGCGGTACCGCATTACGCAGGCACACCGGAGCGCGTACAGCCACATCAAGGCGACGTCCGGATCCGGAATCCGGAGCGGGCAGCAGCCGAGATCGAAGCGCCTGTTACCGGCATCGCATCGCGCGGGACTGTCTTTGTGCGCAACGAATTCAAGCGTGGTCGAGCGCACTAAAAGCAGGGGCAACGCGGATTGAAAAGCCACGCGCATGCACTAGCATGAATGTACGCCCCACCCTAGAGATTCACCCTGCCATGCAGCTCCTCGCTCGCCGCCGCCATTCCGCCCTGTTGACTTCTATCGTGCGTGGCGCCGCACTGATCCTTCTGGCAACCACCGCAGCCTGTACGATCACGCCGCTCGAGCGACCGACGACCTACGTTCCGCCAGTTGCGATCAACAGCGTCTCGCTCGATCAGTACCGTAGCGCCGTCGCGCAGCGCATTCTCGAACGCAACCCGTCGTACGTGCTGCATGGCACGCCGCAGGCGATGCTGCGCTCGCTCGTCGTCGTCGCGTTCACCGTCGACCGCGACGGGTTGCTCGTCACGTCGGCGGTCTATCGCTCCAATGGCGATGACGAAGCCGAAGGCACCGCGCTTGCCTCGCTGCGTCGCGCGTCGCCGTTACCGCAGCCACCGGCCAAACTGCTCGACGGCCGCGGCCATCTCGAACTCATGGAAGACTGGCTCTTCAACGACAACGGCAAGTTCCAGCTGCGCGAATTTGCATCGCCGCAAGCGCAAACGACCAATTGACAGGGCAAGCGCTTCCGCTCGCCTTTCACCATCCGTGCCGCATCGGGTTGCGGCGCGGTGCGCACGCTCGTTATAATTTTTTGATACGCCCTGCCGGAGCCCTCCGGCGCCACTTTCGCCGTCCGCCCATCCGCGTGCGCCGAACAGCCTGACCCTGGCGTCGCCGCGCGACTCGCGCGACCGTCCGGATTGCATCGCTACGTGTCCCGACGCCCGTGCGCCGGCAGTTCCGTGACGAGGTAAGCTGACGCATGCCTGCAAATGTTGCATGAGCAACAAGCTGCGCGTACGTCGACCGGCCCTCCGTTCCCGGCCAGCATCGATTTCAAGCAAAGACACGGCCCACCCCGGCCCATCCGAAGAAGCGCAGGACGCTTCCCGCCGGCACGGTTGTGTCACGACAACTGGAGACCCTGCATGTCCTCATCACCCGTTTCAACGGCGCCAGCCGAAGTGGCCCGGAAGAACAGCGCTTCGCGCGTCATCTTCGCGAGCTTTATCGGCACCACGATCGAGTTCTACGATTTCTACGTCTATGCGACGGCGGCGGCGCTCGTGATCGGCCCGGTCTTCTTTCCGCACGGCTCGCCGACAGCGCAGGCCCTGTCGGCGTTCGTCACGTTCGGTATCGCCTTTATCGCGCGGCCGATCGGCTCGTTCATCTTCGGCCATTTCGGCGACCGTATCGGCCGCAAGTCGACGCTCGTTGTGTCGCTGCTCGTGATGGGCCTGTCGACCACCCTGATCGGCTTCCTCCCCGGCTACGATGCGATCGGCACCCTCGCGCCGATCCTGCTGTGCATCCTGCGTTTCGGGCAGGGCATCGGCCTTGGCGGCGAATGGGGCGGCGCGGCGCTCCTCGCCACCGAGAACGCGCCGGCCGGCAAGCGCGGCTGGTTCGGGATGTTCCCGCAACTCGGTCCGTCGATCGGCTTTCTCGCATCGAACGGCCTGTTCTTCGGCCTCGCCCTGTCGCTGTCCGACGACCAGTTCCGCAGCTGGGGCTGGCGTGTGCCGTTCGTCGTCAGCGCGGTGCTGGTTGCGCTCGGTCTCTACGTGCGCATGAAGATCGCCGAAACGCCGGCGTTCCAGGCCGCTATCGACCGTCACGAACGCGTGCGCGTGCCGCTCGCGACATTGCTCTCTCAACACTGGCGGCCGACGCTGCTCGGCGCACTTGCGATGGTCGTCTGCTACACGCTGTTTTATATCTCGACTGTGTTCTCGCTGTCGTATGGCGTGTCGGTGCTGAATTTCACGCGGCAGGGTTTCCTCGGGCTGCTGTGCATCGCGGTGCTGTTCATGGCGCTCGCCACGCCGCTCTCCGCGTGGGCTAGCGACCGCTATGGCCGCAAACCGGTGCTGATCGTCGGGATCGTCGCGGCGATCCTGTCAGGCTTCACGATGGCGCCGCTTCTCGGCAGCGGTTCAACACCGCTGGTGCAGCTGTTCCTGATCATCGAGCTGTTCCTGATGGGCGTCACGTTCGCCCCCATGGGCGCCCTGCTGCCCGAACTCTTTCCGACCAGCGTGCGCTACACCGGTGCAGGCGTTGCCTACAACCTGGGCGGGATTCTCGGCGCGTCGGTAGCGCCGTATATCGCTCAGGTGCTCGTGGCGCGTGGCGGCCTGACGTGGGTCGGCGGCTATGTCTCGATCGCCGCGACGGTCAGCCTGATCGGCGTGCTGTGCATGCGCGAAACGCGCGATGCAAGGCTGATGTAAACACGGGTCGCTGACAGTACATTTCAACTCGCTCCCAGCTGGCGCAGCATCTTGCGCCAGCGCGCGCATCGCCGGGAACAGGTCGTGCTTTCCCTCACTTGCACGGCTTTTTGGCCTGCCTATACTCGGATTGAATTCCGATGAACCAGCCAGCCCAATCGAACGGATCGGCAGACATCCGCTTTAGCGATGCCCCAGGAGTCGACGATGAATATTTACCTGCAGAACGCAGATATCGTGATGATCATTGCCCTCGCACTGCTTGGCGCCTTGCTGCTGGCGGTCCGCTTCAGGCCCGCCACGTGGAAGGGCATCGTCGTGGAAGCCCTGGCGGCAAACCTGGCCGCCATTGCCGCGGTCGTCGCTTTCGAGATGCTTCTGGCGTAACCCGAAGCCGCATACCAAAGCCACGAAAAAATCGCGCGATCCGCAAGCGCAGACCGCGCGACCTTCCCACCCGCACCGGCGCACTGGAAATGCCAGGCTGCCGGCACGTCCCGTTACCGGTAGTAGCCTCCGCCGTGGTAGTAGCCGCCGCCGTGATAGTAGCCGCCACCGTAGTAGTAGCCCGGAGCGGGTACGACGACGCACCCTCCCAGCGCAGCGGCCAGGAGCGCTCCCGCAATCAAGGTTAGCGTCAAGCGTTTCACTTCATTCTCCCGTCGAGTCAGTGATATTCGAGCGATCTCGAATGACTCGATTGAACACGACGGCGCGCACCGCAACCGTTGCAATTTGTAAGGGGAGATGTGCATCGTGTTACACACTCGCGATAACCTCCGCGTCAGCGGCGTAGTGCGTGGAGCCATTGGCGCTGGGTGAACCGGGCGCACGAATTGCCCGAATTCGGGGCGGCTAGCATTCGGGCACGCAGCGAGGCACGCCCATGGCGGAACCCGCCAAGGCAGGAGCGCCGACGCTTGCAGCCCAGAGACGCACTGCAACGCAATTCAGGCACAACTACCCGGCTGCAGGTCTGTGCAAGTTGCGCGCCCGCCGCCAATGAAAAGCGACAGTTTTAACAAGCATGTAATGTGCCGCGCCAGCCGAAGGGGTTACTCGAAAGAAGCTGTACTTCCTGAAGTACTTCCCGGCGTATTTCCGGATCTGGCACCCGGAACCCAGCAACCGAGCCCCACTGTCTAACAGAAATCGGAGCAATAAGCTATGCATGGAATCCTCATCGCTCTCGCCCCCCGACGAGAGCGTTTTGAGGGGCGTACCGCGAAGGCACCTGTTCGACCGGGGTGCCGCGCGTCACGCCCCTTTCTTTTGCGCGGCATCGGCGCCTGTGCTGCGCGTAGAGGCGCCGGAGCGAGCGGCAGGAACAGGCCGCTATAATCCAACCTTTGCTTCGACGGACACACTATGTCGCGGGCCTCCCCTCCCCTGACTTCGAATGTTGTGCGACGCGCAAGACGTCTTTGGCGCCAGTACGGTATTTTCTGGCTCGGTGCGATTGCTGTCGGTCTGGTTGCGGTGCTCTATGCCCGGCTCATCGATTGGGGTTACGACGCGTTCCGCACGATGCAGCACCAGCACGTATGGCTGCCGCTCGTTCTGACGCCCGCCATCGGCGCCGCCTGCGCATGGCTTACACGAACCTTCTTTCGCGGCTCCGAAGGCAGCGGCATCCCGCAGGTCATCGCCACGCTGCACACGAATACGAGCAATACCGGCTCGCGGCTCCTCACGTTCCGGATCCTCGCCGGCAAGATCGCGGTGTCGTTTCTCGCCATTCTTGGTGGCTTTACGATCGGTCGCGAAGGACCGACGGTGCAGGTCGGCGCGGCACTCATGTTCAATCTGCGGCGGCTCTATCCGCGCTCGAATGCGCTGATCGAGCGGCAACTGGTGCTGGCCGGCGCGGCGGCTGGTCTGTCGGCCGCATTCAATACGCCGCTCGCCGGCATCGTGTTCGCGATCGAGGAACTCACGCGCAGCTTCGAAGCCCGCGCAAGCGGCGTGCTGATCACGGCGATCATCATCGCGGGCGTGATCGCCCTGGGGCTCAACGGCAACTACACGTATTTCGGCACCATCGAGATCGGCGCGCATTTTCCCGATCTGCTCGCCGTGGCGGTGGTGCTGACGGCCATCGTGACGGGCATCGCCGGCGGCGTCTTTTGCTGGCTCCTGCTCAATACCGCACGCTGGATTCCCGCGCCGCTGCGAAAGCTACATGGCGAACGGCCGGTCGTATTCGCCGCGCTGTGCGGGCTCCTGATCGCGGTCGTCGGCCTGATTTCCGGCGGTACGACCTTTGGCAGCGGCTATGCGGAAGCGCGCGGGCTGCTCGAGGGCACCGAGCACCTGTCGATGTTCTATCCGCTTCTGAAGATGATCTCGATGGTCGGCTCGTACCTGCCGGGGATTCCGGGCGGCATCTTTGCACCGTCGCTGTCGATCGGCGCGGGCTTTGGCAACGTGCTTCACATGGTGTTCGACAGCATGCAGTTGCAGATGCTGATCGCACTCGCGATGGTCGGCTATCTCGCGGCCGTCACGCAGTCGCCGATCACATCGTTTGTCATCGTGATGGAGATGATCAACGGGCACGCGCTCGTGATCTCGTTGATGGCGACGGCGCTGATTTCGAGCCGCGTGTCGCGCGTCTTCGCGCCACCGCTGTACGATGCGCTTGCCCAGCGCTACATGGCGCCGCCGCAGCAGCCGGCGCCCGCTCCCGTCCCCGAAGTGCCAGAAGCACTGCTCGGAGACGAGGGCGACGCGGCCCCGGTGGATGCGGCCACACGTCAATAAATGACGACCGGCGCAGAACGGTAATACACAGGCCGCGCCGGCACCACGACGCAACCGGCGAGCGTCAGCGCAAGAAGCGCCGCCGCAAACAGTCTCTTCTTCATTGCGTATTCCCCTGGGGAAATCGGACGATACGGCGCAACCGGTCTCACCGGCCGCGCCGGACTGAACACCAGGTCACGTGCCTAAGCGTCGATCGGTACCGGCCTTAAGCCCAGTGCCCGCCCACCCAATGCCAGTCCGGACCGTGCGCGACCCAGTGGCCGGGCACCCAGTGATAGCCGATGCGCTCGGCCTGCCAGTGGCCCGCCACCCACACGTAGCGGCCGTGGTCCCAGCGCCAGTGACCGTGGTCCCACACATAGCCCATGCGTGGCGCAGGCTCCGGCTCATAGCGCACAGGCGGCGGCGCCGTCGGCGCGATGACGACGACCTCAGCCGCCGAAGCAGACGCCACTGCACAGGCGCCGGCGGCGATCAGGGCGGCCTGGGCAAGCAGCAACCGAAGGGATGTTTTCATTGTTCACCTCTGGATAGAGACGCCGACGATGGCGGTATCCGTTCAATGCGCGAGGCGGACTTTGCGCTGACATCGCGCGTGTTACTGCATGGCCCGATGTGCAACGGATTATTTCCGCGGTCTTTCACGCCGCGGTCTTTCACACAGAGACGGACGCGACTCGAGGCGAAACATGGGAGAGTTGGCGAGACAACGAAAGGAAGACTGCGCGTAGACGGCGCAACAGACAGACTGACGGCAGGACACGACCGGCACTACGCGCCGCCGTACCGGCCGCGCGTAGCGTGCACAACAACCGGACAACGACTGCCCGGCGGGAGCCAGAAATCAGGCCTGCGGAATCTCGATCTTGACCTCCAGGACCTCGAGGTCGTCCTGACGTTCGAGACTGACACGGATGTCCTCGTCCGAGATTTTCACGTACTTCGAAATCACGGCGACCAGTTCACGTTGCAACGCGGGCAGGTAATCGGCGGGGGCGTGACCGCCGGCGCGCTCATGCGCGATGATCAACTGCAGGCGTTCCTTCGCTACCGACGCGGATTTCTTCTTCTCGCCCAGCAAAAACGAAAGAATCGACATTACGTGCGCTCCCCTTACTTGGTGCCGAAGAGGCGCTGCAACAGGCCTGGCTTCTGGTAATCGGTGAAGCGAAGCGACTTCTGCTCGCCGAGGAAACGCGACACCACGTCCTTGTAGGCTTCAGCCACGTCGGTGCCATCCATATGGACTGCCGGCAGGCCCTGGTTCGACGCATGCAGCACGGCTTCCGATTCCGGAATGACGCCGATCAGGTCGATACGCAGGATCTCCTGGATATCGGTGAGCGACAGCATTTCGCCTTCGTTGACACGCTTCGGGCTGTAGCGGGTGATCAGCAGGTGTTCCTTGATCGGCTCCTTGCCTTCGATCGCGCGCTTCGTCTTCGACGACAGAATGCCGAGAATGCGATCCGAGTCGCGCACCGACGACACTTCCGGGTTCGTTACGATCAGTGCTTCGTCGGCGAAGTGCATCGCCAGCAGTGCGCCCGATTCGATGCCCGCCGGCGAGTCGCAGACGATGTATTCGAAGTCCATTGCGATCAGATCGTTGATGATCTTCTCGACGCCTTCCATCGTCAGCGCATCCTTGTCGCGCGTTTGCGACGCGGGCAGGATGAACAGGTGCTCGGACTTCTTGTCCTTGATGAGCGCCTGATTCAGGTTCGCCTCACCCTGGATCACGTTGATGAGGTCGTACACCACACGGCGTTCGCAGCCCATGATGAGGTCGAGGTTGCGCAGACCGACGTCGAAGTCGATCACGGCCGTCTTGCTGCCACGCATTGCGAGGGCCGATGCAAAACTTGCGCTCGTGGTCGTCTTGCCCACGCCACCCTTGCCCGATGTCACCACAATGATTTTCGCCATTACCCTTACCTTGTGTCCGTCAAATTCGTTCAAATTCGTCAATCGAGTCCGTCAGCCGTTTACCTCGACAGCACGCGCGATCAGTACGCAGCGCGCGCGTCGGATGTTCAGGTGAGGCGCAACGGTTCGATCATCAGCTTTTCTTCATCGAGCCGGATCTGTACCGGCTTGCCGAGCACGTCATCCGGCAAGGGGTTCTCGGTCGTTCGATAGATACCAGCGATCGAGACCAGTTCCGGCTCCAGGCACGTACAGAAAATGCGCGCGTCGTGATTGCCATGCACGCCTGCCAGCGCGCGCCCGCGCAACGGTGCATAAATGTGGATGTTGCCTTCAGCGATCACTTCAGCGCCGTAACTCACGAGCCCGAGCACCACCAGATCGCCCTTCGCGTAGATCCGCTGGCCGGAGCGCAGCGGCTTTTCGATCACCAGCGTCTGTGCCGACGTCGCGAGGCGCACCGGCTCGACGCTTTGCGTCGGCGTGGTGGCGTCCGTGGTGGCGTCCGTTGCGGCGGATTCGGCAGTCTCGTCGGCCGCAACTGCGGCGGCAACGGCTTCGGCTGCTTCGTCGCTGCCTACCTTCGTCGCGGCGCCGCGGCGGTCGCGCGCTTCGAGAAACGGCAGGCCGGATTCAATCGCCCACGCCTGCTGCGCGGCATCCGCGACCACGCCAACCGGGCGCATGCGCACGCTGTCGAGCAGGCTGGCGATGTCGGCGACTGGCACGCGCTCGTCAGCGGCGAGACGGCGCACGTCGATCGCGACGACATCGTTAGCGAAAAATTCGGGAGTCGCCTCGAAGCGGCGGGTCAGTTCGGTACGGATCGCGTCGAGGTCGGTGGTCTTGACCACGAACAGAAGCGTGTCGACAGTGCCACTGCGAAGTTCGAAAAATGGCGATTTCTTGGGCGACATAGCATTCGACAAAAAATTTTGCGTATTTTACAGGCGTCCGCGAGCGTAGCCAGGTTTTTTGGCAATAAAGGACGGGCATTCAAGGAAAATCACGCGCGGCGAACGCCGCAGCGGCGAGGATGAGACAAAACCGGCGGCGCCCGGTAGCACCGCATGGGCGGTCACGACGCGAACGACTCCGCACGCGGAGGCACATGGCGCACGAGCAGCGTCTCCCGATCGCTTGAGCGTGCCGTACGGGTGGTGTGCTCCCCGGTTGGACCAAAGCCGAGGCGCTCGTAGAAACGCATCGCAGTGCGGTTGGCATCCGCCACCCAGGCGTAGATTTCCAGTGCACCCTCGCTCGCCAGCCACTCGCTCGCGGTGTTCACGAGCAGTTCGCCGCCACGCAGATGCCGCACTGCCGGCGCAACCCACAACTCGCTCACGAACGCTCGGCGCACTGCCGTGTCTTCGAAGCACGCGCCGATGAGGCCGGCCGGATGCCCCTCGGTGTAGAGAATGAACGACGTGGCCGTCATCGAGACAGCGTGGTCCGCGGCGGTGGCATCAAACGTGGAGGCATCGGCGGATAGCGATTCCTCGAGCGTTTCGCCAAAGGCATAAGGCGCTTCGCGCAGCGACGCTGTACGAAGTTCGCGAAAAACGGCGCCCTGGTCGGCAGCAATACGGCGAACGGTCAGTGACGGACTCATGCAGACGAAATCCCTTGAAGCGCTAACGCTAGCTT